>DBCB01000361.1:0-13151 GCA_002303765.1 Planctomycetaceae bacterium UBA969
GTCGCCATCCTTCCAAAGGGTAGGTGAACTGTAGCTGGATTTGTCATCGAGGGTTTGCCAAGCGGTGGTGCCATCTTTTTGATTGAATGCAACTATGGAAGCTCCTTTGCCACCTACTTCGACAACGATTTTATCATCAACAAGAAGGGGCGAGCAGGAAGTTCCAAAGTAGAGGTTCGCAGCTTTGAACTTGGAAAGGGTATCAACCTGCCAGTTGATTTTTCCATCCGCAAGGTTAAACGATGAAAGAATGCCCGTGACACCAAAGGTGAAAATACGGTTATCAGAAATGGAAGGGGTGGCGCGAGGTCCGAGTCCAAAAACACTGGTAAATGCTGCCCGCTTGTAAGGAGTCGCCCAAAGCTGTTTGCCTGAAGTTGCTTCAAAACATGTAAGCACTTCTTCATCTTTATCTTTGACGCGGGAGTGCAGGTAGACTTTGCCTGCATGAATAACAGGAGAGCTATGGCCTTCACCGATCGGAAGTTTCCAAAGAACTTTTGGGGCATCAGACCAAGGTTTTAATGTTTCAAGTGAAGAACAATCTCTACGGGGCCCGAGCCAAGTAGGCCAGTCTTCTGCAATCGCAGTTCCAGAATTAAAGAGGGCAAAAGCTCCTGCAAGAAAAAGCGAGCTAAAGAGGAGCTGCATTTTCTGGGTGATCGAGGAAGTGGTGCAATGGGGCATAATGCCAAGGAAGTTGTTTTTCATCTGCGAGATCCTTTAACTTGCGGGTGAACTTTTCCGATAACTCAAGCATCTTACCCTGATAACCTTGATCGCAAAAATAAATTCTGCAACCAAGAGGTCTGGGTTCGCGTGCGGTACAAAGATTCTCTTTCTGGAAAGGGCAGAAGCCCGAATCTGTGGGCTTCTCGTAGGCTGGGGCATGCTTTAAAAGCACTGCAGCTTCAATGCTTGAAATAAAAAGAGTGTGGTCGTATTCCTTAAACCTGCAGCATTTACCAGAGGAAAGGCAAACCGGGCCTGCGTGTTTGACTTCCGCATCTGCTTCTGCATATATCGCAAGTACATCAAGTTCCAGAAGAGACGTGCTTTTAGTCGTGTGTTCTTCTGGATGTTTCATGTAGGCCTCAGAATGTCGCAGAGTTTAGCTGCCAATATTTTCAAGCTTACCGGTGCTGTCACCAAAAGAGGGCAGGGCAACTCCCATGCGCTCCAAAAGGGAAAGATGCAGGTTGGCGAGAGGGGTATCTTTGGCATAGCGTAAATGCTGGCCTGTTTTAATGGTGCCCGCGCCTTTGCCCGCAACAAGGATTGGAAGCTCGTCGTGGTTATGCCTGTTACCATCGCCGATGGCACTACCATATACCAGCATGGAGCTATCGAGGATGGAAGCATTGCCTTCCTTGGTGCCCTTAAGCTTTTCAAGGAAGTAAGCAAACTGCTGAAGATGATACTGATTGATTTTCTTGATCTTTTCGTGCTTGGCTTTGTCATTACCGTGGTGCGAAAGTTCGTGATGCCCTTCAGCAACGCCAATGCTTTTGTAGTTTCGATTGCTGCCTTCATTTGCGATGACAAAAGTTGCAACGCGGGTAAGGTCAGCTTGGAATGCCAGTGCCATCATGTCGAACATAAGTCTGCAATGGTCTTGGAATTCTTTTGGGATGCCTGTGGGCCTTGCAGATTCAGCAGGAGTGAACTTTGGAGCTGGGATCTGGTTGCTCTCAGATTTGTTAAGCCGCATTTCTATTTCGCGAACTGCGGAAAGGTATTCATCGAGTTTGCGTTTGTCGGTTGCGCCTAGTTTGCCTCGAAGGGAATTGGCATCTTCACCAACAACATCGAGGATAGATTTGCGAATATTGTCGCGTTTTTTAAGAGAAGCGGAAGTTTCACCTGAAGAAGCGAAGAGGCGTTCGAAAACCTGCTTTGGATCGTTTTCCTTAGCCATAGGAGTGGATTCACTGCGCCAGGAAAGGTTATTGGAATAAGCGCAGGAATAACCTGAGTCGCAATTTCCAGCGTTCTGGCCTTTATCGATCCCGAGTTCAAGGGAGGAAAAGCGAGTGGCTTGTCCGATTTTTTGTGCAGCAATCTGATCTACAGAAACGCCTGCGCGAATGTCTGCACCATTGGTTTTTCGTGCCTGCCTGCATGTAAGGAAGGATGAAAGAGAGCGTGCATGATCGCCAGGCCCATCACCGTTGGCACGAGCTTTATCAACCGTAAGACCGCTTAGCACGAGCAAGTCTTCGCGGAATTTAGACAGAGTGGACTCTAGAAGGAAGGGCATCTTATAACCGGGCCCTACTTCTTCAGGCGACCAATCCTGCATGTGCACGCCATTGGGCACATAAAAGTATGCCAACCTTTTGGGGGTAGCAGCAACAGCGGGCGCTCCATATGCTGTCCAGCCATTCATCGCTTCCAAGTAAGGAAGAGCCAAGCTTGCGCCAATGCCTTGAAGTACGGTTCTGCGGGATAATTGCTTGCTCATGATTTCGCTCCTCGTTTTGCCTTACGCATTTGGAAAGGTTCACTTTTAACTATCTCGATGATCAGGTCTTGCATCTTGAAGTTATCTTTTTTTGTTTTCTCAACAATTGTGTCAATAGTGCAGTTGTCGGCTCGTTCCATACCTCTGCCGGTAGCATAGGTTAACAGCTTTTCGCAAAGGCAGTGAGCAAAAAGGTCGGATTTTGTGAGTAAGATTTTGCGAAGCTCAGCAGGGCCGTTGAATTTTTCGCCTCCGGGAAGATCCCCTGAAGCATCAATCGGTTTGTCGCCATCATTGTCGCGCCATATGCCCACGGGATTAAAGTTTTCAAGCCCATAGCCAAGCGCATCCATTTTAAGATGGCAGGTGGCGCAATTAGGGTTCGCCCGATGCTGTTCCATGCGTTGCCTTAATGTGCCAGTCAGGGCTTTATCATCTTCCTTAAGTTCTTCGACATTAGGAGGAGGCGGTGGCGGGGGTGTACCAAGAATATTATCGAGCACCCATTTTCCACGCTTAACCGGGGAAGTACGGGTCGGGTTTGAAGTTATAGTTAGCACGCCCGCTTGGGTTAATACGCCACCCCTGCGATTATCAGTGAAGGTGACCTTGGTGAACTCGGGCTTGGTCACATTCTTAATACCATAATGGGTCGCAAGCCGAAGGTTTAAAAAGGTGTAGTCAGCATCAAGTAGTTCAAGAATGCTGCGGTTCTCTTTGGTGATGTATTCGAAGAAAAGTTCTGCCTCTTTAGACATGTCATCGCGCAAGGCATCGGTGAAGGTCGGGAATTTGGCTTTGTCAGGATTGATGGTTTTAAGATTGCGAAGATGAAGCCATTGTTCAGGGAAGTTAAGGGTGAATGCCTTTGCCTTCGGGTCTTTAAGCATGCGTGTAACCTGTTCCTCAATCACGCCTTTTTCATAGAGTTTATTCTGCTTGGCAAGATCAAACAAAACCGAGTCGGGCATGGTGCTCCATAAGAAGTACGACAATCGGTTTGCAAGTTCGAACTGGTTTACCTGATGGGGAGCGGTGCTGTTTGGGTCGGGATCTATTTCTACATGAAAGAGAAACTTGGGTGAAACTAAAATGGCTTGAAGACCAGCTTTTAATGCATTGGAGGGTGTCTCACCCTTTTTCACCAGCATCTCGCAAAGCTTTACTAATTTTTCCACTTCATCGTTGGTTGCAGGTCTGCGATACGCCTTGGTTGCAATATCTTCCAGAATTTTTGGGAAGTCTGCGGAAGTTACTTTCTCGGGTGATGGAACCTTAAGGTACTTGGTGAAGACAAAGCGGTTCTTGAAAACCATCTCGATGATATCTTCCGCTGAATCCAGATACTTTTCCATAAGAATGGGGGGCATGGTCAACACATCACCGATGTTGTCGAAACCGTAGCCAACATCATCTGCGGGAAACTCTTCCGCAGGTTTGAAATTGACCCCCAAAAGATCACGGGTGGTATTGTTGTATTCCAAACGATTCAACCTGCGCATGGTGACTTTGCCGGGATCTTTCTGACCCACGCAACTGAACTCGAAAACCTGAGTATCCATCCAGCGATTCACAACATCTAGTTGCATATTAGTAGGCTTGGGTTTTCCTGGAGGGGGCATATCGCCTGTACGAAGATTATCTGCAACCCTTTCCCAAGTTTTCATGTCTTTCTTGATGTCTGCGAGGTTCTTATATTTGGATAAATTAAAGCCACCACTTTTACGCTTGTCATTATGACAACCTTGGCAATGCTTTTTTAAAACCGGGTAAATATCATTGTCAAAGTTAGCGATGGGTTCTTTATCTGCAGAATGTGCTTTAGGAACACTAGAAGCGATAGTAAACATAACCAGCATTGCTGGAATGCTTAGAAGAACCATTTTCAACTTTGTGTTAAATATCACCATTGTAGTTCCAAATTAAGTGCTAAGGCAGGTTTTAAGGCTAACTTCTTCAGGTAGGAATTACGCCTTTATTATTACTTACAATCGTAGTCGCTTCAAGCGCATTGTTATCTCTTCCGAGCTAATTAAATCTCCCTGACCCGAACCAGGGCAAACCTTTTTTGTTTCTTCCCAATCTTCGGGGGTGCCCACGGTACTTTCCCAAAATGGCCATGTTCGACACTGCACCGGCCTTATTTCGTATATCGTGCAACCTTTGCTTTCGCTCAAATACACACAATCGCCATTAGCTTTTTCTCGCAAAGTGTATCGTCCCTTGGCTTTTCTTGCCCTTAACTGCTTAACTTCTTCCAAAGGTTCTTTGGTAAAATCTGCAATAGCTTGCATCTCTTCCTCGGTAACCCATACATACCCCGGTTCACCCGTACAGCAGTTGCCACATTGTGTACATTTGAATTTTAGGCCATCCTTGTACCACGGTTCATCTGTTCTCATCAATTTCCCATAATTTCGTTTAAACTATCAGTCATTTTAATCAATTGCTTTAAAAGTATTATCGAACCTTTATTTGCAATCGATCATCTATTAAACCAAGTTGAAGAACCGTTTCGAACCCCACATTTGCGATTAATCCTTATTATCCCACCCCCTATTCATTACAACCGTAAGAGAACCCAAAGATTCACCCACTTTGAAAAACACATGCCGCTTCTCGTATTCAACTCCACATTTTCCCTCTGGTTCCTAAGATAAACATTATGAAGATGCAAACCTAAGGAGCAATCAATGGCAATTGAAAAACCGCTAGTGCTTATCACCGATTACCTCGAAGAAGCAGACATCGAAAACCCGGTTCTCGAAAGTTGTGCTGATATCAAAATCCTTAACACTCATACGGATACGGATATCGATCCCTTTGCCTCTAAAGTTAAAGGCATTCTGGTTTTTCATGACATCAAAATCTCTGCTCGCATCATCGCCAAGCTTGATCAATGCAAGGGCATTGTTCGCTGCGGAGTGGGTTATGATAATGTTGATATTAAAGCTGCAGGTGAAAAAGGCATCGCGGTTTGTAATGTTCCCGATTATGGAACTGAAGAAGTTGCAGACCATGCAGTTATGCTGCTGTTGGCAATCGCCCGCAGATTAATTCCCTGCTACGACGATATTCGATCTGGCGGCTGGCAACCTAATCACGTTTTTGGGGCGCCTAGGCTGCGAGGCAAAACCATTGGGCTGATCGGGTGTGGTAGAATTGGTACCGCCGCCGCTCTTCGGTTTAAAGCTTTGGGTTTGCGGGTGTTATTTTATGATCCGTTTGCAACGCCCGGTCTCGATAAGGCTATTGGCATGGAACGATGCCATTCATTAGAGGAAATGCTTCCTCAATGCCTTTTCGTAAGCGTGCATACGCCATTAACCCCTAAAACAAAGCATATTGTGAATGATGCATCTCTTGCATTACTTCCCAAGGGGGCATACTTGGTAAATACAGCTAGAGGTCCATGTGTTTCGGGCGATGCGGTAGTGCGTGCGCTGGAATCGGGTCAGCTTGCGTTTGCAGCGCTTGATGTTGTTGAAAAAGAACCCTTGGATGATGAAAGATTACGTAAGCATCCTAAGGTTTTACTAACGCCACATAGTGCTTTTTATTCGGTGGAAGGGTTTATTGAAATGCGCAGAAAAGGCGCAGAAGAAGTTAGGCGCTTGGTGCTTGATCAACCCGTGGTGAATCTTGTCAATGGGCATTGCTTGACCAACCCAAGATTCAAATTACCCTTGAGCAATTTAAGTTAACAAGGATGATGTTGCAGCAATTTTTGTGCTAGGTGTTGGGCTAACTGGTTTAGGAATAAGGAAAGCCATTGCTAATGCAAAGGTTAGGCCTCCAACAAGGCCAGCAACTACATCAGAGAAAAAGTGAACTCCCAGATAGATTCTGGTGTAGCCAACCAAGAGAGCTAGTCCGAAACTTATTAGGGGCAGTGCGATTTTGAGGGGCAGGGATGAGGAAAAACGCACCAATATTAATGCTATGCCAGGGTAGAGGGCAGAGGCGGAAAAGGTGTGCCCGCTAGGAAAACTTGGCGAAGTTGGAACTTTTATTCCGTCTAGCCGCATTTGGGATACCTCGGGCCTAGACCTGTTAACTAAATGCTTGACGGCTTCGCAGGTTAAGCAAGCGCTTGAGGCCCCTAGTACGAAAATTAAAGCTGTACCCCAACCTTTGATTCGTTGTAAGTATATTCCTAGCAATGGGATAAGGAATATCATGAGGCGGGAGTCCCCGAGGTAAGTGGAGTTCCTTAGAAGCTGATCCAGCCATGCGGGGGGAACAAAATCAAGATTTTGGGAAGCTAGAGAATGATCAAAGTTGGTGATAAATTCCATGGGAACCATAATAAATTGAGTAAGTTCGGGTTGTTACCCTTGTCGCAAGTAACACCTATGTTCTAGAATAAACAATTAAGAAGTTTATGAAAACCGGAGAATAATATGAAGGCTAAGATTCATCCAGAATATGTTGAAGCAACTGTTACATGCGGTTGCGGTAACAAGTTTGTGACCCGCAGTACCAAGAAAACCATCATGGTGGAAATTTGTGCTGCATGTCATCCTTTCTTTACTGGAAAGATGAAGTTTGTTGATACTGCAGGTCGTATTGAAAAGTTCCAGAAAAAATACAATTGGGACAAGCGCAAAAAGACTGGCGAAGAAGCACCTGCTGAAGCCGCTAAGTAGTTTCTAATATTCTTGATGCCCCTGCTCTGTCGTTGGACGGGGTAGGGGCATCGGCATTTTAAACCCAAAGTGAAATATCCATGCTGGCCGCATTCGAATCCATGGTGGCACGACACAGAGAGCTGGAATTCCTGCTTTCGGACCCAACTATTGTTTCAGACAGACTCAAGTTTGCAACCATTGCCAAAGAACATGGTAAGCTTGTCAAGCAGGTTAAACCATTCGAAGAATTTAAAAGACTAGAAGCCGATATTGTTGCTGCCGAAGAGATGCTTGCGCTGATTGATGCAAAAGATGCAGAGATGCTTGCCTACACTCAGAACGAATTGACTGAGATGGTAACGCGCAGAGATGAATTGAAGATTAAGCTGGAAGATTTTCTCTTGGCAGGTGACGAGAATTACGACAGGCTTATTGTTGAAATTCGCGCTGGTACAGGCGGTGATGAAGCTGCAATTTTTGCAGGAGACCTTTACACCATGTACACTTATTACGCACGCAGCCAAGGGTGGAAGGTTGAAAACATCTCCTTTAGTAATGGCGAGCATGGCGGCTATAAAGATGTGATTTTCAGCTTGGAAGGCGATAACGCCTATCAATTCTTAAAGTTTGAGAGTGGTGGGCACCGTGTGCAAAGAGTGCCAGAAACCGAAACCCAAGGGCGAATTCATACCTCTGCAGCAACAGTTGCAGTATTGCCCGAACCCGATGATGTTCAGGTAGAAATCCGCGATGAAGATATCGAATGGGAACGTATGAGGGCGGGTGGCGCTGGTGGGCAGCATGTTAATAAAACAGAATCTGCTGTGCGTATCGTTCATAAACCCACGGGCCTTGAAGTAAAGTGTCAGGATCAGCGTAGCCAGCATAAAAATTACGAACAAGCGATGCGTGTACTTCGTTCCCGCGTTTTAGAAATGATGATGAAAAAAGCTCATGATGAACGATCTGCTGCGCGAAAAGAGCAGATTGGCTCGGGGGATCGCAGTGAACGTATACGAACTTATAACTTCCCCCAAAATCGTTTTACCGATCATCGTATCAACCTAAATATTTATAGGTTGGATGCGATTATGCTGGGCGAACTAGGCGATGTTTTCAAGGCGTTACGCGAACAAGATAGAAAGATCAGGCTTCAGCAAGCAAAACTCACCTGACCTTTTTCCAAAAGTACTTTCATGCAACCTGAAACAGAATGGACAGTTGGATCCTTACTTGATTGGACTGCCCAGTATTTTGTCAAAAAAGGTTGTGATTCACCCAGATTAGACGCAGAAGTTCTTCTTGCCCATGCGCTTAAACTAAAACGCATTGATTTATATGCCCGCTATAATGAACCTATTGAGGAAGATTCGAAAGCAAAGTTTCGCGATCTGGTACGAAGGCGGGCAGAGGGGTGCCCCGTCGCTTATCTTGTCGCCAGCAAGGAATTTTACAGCCTTCCTTTTTTTGTCAATCAGGATGTTTTAATCCCCAGGCCAGATACCGAGTGCTTGGTCGATGTTGCCCTTCGAATTGCAAAAAAAGAAAACTGGAAAACAATCCTAGATCTCGGAACCGGATCAGGTTGTATTGCAATTGCGTTGGCCAAATCCCTTCCCCAAGTAAAGATAGTTGCACTTGATATCAGTCCCAAGGCCTTGGCGGTTGCATCTAAGAATGCAATTGCGAATAAGGTTGCAGACCGGGTTAGCTTTGTTGAGGGAGATTTGTTCACGCCGCTGGAAAAAGCCTTGGCCTTTGATGCTATCGTTAGTAATCCACCCTACATTCCTGATAGCGATATTAAAGATTTGGATAAGGATGTTAAGGATTATGAACCAAGACTGGCGTTGAGCGGGGGTGGCGATGGGTTCTCCGTATTCGACCAAATCCTCGCAGGCGCAGGGTCAAGGTTGAACGCAGGTGGGCATTTGTTTATCGAAATTGGGTCTCCCCAAGAAGAATCTTCGCGAGCTAGGTTTAAGGCTTATTCTGAATTTCAGTTACACCCTACGATTTTAGATGGAGGGCGGAACCCACGGGTTTTGCACGCTACTAAGAATAGTTGAATACCCCGATTTTTTGATTGTTTAATCGCCAAATATGTTATGCTAGATTTTATAACTGCTGTTGTTTTTCCCACCTAAGTAGTTGCTGGCCGAGGTTTCAATGAACCGATTTTTATTACGATTCTTTCCCGTGTTTTTATTTCTGATGTTGCTGCTGAGCCAAAGTGTTGCTGCAGAACCATCTTTTCATGAACAGATCGATGCGTTGATTGATGCTAAACTTACAGGCAAGGTTGTTAGCAAGCAATCTGATGATTACGAGTTTGTGCGCAGGGTTTATCTTGATTTTGCAGGCCGTATCCCCACCCTTGCTGAAGTTGATTCTTTTGTTGCCAACAAGGCTTTGGATAAACGCAAACTGTTGATCGCTCAGCTTATAAGTTCCCCTGCTTATTCAAAACAGATGGCCAATACCTTTCATATTCATTTCATGGAACGATTGGGCGATAATGCAGAGTGGATCAAATACCTTGAAGAATCCTTCAAGAAAAATAAAGGTTGGAATGTGATGGCAAAGGAAATCCTGCGGGGCATAAACAGCAAAGAAGATTTGAAAGGCGCCAACTTCTTTTTCTCTAAAAGGTTGGAAAACTACGGCCAAAACCCTGTTGATTATTCCGCCCTTACCCGGGATGTGGGTAGATTGTTTTTAGGCAAGGACTTCCGCTGTGCAGAATGTCATGACCATCTTTTTATCGATGAATATAAACAGGCAGACTTCAAAGGGTTGTTTGCTTTTTTTCAAAACACGTATCTTGTTGATGCCAAGGCCGGTATCGTGGGTGAAAAGTTGACTGCAAAAAAAATGGAGTTTATGTCCGTCTTTAAGAAAGAGAAAAAAGAGATTGCCCCAAAGGTTCCAGGAATGGCTGAAGTCGTAATCCCTGAGTTTAAGAAGGGCGAAGAGTTTTTGGTTCCTGCAGATCCCAAGAAGAAGATATTGGGAGTGCCCAAGTTCAGCCCTCTCGAAAAACTATCTGAACAATTGCCTTCTCCGGAGAACGTTGATTTTTCAAAAAATATTGTGAATCGCATGTGGTTCATAATGATGGGTAGGGGATTGGTTCATCCTTTGGATTTGCATCATGCGGGAAATCCACCTTCGCATCCAGAATTGCTCGCTCTTCTTGCAAAAGAATTTAGCGCACATCAGTTTGATTTTAAATGGCTATTAACTGAACTCGCAAACACCAAAGTTTATCAGCGTTCCAGTAAAGTCGAAATGGGTAAAACTCCTGAAAACCCAGTGCTTTTTGCAACTGCGATCGAAAAGCGATTGTCCGCTGAACAGCTACTCGCATCGATTTTGGTCGCTACAGGTCGTTATGGAAAACTTGAAAGAAAAGGTGGCAACGAACCTGAAATGCCCGATGCTTTGAAAGTGAAGTTTGCTAAGGCTTTTGCCAACGCTGCACGCGACCCCGAAGATGAGATTGCGTTTTCATTAAAGGCTGCACTTTTTCTGTTGAATGATGAGGCAGTGCTTGGGTTGTTAAAACCAGAGGCAGAAAACACCACTGCGGCATTAGTTAAAATGAAGACAGATAATGTAATGATTGAGAAAGCTTACCTTGTAATACTTTCACGCAAACCCGAACCGCAGGAAACTAAGGATGCGCTCGATTTTCTTTCGAAGCCTGTAAGTGCAGGTGAGGTCGGTGTTGTAAATTTAGTATGGGCTTTACTTGCTTCTTCAGAGTTTAATTTAAACCATTGATTCGTAATTAGAGAATTAAAATGAAAAACTTATGCACGCCTCATGATCATTTATTTTCGCGAAGAGAATGGCTTGGGGCTTCCACTTTGGGCGCTGCCTCTATAGGGGCATCAGGGATGATTGCACAACCTGCTATCGCTGAAGAGCTTCGTAAAAACGACAAGCAGGTTTTGTTTATCTGGCTCGATGGTGGCATGAGTCAACTTGAAAGTTGGGATCCTAAGCCAAACACTACTTTTGGTGGACCGTTTAGGGCTATTCCCACCAAAGTTCCCGGTATTCATATTTCCGAGCTTTTGCCTAAAACCGCAACCCATATGGATAAACTTGTTTTGGTTCGAAGCCTTAGCACCAAGGATAATTCGCATTCTGCAGGTGTGGATCGAATTCAGCGGGGCGATCCAAAAAACCGCGGCGTTACCTATCCCTATCTTGGTTCTGCTGTTTCCAAATTGATGGGCCCTTGCTCTTCTGGCATGCCCCCTTATGTTTGGATCAAGCCGATGAGTGGAGGGTTTATTACGAAAGATGCTGGGTTCTTAGGCCCTAAATATGGTGCGATTGCCTTTGGTGATGGCAAAGCGCCCGAAAACCTCCTTAGGCCAGAATCTGTTTCTCTTGATGCGGATCTAGCTCGCAATGAGCTTCGCGAAAAACTTGATAAAACTTACAGGCTTGCTCGAAGAAAAGAAAGTAGCGAGGCTTCAAGCACTGTTTTTGATATGGCTTCAAAATTGCAAAAACGCATCGATCTTTTTGACCAATCGAAAATCCCTTCCAAAGAACTTGAACGATATGGCATTACCGAATTCGGTAGGCATATGCTTCAAGCTAGGCGCATGCTCGAAGCTGGTGTGCGTTTTGTTAAAGTCACCTCGTATGGGTGGGATACGCATGGCGATAACTTTAATGGCCATCTTAGTTTGGTTCCCAAGGTAGACATGGCGTTTTCCGCTATGCTTGAAGATTTGCAGCAGCGCGGCATGCTCGATAATGTTCTTGTAATACTTATGTCTGAATTTGGTCGAACTCCACGCATCAATGGGCATCTTGGACGCGATCACTGGCCCGAAGCCTGGTCTTTGGCTATGGCTGGATGCGGCCTTAAAAAAGGCCTAGCTTCTGGGAAAACCAACAAACTTGGCACCGCAGTTGAAGGCGATGCGCACGATATCGGCTCCATGTTTCATGTATGGTTCAAAGCCCTAGGCATCGATTCTTCTGAAACCGAATACGATAACCAAGGGCAACCTTTGCCTATCGCTAATGAAGAGTGCAAGATTATTTCTGAAGTCCTTGCTTAACTAATATGAATCTTATGAGGGGATATTTCGATGAAGGAAGATTCTAAAGAGCTGGCACTAAAATATAAGACCAAGAAAATCATTGATCTTGCTTGCCCGGTTCAAATTTGCGCTGCTCGATTCAGCCCTTGTGGTAATGTACTTGCTGCAGCTTGCTTTGATGGTTCGGTCCGCAGATGGGATTCTTCCACAGACAAATTCACGGAACTAACCTCTATCACCGGCCATAATGGTTGGGTGCAAGCCATCGCTTTTCATCCTACCAATAAGGTTTTGTACTCTGCAGACTCCTGGGGCAAATTGATCGCTTCCAGTTACCTTGATAAAGAATCCAAACCAATCTGGAAAAATGATAAAGCTCACGATGGCTGGATTCGGAAAATTTCCTCTAGCCCCGGTGGCAAACTGCTTGCAACTTGTGGCACCGATAAACTTATTAAAGTTTGGTCTGCTACTGATGGCGCACTCGTCAAAGAATTCAAAGATTTCTCCTGGGATCCTCTTTCTGTTGCATTTACTCCAGATTCCAAAGCCATTTTGGTGGGCGACTTGCACGGAAAAATTGCCCAAATCGATGCGTCTACCGGAAAAAAACTTCGTGAACTTGATGCTTCTGCGATGTATAAACTCGATCGCCTGCAAGATGTAGGCGGCGTGCGCTGCTTCGCATTTGATTCCAAAGGTGAGAAGCTTGCATGTGGCGGTATTAATCCTAACCGGGGTGGATTTGTGCAGGGCCCTTCACTTGTAATTATTTTTGATTGGAAATCTGGTAAAGAAATCTCCCGCATCCAGTCGGGTAGCGAAAACGATGGTTATGTTTACGATTTGCTTTTTATTACCGATTCCATTCTTGCTGGAGTTAGCAGCGGGCAGCCCGGTAACGGAAAAGTATTCTTTAATCTCATGGGCGAAACCCAACCTTTTATCAACCTCGCAACCATGCCTAATTGTCATTCGTTTGCA
>DBCB01000361.1:13159-16212 GCA_002303765.1 Planctomycetaceae bacterium UBA969
CACTTCACCCCGCAGGCAAAAAAATTGCTATCGTTTCCACTAATGCTAATAGTTCAGGTAATGGTAAAGTCCTTGATAAAAACAAGGATTACGCTACCAATTACTCCCCTATAAATATTTTGGAAATACCCTCCTGATTCTTTTCGAATCAGCTTGCCTGTGATACCTTTTTCCCTGTAAGGTAGTACTACAGTTCTTGCTTATATTGGGGAGTAGTATGCAATCTAAACAGCAGTTGTTTATGGATTTTCTTCAGGAAGAAGGCTATAGGCCATCGCAGGACGATGATGGCGATATTGTTTTCAAACATGAAGCGGTGACTTATCTTCTTTTTGTAGAAGAGGAGGATAATAGCTATTTCAGGCTTGTTTACCCCGCCTTCTGGGAAATCAGCACCCCTGACGAAGAAGAAAAAGCGGCTAGCTTCATCATGGATATTAATGCTGAAATGAAGGTTGTAAAACTTTATCAGTTGGGTGACAAAGTCTGGGCCGGGGTCGAAATGTTTTGTGAACCCATTGATAATTGCAAATCTGTTTTCCAACGATGCTTAAGGGTTCTTCAACTTTCTTCAAACCGATTCTGCGAGATGATGCGAGATTCTCAAGGCGTTGAAGCCAGGCCCACCGAACTAGGGTTTAATACCCCAACCGATGGCGCTAATCCCGATGATGATACTGAAGACGAAAAATAGAACTTTCTATTCTTACTACGATTTTTTTCTAGCTTCTAATAACTGGTTGACGGTGTTCATCATTTCTCCTGCAGCTTTTTTCCATGTATATTGCGAAGCGTGAAGTTTTGCAGCTTTCAACCTTTGCGCTCTTTCTTCTTTAGGCATTTCCAAACACTTTAGCATTTGCATTGCAATACTAGTGTGATCGTAAGGATCGCAATACAGTGCGTGTTCTCCACATACTTCAGGCATCGGGCCAAGGTCTGATGTTATAACCAAAGTTTCTGCAGTCATTGCTTCCAAATTTGGAATTCCAAATCCTTCCCACTTGGAGGGGAATACAAATCCCGTTGCACGATTCATGAAGGTGCTAATTTGATTGTCGGGCAGATATTCGAGCGCATGCACTTGAAGTGTTGCGTTTGTTTCTTTGATCATCCTTCGGATTTCATGTTGCCCATGGATTTGGCCAATGAGAACAATTTGAAACGAAACATCTGGTTTTATTTGCTTAAGTTTTTGAGCAGCAAGCAATATCCCCGTGATGTTTTTTCTGGGTTCCACTGTTCCTACAAAAAGAAAATAAGGGATTAATGGGTTAACACCTGCATCACACAGAGTTTTAGTTGCATCGGAATCAGAAAGCCTTTTTTCAAACCGTTCGATATCGTGGCCAAGATGAATGACCGAGGTTTTTCCAAGTGATGCTGGGAAGAAATAATGCAGATCGCTTTCCGCACTTTTCGAATCACAGAAAATGTGGTTTGCCCGAAGTGCCATTAAACTGACGAAGGTATCAAAAAGATCAGGGTTCCAATTTTCTCCCTCATGTATTCTTTTTGGTACTGCATCGTAAAACCAGCCTACTGCCAAGGCTTTACAGTTTTCAACTGGTAACATCCATATGTCATTGAACGGTTCAAATGCAATGACCGCATCGAGTTCGCTTAACGCAACGATTTTCTGCGAGAATTCAACATCTGACGAAATATTAGATGCGCTCTTCTTTGTGGTTTTACTGATTAAATTTCTTAGATAGAGTATGAATTTTTTTGTAACAAAAATTGTTGTTTTTATGAGTGGGTAAAAAATTGGAGGTATCAACATTCGGACAATTTTTTTTAATCCCGCAATAGAAAACGGATAACCGGGTTTTGGGGGAACGGATAGTGGATTGCTTTTCAGCCAATCGTTTAAGGGATCAAAGGATAAACTCAAGGGGCGTGAATTAGGTATTTTCTTGTCGTCAAGGCAGATCAAAGCTTGGTTGTTTTGGGAAGTGGCATTAACGATTTCGACGATAGCCCGGGCAACTCTTCTTACCCCGCGAGGAAAAGTGTCTTGTAAATTTGATTTCAAAAATCCAATCTTCGATGTCATGAATATTGCTTTCTTTATGCATTAAAAGAAATATCTTTTATCAATTCAGCAATGTAGTTTTCGCAGTTGTGGAATTCACACCACTTTTTCCCAGCCAACCCTGCTTCCGCGCTCAACTGCGGATATGCTTCGATACATTCAACGATTGCGTCCGCTAAACTTTTACTGTCTTCGGGATTGCATAACATTCCCCCACCATGATTTTTGATTTCTCCTGCCATCCATGTCCCTTTCGTTACTACCGATACTTTACCAAGTCCCCTTGTTTCCGAGAATACTCCAGAGGTTTGACTATGATAGTTTTCCAAAGTGTAAGGTAGCATAAAAATATCAATCTTGGCCATCAGTTTATGGTAGTCATCGGTACCCATGGCCGCTTCATGAAGTTTTATGTTAGGCATTGATTTAAGCAAGTTCACTGCTTGTACGGTTTGCCTTTCTTGGTGATTCCTGATATTTGCCTGAATTTCCCAATGTATTGCGCCGTTTCCTAAAACAGTGGTTACATGGTTGATTGCTTCTGGAATCAGGTGGAATCCTTTGTTGGTTCTAGCATCGCCCAGATATCCAATCACTAACTTCTTTGAGGGTGTTTTAATTGAAGGTTGTTCGGAGGAATATTGTGTGTGTGGGATGGGAAGTAATTTTAACGGTTTATCAATGTAGAATTTGAATTCATCAGTTAGATCTTGGCTATCAGCAAAGAGGTTGATTCTATTTTTAGCTGGGCTTTGGGATAAGTAATTTAATGCATGGCTGTAAAGCCTATGGGGGAAATGGTCTTTTTCTAAATTGGGTTTGGAGGTGAAATGTTGGACCATTGCGATTTGTGTATTGGAGGATGGGGCTAGTTTTTCTGCAAATCGGGTGATCCCGATAATGTCGTTAAAGCTGAAGGTGGGGAAAAGGATAAGTACGGGTTCAGAATTGTTGCATTCTGGAAGGATCTTGCAAAGATCGGTGAATAGTGAATTACTATGTTTTCGATAATTCCAGC
>DBCB01000226.1 GCA_002303765.1 Planctomycetaceae bacterium UBA969
AGGCATTTGTCTGTAAGTGTAAAATGGTGTGGGCAAGCTTCCCCGCTGGCTTTAACTCCCCTGCCCTTTCCTTGTCTGATCAGTTCGACTCCGCCCTTCGAGGAAACATGAAGAATATGAACTTTTGCACCAGTAAGTTCCGCTAGTGCGATTTCGCGGTAGATCATGACTTCTTCTGCGGCGGCAGGCATACCGCGTAAACCTAGGCGCATGCTTTCGATTCCTTCGTTCATCACGCCGCCCTTGGTAAGATCCAAATCTTCCGAATGGCTGAGTACGGTTTTATCGAAACCCTTGCAGTATTCCATGGCTCTGCGCATGATTTCTGCGCTGACAACAGGCGTACCATCATCGGTAAATGCAACGGCTCCGCCATTTACTAGCCCGCCGATTTCAGCGAGCTCTTTGCCTTCGCGCCCTTTAGTAATGGCGCCAATTGGGAACACATTGGCGTATCCTGCTCGCTTTGCTTGTAGGATTACAAATTCTGCAGAAGCTTGTGTGTCGATTGCAGGTTCTGTATTTGGCATGCATGCGACCGAGGTGACTCCCCCCACGATTGCAGAATGAGCCCCGGTTGCGATGGTTTCGTCTTCTTCGCGCCCGGGTTCGCGGAAGTGTACATGCATGTCGATAAGGCCAGGGGTAACAATCATGCCTTTGGCATCAATGATCTGGTCGGGATTAGCTACGAGGTTGGGGCCGATGCCTAGAATTTTCTCGCCTTGGATCCAAAGATCTGCAATTTGGTCAATGTTTTGGGAAGGATCGATAACTCTGCCAGATCGGATGAGAATGGTGTTCATAGATGGATTTCCTGCAATGCGAGTACGAATGAAGCCCTTAGGTGTTATATGATGTGGCTGGTGATGTGGGGTGGGAAGTTTTGAGGAATATCGGGTTGAAAGCTTCATTTTTGTAGAAGTAATGAGAAAAGCTAAGCTACCAAGTATAAGGTACAAATGTATACTAACGCTATGGAGGTCGTGCCATGGCTGCTTCTTTGCTAAATCATTCTTGGTATTCTCTGCTTCAAGGTGTTTCCAGCCCGGAGCATTTGATCTCGGTTGCTGCCAGCCTTGGATATACATCCCTCGCTTTGACCGATACGAACAACCTTTTGGGCGCAGTTGCATTTCATGATTTGTCGTTGAATTATGGTATCAAGCCCATTCTGGGTTCAGTATTGCGAACGCCGACTCAATCGGTTGTTGCGCTTATTCAAAATCGTGCGGGTTATCGAAGTCTGTGCTGTATTCTCAGCAGGTTAAACTTGAATGATGATGCCAATCTGGGCGAACTGTTGCTGCAATTCAATCAAGGGTTGCACCTATTGGTTGATACTCCAGAGTTTTTGGAATTGTTGCATCCTGTTTATGCATCAAGAGTGTGGGCTGGGATTAATCGTTCGGGGCGCAGGCGTTCAGTTTCTTCTCGTCAGCGAAAATTGCTTGAGTGTGCTGATCGATTGGGGGTATCTCTAGTCGCTTTGCATGGTTGTTATTTTGCCCAACCGGGATTGTTGGAATTGTATCGTGTGGTTCGAGCCATTCGCGAGTGCACTCTTTTGCAACGACTGGTGGATGATCATGTTGGGCCAGAGAGTCATTTGCTGCCCTTGAATGAATTTCAGGAGCTATTTTGTGATATTCCTGAAGCGCTTACCAATGCCAGCATACTTGCAGGAATTCTTGAAGTCGATGTTCTGCCTCATGAACTTATTCTTCCAGAACCTTTAGATTCGCGTGGTATGGAATCTGTGTTGCATTTAAGGGCCTTGTGTATTGAAGGAATGCACCTGCGCAGATTGTATAAAAACGAAGATGCAAAAATCCGGTTGGAGGAAGAGTTAAAGATAATTCATGCACGCAGTCTGGATGGTTACTTTCTTACAGTGAATGAGATCACTAGGTTGGCACGCTCGGACGGTCATACCCCTGCCCTTCGTGGCTCTGCAGGTAATTCTTTGGTTTGTTATTTGCTTGGTATTACCGATGTTGATCCCCTGCGACATAATCTTGTGTTCGAGCGTTTTTTACACATGGGGCGTGTTGATTTGCCTGACATTGATCTCGACTTCGATTGGAAAATTCGTGATGCATTAATTGATCATGTGCTCGAGCAAAGGGGCAGGCAATATGCAGCAAGGATAAGTTCGCATTTGTTTCTTCAACCCAGATCGGCGTTGCGAGAATCTGCCAAGATACATGGGCTTTCGGAAGATCAAATCAGTGCAATGGGCCCTGCGATGGAAAAGCGATTAGAGCCTTATATAGCAGGGGGAAAAGGGGAACTGGCGCCACCGCATTATCTTGGTTGTCCATTGGGGCCATTGCAGTGGAAGCAGATGTTTTTTCATGCGCGATTGTTGGTGGGAAGGCCGCACCATTTGTCGATTCATCCAGGTGGAATAGTGATCACGCCAAATCCGATCGAGGAATATGCGCCTTTGCAATGGTCGCGCAAAGGAGTGGTGATAACCCAGTATGAAAAAGACGCAGTCGAGAAAATCGGGCTGGTGAAGATTGATCTTTTGGGAAATCGGGCACTTGCGACTGTGGATGAAGCTTCCAGACTTGCGGGAGAAAGAATATTGCCTCATGCAGATATGCCTGAAGATGATCCAAAAGTTGGTGAACTGCTTCTGCGTGGTGATACCCTCGGTGTTAACCAGATGGAATCGCCCGGCATGAGGCATTTATTGGTACAGATGCAGGCTCATAGTCTAGATGATGTGATACAGTCGCTGGCATTGATTCGCCCAGGTGCCGCATCGATTGGCATGAAGGAAAGATTTATTCGAAGGCGCAGGGGGATTGAGAAACCTGCAAGCATCGATCCCGCCCTTGCAAAATTATTGGGCGATACCCAGTTGATGTTGCTTTACGAGGATGATTCGTTGAGGTTGTTAAAAGTGCTTGCGCAGCTTTCGCCTTCTGATGCGGATGCTTTTCGTAAGAAGGTTACCAAGTGGGAGACTGATGAGCAGTATAAGGCTTTGGCTATTGAGTTCTTTACTTTGTGTGAAGGGTCTGGTGTTTCGAAGCAAGCGCTTTCAGACTTGTGGTTGCAATTATCAAAGTTCAACCGCTATTCGTTTTGTAAAAGTCATGCGGTTAGTTACGGCATCATTGCGTGGAAAGCTGTTTGGCTGAAGGCATATCATCCGCGTGAATTTTGGACTGCTGCATTGAATAATAATCAGGGTACTTATCCCAGGCATGTTTATATTGAGGCGATTCGCAGGGCTGGCATCCCTTTGTTTGCGCCTTGTGTCAATCGTTCTGGTGGCAATTTTGGCCTTGAAGGAATCGGCATTCGTGTTGGTCTTGATGCTATTGCAGGCCTTCCGCAAAATTTGAAGTTGTTGTTGTACGAAGAAAGGGATCGCAATGGGCCCTATACCAGTCTGGTTGAACTGATTACCCGATTGAAGCCTGGTGCAGAAACTCTTGCACTTTTGGTTCAGTCTGGTGCTTGTGATTGTTTTGGTCTTCCCAGACCAGTGCTTTATCTTCAAGCGGAATCCGAATTACGGCGAAGTACGCAAGAACTTTTTGCGCCCCGTATTCCTGATCGTTGGGCTCCTGTGCAGGTTTCAAAGCTGCATAAAGCCCATGATGAATGGCAAACTCTTGGTTTTACATTGGAAATGCCTTTGATAGCGATGCTTCGTGCTAGTGCTGGATATGCCACGCCTGTTGGATTCGGGCACATCACAAGTTGTGCTGATTTTTCTAGAAGTATTGGTAAGAAAATCACAATTGAAGGTACCGTGGCTGCCTCAAGGCGAACAACAACAGAATCCGGAAAGCCAATGCAATTTATTTCTTTGGAAGATGAGACGGGGCTTGCAGATGTTGTATTATTCCCGGGAAATTGCAATCCGATTGCACATCTTTCTGTCGGGCCTTATGTTGTCCAAGGAATCGTGGAAGAACATCATGGCGTTGCAGTGCTTGCAGCTACTAAGATAAGTAGTACGCAGGGGAAAGTAGCTTTGCAAGCACAAGAGTATTCCGGAGGGTTTTCTTGAAAGAATCTGGGGAACAAAAAACATTATCCGCCCGCTGGGTTGTTCCCATCGATAGACCGCCATTGGAATGGGGGCAGGTCCACATTGAAGGTGAAAAAATCACTGGGGTTTCCAAGGCCGGAACTATTGATGTTGATGAAAATCTAGGAGAGGTTATTCTTTTGCCTGGATTGGTGAATGCACACACGCACCTCGACTTGACAGGGTTTCCTCAAGAAAGAAAAGATGGAAGTAATTTTCTAGAGTGGATTGATTCTGTAATTGCCCATCGGATGTCAACAACACCTTTGCAAATGCAAGAGCATATACAAAAAGGAATCGACCAATCCCTGAAGGCAGGAGTCTGCTTAATAGGCGATATTTCAGCGGGCGGACATTCATGGGATTTGCTTTCTCAAAGCAAACTGGGTGGAGTGGTTTATTTCGAATTGTTGGGGTTGAATAGAGATCGGGCCCAAACAGCACTCGAATCATTTTTAAGCTGGATAGAGCGTATCAAGCCACAGGATTGTCTTTCTCCCGGGGTTAGCCCGCATGCCCCATACACTGTTCGCGTTGAATTGTTAAATTTTGCGATTGAGCAGGAATTACCATTGCAGATGCACCTTGCGGAAACTTTGCTCGAAATCGAATTACTTCAAACTAGGAAAGGTCCCTTTGCAGATTGGTTGATAGCAAAGAATGTTTATGATGAATCTGGAATGGTTCCCTCGGTGAGAAATATCTTGCAACTGCTGGATCGGAATTCTCAAAGTGTGTTAGTTCATGGAAC
>DBCB01000022.1:0-1090 GCA_002303765.1 Planctomycetaceae bacterium UBA969
TGGATGCGGAAAACCCACCCTTGGCCCGGGCATCAAGGCTATAAGGCCCCGCCCCGTTGGCTATGATGAAAAGCATGGCTCCCATCAGCGAAAGATTTTTCATGAATTGAACCATCTCTAGCTTTTTTGAAATTGATTCCTGCATCGTCCAGAAATCGTGGAAGTAATAGGTTTCTACAAGTAGATATAAAAGTAATAGGCCCGCGCCTACCTTACTTTTCCAACCAATGATTACCATCAAACTGCCCGCAAGAAGTGAGCCTATTGCCAACACCAATGCAACCCGGGGCATGGGTACGCCCTGATGACCCATTGCAGAGATCGCATCTTCAAAATTTGGGAGGTTGAATCCAATCGCATTTGAAAGGAATATTGCACAAAGAGAAATCCTGCCCAGCAAGGTCATCGTTCCCTGCAACATATGTCCAAAATTAACTGCCATTTTGTTTCCTAATGTTTAAATATTCATCCTAGAAGACTTTATCATCCTTACGACCCTTGGGAAAAGAACTTTCCCTTGATAAATGAGGATTTCCAACCTTATTTCCCTGTTGACATTTAAACTTGTTAGATTGAAAATAGAATTACTTCGAATAAGCATGCCTCAATGGTTTTCCCCATGAATCAATCTAGAAGATCTTTTGTTGTAGCATCCACTGCAGGAATTGCTGGTTTTGGTTTTGGTACACCGGGTTTGATGGCTGCTCCTCAGGCAGTTGTAGCCTCGGGTAAAGGCAAAGCCAAATCGACCATTCTGTTTTTTCTTTCAGGTGGTGCTTCTCATATAGATACCTGGGATATGAAACCCAACGCACCCGATGAATACCGTGGGCTTTTTAAGCAGACCGAAACCACTGCGCCGGGCGTCAAACTTTGCGAACATTTGCCCCTGCTCGCCAAGCAAGCCAAACACCTTGCAGTTATTCAAGGCGTGAAAAGCACAGTTAACACCAACGATCATCATGCTGGATATTATTATAATCTGACAGGCCATGTTCCTGATCAGAGTTTTCTTTCGCTGGGTAATAATCGTACGCCCATGCCGGATGATTGGCCCTTCATGGGAAGTGTGATCTCTGCAAAGCGCCCG
>DBCB01000022.1:1155-6045 GCA_002303765.1 Planctomycetaceae bacterium UBA969
ACTAGGCCGGGCCAGTTTGCTGCCAAGCTGGGTGTGGAATACGATCCCCTTTATGTTTTGGGAACCATCGAAAAACCCCTTTCTTTTGTTGCGCCTTCTATCAGCCTTGATGCAAGCATGAATCCCAAACGGTTGCTGGCTAGGCAGGAAATATTAAACAAGCTTGATGGCGCAAGGCGTCAGCTTGATCAATCGAATAAAAGCACCACATGGACAAAGCTTCAAGAAAAAGCAATGTCGTTGCTTCTTTCCGCAAAAGCTACCAAGGCTTTCGATGTTGCAGATGAACCTGTAAGTATGCGCGAAAGATATGGTAATAACACCAATGGCATGTCTCTTTTGCTTGCAAGAAGAATGGTAGAGGCTGGGGTTCCGTTCATTACCGTATTCTGGTTGGGCGATGATAAACTCAACAAGAAATGCAAAAGCGGTGGTGGTTGGGATACCCATGGCAATAACTTTAACTGCTTAAAAGAAGATCTATTACCCGGTTTTGATCGGGGTTTCTCTGCACTTATCGAAGATCTTTCGCAGCGCAATCTGCTTGATTCCACCCTGCTTATGGTTACATCTGAAATGGGTCGAAAGCCCAAAGTGGGCGACCCACGCAGCGGCGGGGTCAATGGCGCAGGCCGTGATCATTGGACTCATTGCCTTAGTGTTTTGATGGCGGGTGGCGGGATTCAAGGCGGGCAGGTGCATGGCTCATCCGATAAGCGTGGCGAATTTCCCGAACAGAAAATCGTTACACCAGCGGATGTCACTAAAACCGTCTACCATGCCATGGGTATTTCCGATCTCGAAGCGCATGACAAAGAAGGCCGGCCTTATAATCTTCTTGCAGAAGGTGAACCCATCCTCGATTTGTTCTAAACCTCTCACCCGGTTTTTTCTGGAGTACCCAATTCCATGTCTAAATCTAATATGTTTGTTGTAGCCTTACTTTTCATTTTTGTGGATGGAATTTTTGCGCAAGAAGATCAGTTAAATCCGCAGGTAAGATCTGCATTTGAAAAAATTGAAAGAACCATTGTTACAAACCCAGGCTTAGTTCCGCTTGGGTCTTTGGCTTCCTTGAATCTTCAACCAGGTTCTTGTTTTGTACCCCCTGATACAACCAAAGAATTCATGATAGCATTGGGAAATACTTTTTCAGGCGAAATTTTAGGCATGATCGTTCCAGGATCCAAGGACGCTTGGAACTTGGATATCATGCTTGTTCTAGAATCATCCCCGTCTGGTCATATCCTTGATGCGGATGCCAACAAGTTGGATGCTAATGCCATTCTTGATTCTATTCGCTCTAGAACCGAAGCTGCCAATGTTGAACGCAAAAACAAAAAACAAGGTGAATTGAAGGTCGTGGGCTGGGATGAAACTCCTTATTATGATCAGCCAAAGCGTCTTCTGGTTTGGTCCATCAATACAGCCGATTTCGACAACGGCGCCTCGATCAACTATAACCAGAATATGCTGGGAAGGGATACCTTGCTTCGGATGGTAGCCTTGGGCAGCGTGGAAAATTCCAAAATAAAACAATTTGCTAAGAGTGCTGCTTCCAACATCACCTACAATCTGGGAAAGCGTTATGAGGATTACCAACCCGGAGTTGATAAGGTTGCAGAGTATGGATTGGCTGCACTCATTGCGGGGATTGCGGCTAAGAAGCTTGGCTTTTTCGCACTTATAATGGCATTTCTTGTTAAAGGATGGAAAGTCATTCTTTTAATATGTGTGTTTTTTGGTGGCACGATTTATAAACTCCTTGGTTTTACTAAAACTACCCCCCCACCCGAAGATGAACCTGCAAGTCCACAGTAAATTCTTGCAATTCGTTTTCTAGAAAGAATATTCCATGATGAGCAATTGCATCATTACTGCTTCTATTTTCCTTGGCATTATCGGGCAGTCCGATTATTCCAAACTGCAAGAGATCAAGCCTACTCAATTTGCAAAGGCACCGGGATATTCCGAAGGCCCTACTTGGAAGAATGGTGAACTCTTCTTCTGCAGCGGATCATTACTGCGGGTCAGTAAAGAGGGTAAAGTCGAAAAGTTTCTCGATATCAATCCTGCTGGTACGGTTCTAAACGCCAAAGGCCATCTGCTTATTTGTGATAACAAACATAAGGCTATCCTTGATTACGCACCCGATGGCTCGCTTAATGTTCTTGCAGATTCCTACGAAAACAAACCCCTCAACAGCCTTAACGATCTCACGCTTGATGCCAAGGGTAATATTTATTGGACCGATCCCTCAGGCTCATCTCTGCAAAAACCCGTGGGCAATATTTTTAGATTAAGTCCCAAGGGGGAAGTTACCAAGATTGCAACCGGCCTAGCTTTCCCTAATGGATTGGATGTTGATCCACAAAGCAAGTTCCTTTATCTGATCGAATCGCAATCCAAGAAAATCCTTCGTTATTTAATTCCAGAGGAAGGCAAACCTTTCGCAGAGCCCGAACTATTTTACGATCTTGGAGGCAGTGGTGGTGATGGGTGCGCCTTCGATAATAAGGGGAATTTATGGGTTGCTGATTTTCAACGGCCTGAAACCAAGCAAGGTCGCATTCTTATTCTTTCCCCTGAAAAGAAAGTGCTGGGCCATGTTGATATCCCTGCTCAGGTGGTTAGCAACATTGCTTTTGGTGGCCCCAATCATGATGAAATTTTCTGCAGTACGGGTGGGCCAAATGGCATCTTCCACGCAAAGGTTGGTATCCAAGGTTTCAAAGGCCATCCCGGTGTTGAAAATAAAAGCTTGAGGAAGATTCCCATCTCGCCTGAAGGCACGGCTTCCATTATTCATCCGCGCAAGTTTGGAGTTCCGGGCGGCATTGGTACTACCCGTGGATGGTACATTTGGAAATCGTTCGACCCTGAAACTATGACTGCTACCGTAACACGGGATTCTTCAGATGAAATCATTAAGACCAGAGTGCTGCCCTGGGCAACCACTTATAGGTATCTGGTTTATGGTGCAAACCCTGCCGATTTACTTCCGGGTGAGAGGGTGAATCTTTTTTTTAACGCAGATGAAAATCATCCCCGTGGCTATTTGGTTCATTACCAAGATGAGATTTGCCAGATGAAGGGCCATAATCATATCTGGGAAATAACTGAAGATGCTGTTGATGGAAAAACTTTTAAGGCGAGAGTGATTGCAGATAAGAAGCCACTTGATAAGAACATCGCAGAATTCAATATCAGCCCTGAATGCAAGAAATGGAAGGCTGGAAAGTTGATAGATACACTTTCAATGAAAAAAGGTGATACTTTTTACCTTACTTGGTGCATGAAAGAAAAACAAAAAGTTGTCATGCAGATTGTAGATGAAGCGAGCCTTGAAGAAATTAAAACTAGGCAGCTAGCATTAATTAATGCTAGGTTGGCAAAAGATGGACTAGAAGGCTACATCGATACTGTGGATGGGAAGAAAGTTTTATTTACGGTTTACGCCACCTTTTGGTCCCAAGCCAATCAATTGAAACCGGGCCAGTTGGTGCAAATCCTCTCTCCTAGCGAGAAAGTTAAAGCCCCACAGAGTATTGTTTTAAAAGTCGTATCGCAGAAAAACCGAGGCACTTATGGATCTGGGTTTAATGAAGTTACGCTGGAAACCACCAAGGATTCTGATTCTGTAATTCTTTCGAAATTCGAGAACATCCAAGGCACTCATCTGGTGCCCCTTTTAAAAGCGAAATAAACCTTGATGAAAGTTCGGTTGCTCAGGTTAATTAATGATAATCTTCCAGATTTCATTTAAGTATGCCATTATTTAGTTGTTGAAAATATCCCTATGAAGTTAGCATGAAGTATCTTTATTATTAATACTTACTGGGTTTATTCATGAATTTAGCTTATTCCAAACGAGGTTTTACCCTGATAGAACTTCTTGTAGTTATTGCTATCATTGCAATTTTGATCGGGTTATTGCTTCCTGCTGTACAAAAAGTAAGGGAAGCTGCATCAAGAATGCGGTGTCAGAATAACCTGAAACAAATCGGTCTCGCAATTCATAAAACTCACGACACCAAGGGTTCGGTCAATGGGCATGAAGTTGATGTTGCCAAACATTGTGCAGCGGATTGCAGAGGCAATTCAATGTGGATTATGCTTTTGCCAAGTATTGAACAAGACAGCGCTGAAAAACTTTATGACTATACCAAAGGGTGGGCTGCTGGCGTGGGGGGCAATCTTGCATCCCTTAAAATGCAGGTCTATCAGTGCGCCTCTAATAGTAAGTATGAAGCCTTTCCTAATCGGAGAGATTATTTCGGAATTGCTGGTGGGGTTTCAGGCGGCCCAGGTTGGAGCCATGGCTGGCGAGGCGATGTCTGTGTCGATGGTATGTTCAATATGAATATGCCACGAAAGTTTACGGATGTTATCGATGGCACCTCTAATTCACTGGCTGTGGGCGAATCGGTTCATGCCCAACTTTGGGGCGGTGGCCCAGGTTATGGTATTGTAACCGTTGGTGGCCCTGTTTCACCTTGGACTAATTCAGGTGCTTGCTCTGCGCCCGCTTGCCCGCCTACCAACCGATCCTATGGCAGAGATTTTCGCAACACACGGTTCCCAATTAACTCCACGGTCGCACTCCTTGCAGATAGTGAAAACGATTCACCTTTGGGAAGTATGCACACAGGTGGGGCCAATTTCGTTTATGTGGATGGACACGTCAGCTTTGTCAACACCTCCATCAACCAGACAACATTGAACCAGCTTGCAAGCATTAATGGTGGCGAAGTTACACCCTCTTACTAATTAAGTACCCGAGTTATGCGCTTCGCAAATTTTATTCTGGTTTTCTCGATCTTAATTCCTGCCTGTTCAGGTGGCCCAACCATTGCACCCGTCAAAGGTAAAATCTCCTTCATGGGCAAA
>DBCB01000016.1:0-1073 GCA_002303765.1 Planctomycetaceae bacterium UBA969
AAGGAGTCTGCGTAGGCAAGGAACTGTGTGATAAAAGCGCCAGTATTGGCGTTAAAGACTTTTACCAAAGGTGAACCACCTGACCCTGCCCCGGTAACTACTTCCAGCACACCATCTTTTCCTAAATCGCCCACTGCAACAGTGACGCCACCAGAGAAACTCGATTCATAAGCGTACCATTGGCTGATAACTGCAAGTGTTGCGCCATTGAAGACGCGAACTTCGGGGCCGCCGCCTGCGCCAGCCGCTGCTACAATATCCATGGAACCATCTTGGTTGATATCCCCAGCACCAACATTGACACCACCCCTAAAGCTTGGATCAAAAGCAAAGAATGATTTGATGAGGGAGAAATTCGAACCATCGAAGATGTTAACTTGCGGGCCACCGCCAGCGCCAGCGCCTGTCACTAAGTCTAGCACTCCATCGTTATTGAAATCAGCGAGAGCTATACTCACGCCACCAGAGAAGGATGGATCGTATGCGAAAAATGATTTGGTCACTTCACCTGTTTGCGTATTAACGATGGCGATTGCGGGGCCACCACCAGGGCCTGCTGCAGCAACGGTGTAAGCTACGCCATTGTTTCTAAAGCTTCCAGTTGCGGTGCTTATAACACCAGTGAATCCGGGGAAGGGGTTCACAAAACCCAGATTTGCAGCAGTACTGGAATTATAAAGGGTCACTCTTGAGTCACTAGAGGTAGGTGTGGTCGCTGCAAGCAATGGTGCAGGATTAGAAACAATTTTTACTTTGCCGATGTTGTTAAGGGCTAATTCGGTAAACCACATGTCTCCATCATCGCCAAGAACGATGCGATGGAATACAGTGCCTTCGCTTTCAACTTGATAGCGGGTGACTAGGACCGATGAAATATCACCATTAGGCGCATTAAGAATGGTGTTACCCATTCTTACAATGTAATCAGGGCCAGTGGGGGGAAGATTATTCTGGTTGACATAGCTTTGGGTCCAAAGGTTCCCCTGAGCATCAAAAGCGAAACCTGCAAGAATAGAGTTCGATTGTGATTTAGGGACGGGGAATTCTTCAATCACACCGCTGTAACTGATTTT
>DBCB01000016.1:1193-18577 GCA_002303765.1 Planctomycetaceae bacterium UBA969
AAACTCCGTTACTGTTCCAGTTGGGGTAACGCGGAAAATATTGTTACCCGTTAGTTCCGTTCCCCAGATGTTGCCATCGGTTCCCAACTCAAGATAAATTGGCGTAGCTGCTACAGTGGGTAAGTTGTAATGCGTAACAGTTGAAGCAGAAGTGATGGCCCCATTAACAGGATTGATTTTACCTACCGTGCTGGTGTTTTTGCCTGTGAACCAAATGGTTACACCATCAGCGCCAATAGCAATGGCATGGGGATGCGGGTTAAGTGGCACAGGCGAAGAAGGGCTGGCTTGGATGTTGACATCAACGCTTACTAAAATGGCGCCGGTAGTTTGATCAAGCTTTACCACCTGTCCTGCATACTCCAAGGAAACCCATAAAGCACCTGTGGGGTCAAAGACTATTCCATGTGGCATGCTTCCCATGGGCATCTGAAAGTACTGGGCGGTGTTGGTGTTTCCAAAGTAATGAACCACGGTGTCCATGCTCATCCCGGTAATCCAGTAACTATTGTCATTAGCAGGATCATCAACAATTTCATGGGTCGAACCTGAGGTTGGATTGCTGGGATAATTCAAATGATATTCGGTAACTAGGGCGGTGCCTTCGGTAAGAATGGTAGGAACGCCAGTGCCGGTGCCTACTACAGGGGTCACCCGTTGTTCAAGGTGCATAAGCGCAGGCCTGTTAGAATAAAGTTTGTTCTTAGAGTAAGTGTTTGGTTTTTTACCAAAATTTGAATTTAAGAAATGAAACATAATTAAAGCTTTCCTTTGATTGATGGGTAGAAATTAAAATTGAGCGACTATATTTCTATCATACGACAAAATAGCATGTTTTACCAAGCATGTAAGATAAAACACCCATCTTCTGCAAATCTTCTTGCTTTCGTAGGTGTTAAAATCAATCAATTCTGCAAATTTGCAGCGTGTTCGCAATATTTTGGATCATCTTGCTTTCCACCTGAACTTCATTGCAGCCGGTTCACTTCCAAGCTATCATTTAGGATTGATTCTTTTAATTTTCCAGATTTGGACTTTAATTCATGAGCGCTTCCCTTTTTCTAATGATTTCCCTTGCTCTAACTTCCCAAGGCAAACCAGCCGAGCAACCTTCTCCTGATGTGCTTTTCCGTAAAGATAACCTCATGGCTTGGTGCATCGTTCCATTCGATTCCAAGAAACGCAACCCTGTCGATCGGGCCAAGATGCTCAAGGATCTCGGGTTTACCAAGTTTGCCTACGACTGGCGTGATGAACACATCCCCACCTTCGATCAGGAAATTGCAGAACTCAAAAAGAATGGTGTAGAGCTTAGTGCATTCTGGTTTCCTGCATCCCTTAACCCTCAAGCGAAAAAGATTCTTGAAGCACTCGAACGCAACAAGATTCATACCCAGCTTTGGGTCTCGATGGGTGATCCCGCACCGGGCAAAGATCAGGTGACCAAAGTACAAGCCGCTTGCAATCAAATCCGACCTATTGCAGAAGCTGCCCGGAAAATCGGTTGCAG
Source organism: Planctomycetaceae bacterium UBA969 (assembly GCA_002303765.1). Lineage (GTDB taxonomy): Bacteria > Planctomycetota > Planctomycetia > Gemmatales > Gemmataceae > UBA969. The sequence goes on from DBCB01000016.1 coordinate 2,704, forward strand.
TGTAGGCCTCTACAATCATGGCGGCTGGTTTGGCGAACCCGAAAATCAGGCCCAAATCCTTGAGCAAATCAAAGAAACCAATGTGGGCATTGTCTACAACCTACACCATGGGCACGATCACATCGATAATTTTCTGCCTTTGTTCAAACGCATTCAACCTTGGCTTTTCTGTGTGAACATCAACGGTATGGATCGTATGGGCGATAAGCAAAACCGTAAAATCCTGCAACTGGGTCAGGGTGAAAAAGATCTCGAGCTTTTGAATATGATTTTGAAATCGGGTTATAAAGGCCCCATCGGCATATTAGGTCATACCAATTACGATGCAGAGCTTACCCTTCGCGATAATCTTGATGGCCTAGATTGGCTTGTAAAACAGATGAAGAAAGAAAAAGGGGCTCAAAAGCCAACGCCCAGAACGCCTGTCCCAGCCCGCAAGGTATCACAGTTGCCAACACCCCTACCTGCTGCTGCAGCACCGGGTTTGGTATCTTACAAGCAAATACCCTACAATGAAGATCTTGTTAAAAGTATTTTAAGCGAGGCCCAAGCTAAAGGTAACAGTGCCCGGGGTGCGATGGTATTTAGCTCTGCAAAATACGCTTGCGTTTCATGCCATAAGGTTGGTTTGCAGGGTGGGCAGGTTGGCCCCGAACTCACCGCAATCGCTAACTGTATCAAGCCACATGAAATTGTGGAGGGTGTGCTTTGGCCTTCCAAACAGATCAAGGATGAATATCGTGCCTACAGCGTTGTCACTTCCTCGGGGAAGGTGCTGCAGGGTTACAAGGTGAAAGAAACCCCTGCGGAACTTCTGTTTCGGGAAGCTTCCACTGCCAAGGAAATTAAAATAAAGCGTGATGAGATTGAAGAAATCAAGGAGGTTGGAAGCCTAATGCCTGCGGGTATTGCAGAGGCCATGACTGCCGATGAAAGGCGCGACCTGGTTAAATTTCTGCTCGATCTTGGCAAGGATCCTAAAGCCGTTGGCCTGATGCCCCAAATGCAGATGGCAGCAATGAAGGCCGCCACCTTTGAATATACCCGTGAGCCCATTGATAAAGCTGCTTCGCCTTTGTGGGAGGCGTTTGTCAACCGCGAAAGGCTTTACGATTTTTATGTCAAGCAGGCTAATTATTTTGCAGCAAAGACGGACCGCCCACTTTTGGTTGAAGCATTCCCTGGTCTTGACAGTGGTAAACATGGCCATTGGGGCAACCAAAACGAAGAAACTTGGAAAAGCAGCAACTGGAACAAGGCTGATCTTGGAAGAGTTATGAGCGGCATATTCCGCGCTCCTGGGGTTATGGTCCCACGAGGCATCGCTGTTCTCCTGGGTGAACAAGGCGAACTTGCTACCTGCTTTAACCCTGAAAACCTTAACTACGAATCGCTTTGGCAGGGGGGCTTCCTTTCTTTCTCGAACATTCGCCATGGGTTTATGGATGGTATTAAACCCGCAGGTACCATGCTGCCTCCGCCTCTGCCCAATAAGCCCGGAAAAACTTTTTCCTACCATGGTTTCCACCTTCATGGCAACCGTGTGCTTTTTTCTTACGCAATCGATGGCGTTGAATATCTTGATTCGCCTTGGGTAAAAGATGGTAAGTTTTTTAGAGAGGTAGCACCCAGAAAAGGTCATCCTCTTGAAGAATTATTAAAGGGTGGGCCTATTCGCTTCCCCCAAAAAATACAAGGAAAAATCACCCTCGGCACCGGAACTCCCTATGCCATCGATACGATTGAAGTGCCTTTTGAAAATCCCTCTAGGCTGCCTTTCTTTCCAGGTGATCTCGCTTTTCTTTCGGATGGTACAGGCCTTGTTTGCACTATGCAGGGAGATGTTTGGCGGGTGGAAGGGCTTGATAAATTATCCAGTGTTGTAACTTGGCGCAGGGTCGCTTCTGGTTTGCACCACGCTTTGGGCATGATTGTTCATGATGATATTCCCTATGTTCTTGGGCGGGATCAGATCACCAAGCTATATGATCTTAACAACGATGGTGAATATGATTTTCACGAATGTTTTTCCAACGCTTATAAAACTTCGCCCTCGGGGCATGATTTCATTTGTGGTTTGGTGCGTGAAAAGAATGGTAGTTTCTGCTTTGCTTCCAGTAATCAGGGTGCAGTGCGTGTTTCCCCCGATGGCAAAACTGCAGAGATCATCGCAACTGGTTTTCGTAACCCTGATGGGATCGGCCTCACCCCCGATGGCAAACTTACTGTACCCTGTTCTGAAGGTGATTGGACTCCAAGTTCTATGATTTGCGAAATCCGCAAAGATGGGTTTTATGGTGCGGGGGGCCCTCGTAATAAAATGCCCCCAGACCTTCCACTTATCTACCTTCCCCGGGGAATCGACAATTCTTCTGGTGGGCAGATCGCTGTCGATTCTGATAAATGGGGCCCACTTAAAAACCTTATGGTTCACTTTTCATTTGGTGCTTGCTCACACATGCTGCTGCTTCGTGATGAAGTTAATGGTAAGCCACAAGGCGCTGTGGTGCCTCTTCCCGGAGAATTTAACTCTGGTGCACACCGGGGTAAATTTCACCCCATCGATGGCCAGCTTTATGTTGCAGGTATGCAGGGATGGGGCACTTATGCAAAGAACGAAGGGTGTTTCCAGCGCGTACGCTACACGGGCGATCTGGTGCAACTTCCCACAGTGATTCATTCACACGCCAATGGTATATTTCTTCGCTTTAGCTCGCCTGTTGATCGTGAGATTATTTCTAAAACCACCAGTAGGCTGGCATTGGCATGGAACTATCGCTACTCGCCCACCTATGGATCTGCTGAATATTCTCCTTCGCATTTTGGGCTTCGCGGACATGATGTTTTAGATACGCCCAATGTGCATGTGCTTGGGGATGGCAAATCGATCTTTATCGAAATCCCGCAATTGCAGCCTGTGAATCAGCTTTTGTTACATCTGAAAGTTGGGCCCGGAGCACCGGTTCATCTTTTTGCAACCGTGCATGAACTCGATAAGGATTTCACATCCTTCCCCGGGTACCAACCAACGCAGAAAGTCATCCGCCCGCATCCCATTCATGCAGACCTTGCGGTTGCGGTGAAAACCAACCCTAACAAGTGGAAGTATCCTATTGGGGGAACCCGGCCTATAACTGTAGCAGCGGGGCCAAATCTTTCGTTCGCCCCAAACTTGATCAAGGCAAAGCCTGGTGAATTGCTTGCGCTTACGTTTCAAAATCCAGATGTGGTGCCCCATAACCTAGCTATCATCAAACCGGGAACCCTTCCCGCAGTGGGGATGCTCGCAAACCAATTGATCAGCGACCCCTTGGCGATCGTGCGCCATTATGTTCCTGATAGTACGGATGTGATCGTTCATACTGATGTGGTCATGCCTTCAGATAAGTTCACGATCTATTTTAAAGCGCCTGAAAAGAATGGTAATTATCCAATTATCTGCACCTTCCCCGGGCATTGGATGGTGATGAATGGCAGCTTGGTGATCGAATAATCATAGCCGCTATATCAGTACATTGAACGGTTAGGCGAGGATATCCTTCACCACTTTGCCATGCACATCGGTGAGGCGAAAATCCCTTCCACCATATTTGTAAGTTAGTTTTTCGTGATCCAATCCCAGCAGATGCAGAATTGTTGCATGCAAATCATGCGTGTGAACTTTTCCCTCGATAGCTTCGTAGCCATGCTCATCGGTGGCGCCATATGCCATGCCTTGTTTAACACCGCCCCCTGCAAGCCACATGGAAAACCCTTTGTTGTTGTGCCCCCGCCCATCGGTGGTCGGGTCATCAGGAGTTCTACCAAACTCACCACCCCAGATCACGAGAGTATCATCCAACATGCCACGATTATCTAGGTCTTCAAGCAAAGCTGCGATGGGCTTATCAATTGCTGCACAATTTTTGGTCATGCCACCAGTAAGGAATCCATGATGATCCCAATCGGTGTGGGTGATTTCAATAAAGCGAACCCCAGCCTCTGCAAAGCGCCTTGCCAGAAGGCATTGCCTGCCGAAAGTTTCATCCGCATTGTACCTTGCTAAAGTTGATTTACTTTCGCTTGCAACATCCATTACCTTGGGAAGTGCATCCTGCATACGAAATGCAAGTTCATAGGATTGGATCAAACCTTCAATCCGTGAATCTTGATCCCTGATCAGCAGTTCCCGATTCATTTCCTGCAAAAGATCTAACTGCTGCCTCTGGCCAGTTGGGGCAAGCCTGTTGTTGGATACATTTCCTATTACAGGATTACGGATGGGGCGGTTGGCATCGCCAAGCAATGTTGCAGAGTTTGCAGCAGGAAGGAAGGCGCTGGAGTAATAACGCAATCCACCAAGGGAGGTAAGTGGGTTGATGGAGATGAAACCGGGAAGGTTCTGGTTTTCAGTACCCAAGCCGTAAAGCGTCCATGAACCAAGCGAAGGCCTTATGAATTGAAAGCTTCCCGTATGCATCTGTTCTAAAGCTTGTGGATGATTTTCATTATCGGTATGCATACCTCTGAGAACACAAAGTTTATCTGCATGCTTGCTGGTCTCGGGCAAAAGATCAACAATCTCGATGCCGCTTTGGCCATGCTTGCTGAACTTCCAACGGGATCCCAGAAGTTTACTGTTTTGGTTTTTGGATGCTTTGCCATTGTCTGCTGATAATTTTGGCTTCGGATCGAATGTCTCCATATGCGAAGGGCCACCACGCATGCAAAGGAAGATCACCCTTTTGGCCTTGGCTGGAAAATGTGGTTTTTTGGCCCCAAGCGGACCAGAAGGGTTTATTTCTTTTGTTTCATTTGCTGCAGCTTGTGCTGCAATCCCTTGGAGTGCAGTGTAACCAAACCCTGCAGATACTGTTTTTAGCATCTGCCTTCTCGAAAAGAAATTATTATTCATACTGCTATTCCCTGAAGGTTTGACCTATTTCACAAAGCGAAATTCTGCTGAAGCAAAAACAATCTGGCAGAAACTTGTAAGGCGTTCGATTCGAAGCTGCATAGCATCGGGTTGTTTCTTTGATTTTGGATCGGCCAGTAATAACTCGGGCCGGTTTAGATAATCCAACGCCCTTTTGATTTCAAGTGATGAAGGTTCGCGGGAGAAGGCTCTGCGATAAATTGTTTTGATTCGCCCTTTATCATCAAGTTTATCATCCTTTGATAATTGCCCGCTTAACAATCCAGCCTGTTTGATAACCCATTCATTGTTCATGAAATAAAGGGATTGCGCAGGAACAATACTTTCTTCACGCTGGGCAGTCGATCTATCAGGAGATGCAAAATCAAACAACCCAAAAATTTCTGGAAGCACTCCACGCACCACTGGTAAGTACACGCTGCGGTGCGGATTTTCAATCTGTTCAGGTGTGAACAAAGGCTGGAAAGTACGATATTCATCTTCCCTGTATGGGTTGTATTTTGCAAGGAAAGCTTTTTCTGGTGGTAATGGCGCCCGATCAAGAGTGCCAGCAACCTGCATGATGGCATCACGCAATAACTCGGCTTCAAGCCTGCGCGGGCGCATGTAAGAAAGATAAATATTATCAGGGTCGCTTGATTTTCCGTTACCTTGCGATTCATCGGCGCCACCTTGAAGGTAAGTACTGCTTAGCACCAATGCACGGATCAATTTCTTCGTTGACCCTCCTTGATCGATGAACCGTAGCGCTAGATGATCCAGCAATTCGGGATGAGATGGCCTCGAACCATTGACCCCATAATCATCCGGCGTTGAAACCAAACCGCGACCGAAAAGATGTTGCCAAACTCGGTTTACATACACACGGGCAGTTAATGGATTTCTGCGATCAGTCAGCCAGGCAGCTAATTCGATTCTGCCACTTTGATGGTTGGGGATTGATGGTGCATCAGTAAATGAAATAACTTGCAATGTGCCTCGAGCCACGGTTTCTTTAAGGTTCGTTGTTTCTCCCCGGACATGAATTTTGCAATCTTCAGCTTTTTCACGCTCGCGCACAGCCATCGCCCAGTCGGGCATTCTAGGTGGATTATCCATTGCAAGTTGCAGGGCGGTTTCATGGGCCTTTACCTTTGCATCCCATTCTTTGATTTCTTGTTCCATTTTGATGATATCGGCTTCAAGTTTGGCCTTGTCGGCATCTGGTTTCTTGATGTCGATCCTGGCAGCGGATAGACGACGTACAACCCTGTAACGGTCTGACCGGGAAATATTCTGCGCTAATGTAAGTTCTTGAAGCTTTGCAAAGTAAGCGAGCCCAGCGGGACCCAATTTTTCCGCATCTGGCCCGATTGCCTGAAGTTCCGTGTGGGCAAATGCCGTCGCTTTGATTCCCTTGGGGCTATAACCATATAAAGGTTGAGTACTTCTAAATATTCCTGCCATTGAATAGTAATCAGCAGTGGGAATGGGATCGAACTTATGATTATGGCAACGGGCACAGCCAACAGAAAGGCCAAGCACCGAGCGACTTACAAGCTCTATCTGTTCATCAATTACATCCATGCGAAAAACTTCAGGCTTTGATTCTTCGAAAGATTTCGATCCCAATGCGAGGAAACCCGTGGCAATCAAATTCCGATCACGCTCTTCGTGGGAATGTGCGGGAAGCAGATCACCTGCGATTTGCTCTCTTACAAACTGGTCAAAGGAAACATCACGATTGAAGGAATCGATCACATAATCACGATAACGCCATGCGTGATAATTATAAATATTGCGATCCTTTCCATTGCTATCAGCATAGCGGGCTACATCAAGCCAATGCCTTCCCCATTTTTCGCCAAAATGATGGGATGAAAGTAAAGAATCCACCAAGTCTAACTTAGCCTTTGCGGGATTCTCAGAGAAAGCCTTAAGGAAATTTGTCAGTTGGATTTCTGTAGGTGGCAGACCCGTAAGGTCGTAATACAAACGCCTGACCAGGGTACTACCCTTTGCCATGGGGGAAGGAGTAAGTTTCTGATTTTCCATTTTCGAAAGTACAAAAAAATCGATTGGATCAGATGGCCAATCATTTTGTCGAACCTTTGGTAGTTCAAATTTCTTGGGTGGGATGAATGACCAAAACTTTTTGCCTTCTTCGATCGAAAGCCCAGGCTTCTTTATCGAAATGTTGCCATCGCGGGGGTCAAAAGCCCCATCCGTAATCCATTTTTCAAAATCTGCTATCACCTGAGGTGGAAGTTTCTCGGCGGGTGGCATTTCAAGCCCGGAGTATTTTAGTGCTTTGATCAACAAGCTTTCTGTAGGTTTGCCGGGTATGATTGAGGCTCCACTTTCCCCACCCTTCAACATGGCTTTGCGAGTATCCAGCGCAAGCGCACCTTTAAGTTTGCCCTTGTCTGCAGATTCTGTGGAATGGCATTTATAACAGTGCGAAACTAAAACTGGCCGGATTCGCTTCTCAAAAAAATCCAAGCGGGCATCTTCTGCAATTACTGCACTAGGAATTAAAAAAGAAATGAAAGTTCCAGCCACCAATCGGAATGTTAAAGAATTAGAAATATTAATCATACAGGTAGGCTCGGAAATTTAGGTTTTCTCTTAATAGCTATTTTAACTCGATTCAAGGAACAAGACAAATTCAAAGCCTTTAACTTTATGATAAGGCTAAAAAAAACAGCAAATCTAATCAATTTGTTTCATATCACCAAGGTTTAATCTAGAATTAAAACCTTAACCATTCCTTATATGGAACAAAAATGGACCTACTTTCAGCTTGGCATCAATTAATCACCAGCATACGAGAAACTTTTTCACTCTGGGAGCTTGCAGGTTTCCTGACTGGCATCATTTGTGTTTGGCAAGTTGTTTGCAGAAACATTTGGAACTTCCCCTGGGGAATACTCAGTTGTGCATGCTTCCTGATCTTGTTTCTTCAACAGCGACTTTTTGGCGAAGCTATTCTCCAAGTTATTTTCATCGCATTAAACATTCATGGTTGGAATCAATGGCTACGCAAAGCCTCGGATCAAGATGGCCGACAGGTTTCAAATGCCCCAAAAAAAGAATGTGTAATTCTCGCTCTCTTGGTTTTTCCTTTTACTGCGGGATTATGGGCGATATTAACATGGCTTAATGGATCGGCCCCGCTAGTCGATGCTTGGGTGACTTCACTAAGTTTAATTGCACAATGGTTGCTCAATCGAAAATTCATCCAGTCCTGGCCTGTCTGGATTCTTGTTGATGTGCTGACAATTGGACTCGGAATTTATAGGGGCATGTATCTGTTATCTGCCCTCTATGTCATTTATCTTTCCATGTGCTTTGTTGGTTGGTACTCCTGGAATAAAACTATTATTGCTACAAGGGATAAACTCCATGGCTAAAACTGCTTTGGTTATTGGTAAGTTTTATCCTCCCCATCGAGGGCATAAATTTTTAATCGATGCTGCCTCTGAAAAAAACAATATAGTTCATGTGATTGTCTGTCATAAAAGTGACCAGATTCCTGAAGGTAATTTAAGGAAGGCTTGGCTGCAGGAAATACACCCTAATGCAATTATCAAAGTCATTGATGATATGTACGACCCCACAGATTCTGTATTGTGGGCGCAAATGACCAAGATATGGTTGGGGTTCATTCCCGATTTGGTTTTTACCTCCGAGGATTATGGCGTTGAATTTTCAAGGCTTCTTGGAGCCCAGCATGTTCTCGTGGATAAAAACAGAATCAATGTCCCTATCTGTGCTACACAGATTCGAATCAATCCCTGGCAATACTGGGAATTTTTGGAACCACCAGTCAGGGAGTATTATGCGATAAGGGTGGTGATGGCTGGTGCAGAATCAACTGGCAAGACAACCCTTTCCAGAGATCTGGCAAAAGTTTATGAAACTAACTGGGTTCCTGAATTTGGTAGATCTTATAGCGAGAAAAAAATCAGAGAAGGTACTAATGATGATTGGGTCACCTCTGATTTTGTCACGATTGCAACTGAACAATGCCGGCTTGAAAATAATGCTGCTAGGCTTGCCAACTGTGTATTAGTTTGCGATACCGACGCTTTTGCAACAGCTATCTGGCACAGGCGTTATTTGAAGGATCGTTCGCCCGAGGTGGAGGCTATTGCATTTTCCCACCGATGCCCTGATCTCGTAATCCTTACAGATATTGCAACTCCTTTCGAACAGGATGGCGTTCGCGATGGAGAATCTATCCGTGGTTGGATGAATGATATTTTTCTTGAAGAGCTGATCAAATCAAAACGAAGATTTATCATGGTAAAGGGAACGCCTCAAGAACGATTGGAGCAAGCATGTTCAGAAATCAATAAAATCTTGAAAGGCCCCGTAGATATAAATCAAGTTGGATGAGCCAGTTTGCTTACTTCGTGGCTTTATTTTTTTTGTTAAGCGCTGTAGTTGGTTTGGGATATCGCGTAACAACAACATCATTTTTTTGCTTAGTACCATTTGAACTACGGCCATCAGTGATTAGCTTTTCCATTAGTAATTTCATCTGTGCAACACGTTCTGGTTGTTCGCCTGCTAGATTTTTAGTTTCCCCAATATCTTCAGCAAGATTGTAAAGTTGCACATCGAGTTTACTATCCTTGTTTTGTTTGGGATCTGGTGCAAGGATCAATTTCCAATCACCTTGTCGCAATCCAGGAATACCAGAAGCAGCACAGCTTACCGAATTTTCCCGCACCGGCTTATCAACACCCTTAAGCAAAGGCATGAAGCTGAAACTATCTTCCGCAGAGTTTGCAGGTAATTTCGCATTAAGAATTTCTGCAAGTGTTGCAATGACATCGGCATGATGCACAAGTTGATTGCATACGGTTCCGGGTTTTACAACCTTAGGGTATCGCACAATGAAGGGTATACGATGGCCACCTTCATAAACATCGGTTTTATAGCCTCGCAGTGGTCCACTGGGAAAATGCCCTCGCTGTTCTAGATCTTTGGCACCCACATAGCTTGCAAAACCATTGTCGCTGGTGAAAATCACGAGAGTGTTATTTGCTTTACCAGATTGTTCAAGAGCTTTTAAAACCAGTCCCACGGTGGCATCTGTTTCCATGATCAAATCTGCACATGCATTATCCAAGCCACTTTTCCCCTTCCATTGTGCATTCACTGCAAGGGGTGTATGTGGTGTAGTTAGTGGCATATAAAGCAGGAAAGGTTCAGGCTTCGTTGTGGCATCGGAGATAAATTTTACCGCACGACCTTCAAGGGCCGGTAAGATTGGCTCCAACTTCCAGTCCTTGAGTGCGGGCCCTTGATTACTTGCTTGATGATTCTTAAGCATGCTAAGAGGTAGAAATTCTGATGGGATACCAACGGTTCGATTGTCATCGATAAAGCAGTACGGTGGCCAGTTAGGTACATCGGTACCAAAGTAGGAATCAAACCCTCTGGTAGTGGGGCCGCCTGGAATGGTCTTTGAAAAAACCTGTTGCCAAATATCACGCTGCGCATCAGAGGGTTTGCCATCTTCCATGGGTTTCCCTTTGAACATAGGAGCAGTTGCAACGGGAATGGGCCAATCCCAACCGAGATGCCATTTGCCTATTGCGCCGGTACGATAGCCATGCTGTTTTGCTAGGCTTGCAATGGTAACCCGATTGGGTGCGATGAGTGGTTCTCCCCACATGCCAACAATGCCGGATTGCAACCGGGTGCGCCAATGATATCTTCCTGTAAGAAGGGCATAGCGTGAAGGCGAGCATACGCCCGACGAAGAATGGGCATCAGTAAAGCGCATACCCTGTGCTGCAAGGTTATCAATGTTAGGTGTTTTGATTTTACCCCTGGCAGGGTTGTTGCACTGTACATCACCATAACCAAGATCATCTGCAAGAATGATAAGAACATTGGGCTTATGTGCAGCATGTAATGCGTTGACATTCAATACAAGCAAGATGGCGAGAATAATCTTATTCATATTTAACTTCATTTGGGATTGGGATTTTTTTGGGAGTTGGAGTCGTGGGTGCGGGTTTTTTTGCCGCTTTACTGGTATGACGGCCGGTGCCATCACCTGTATCAAGGATACCACCAGCGGGATTAAGCTGTGCAAGTGCTGAGGCTAAGGTAGTGCGTGCAGCCTTGGCAGTGGTATCTTGGTTTTCTAGAGTAACAAGTTTTTCGGTAAAGGGTGCACCACTCATATCATAAAGCTCGCCTAGTTGATTTAGTTTCCACCCTGCATTACGAACATACCACATGGATGCGAGTTGATTATAAACGAACTGGCGATTTTTGCCTTCTTCACCTCGAAGTTGTGCTGCAAGGCTATTGCCATCGAAGATAACTTTTTCGGGTAGTTTGGTTCCAATGAGATCAGCAAAGGTGGGTAGAAAATCGGTGGAGTCTACAAGGTTGGCAGATACTTTTCCTGCGGGTGTTTTTCCGGGCCAATTGGCAATCATCGGAACTAAACCACCACATTCAAGCATGGTGCCTTTTACTCCGGAAACATTACGCCCGCCTATGGTTGATAATTTATCCTGACCTTTTGCGGTTCCATTGTCTCCCATGAAAATGATCAATGTGTTTTCACGCAGCTTTAAAGAATCGAGTTCTGCAACGAGTTTCCCTACAAGCTTATCCATGTAAAGAATGTTATCAGAATAAAGGTCTTTGCTATCTGCTGCACTATCTGGCGTAGGTTGTATTTCGCCATGAACATGCACCATCGAATAATAAAGGAAGAAAGGCTTGGTTTGGTTCTTCTTGATAAAGCTAACGGCTTGGTTATGCATAAGATCGGGCATGTATTCCTTCTCACCAAGTTTGAGTTCTTTTCCATTGGCCCGATAGGCTCCGCCCTTGGACTTATTTTTATTCCAATAAAAACCGCTGCCATTAAAGCGAAGATAATCATCAAACCCTGCTTCATTGGGTTCGCCTGGGAGTTGGCCCCATTTACCGATGGCGGAAGTTGCATAGCCCGCGGCTTTGAAGGTTTGAGCTAATCTAAGTTCAGCAAGGGGCATTTTCATGCAGGCATCTTGATTTGTGGAACCGTTACGAAACGCATATCTTCCGGTCATGATCAAGGCACGGGAAGGGCCGCATAGTGAAGCGGTGAAGGCTTGGGTGAAGCGGGTGCCACCGGAGGCAAGCTTATCAATGTTGTTCGTCTTATATTTATCAGAGCCATAGCAGCTTACATTTCCAATGCCGAGATCATCAGCAAGAATGAAAATAACATTGGGTTTATCTGCAGCTTGTAGCATTGCAAAAGGGCTGAACAATAAAGCGACAATGATGATAAAATTCTGCTTCATGGTTGTTCCACATATTAAAATTTAAATAACTAGAGCTAATAGCTAATGTAACACAAATGGCTCAAGAAAGTTCCGGAGAAATTACCCTTAATAGTGAGTATACAAGCTTAATCACTTACTTCTTCGATTCCATCACCCATTTGAAGTCTGCAAAAATTACTTTCGTCAGGTCTGAGCCGGGCTTGGGTTGGAAGTTAAGCTTACCAATTTCAGACCAATCTTTCATGGGCTTTTGATTAAAGCGATTGATAAGTTTGGAAGCGGGAATTGTGATGTCCTGCCAACTATCGGAAGCAGTAACTTCGATTTCAGAAGAGTTATGGTCGCCTGCATTTAAGATGATGGTTTGCGGTTCTGTGCAATAAAATTTGAAACTTAAATAGGAACCAGCGGGCGCTTTCCATTTAGGATCATGTAATTGCTCGGTACTTGAACCACGCTGATTATTCGTTGAACGAAAACCTTTGATACCTTTTGGGCCTTCAAGCTCTGCAATGTTTGTCCAAGAATTGTAGCCATTAGCAGAGATATTGTCTGAAGGCTTGTCCGTGGCTTTTGCATTACCAAGTTTTGCGGGTATCGCAGCATTGAAATTTGTCGAGCGAACAATCGTGGTATCGTAGGTTATGTTGGCGTATCCAAAAACATAATCATCAATGTTGAGAACAGGCATTTTACCGACCCATTGGTCGCCCATTCTTACATTGGGGGTATCCCGCCAAGCACGCTGAAAACTACAGGGGTTCTTTAGTGCGTAGAATATTTCGACCTTTCGGACCTTTTCTGGTTGGGCTGGTATGATGACAAGTTCAGGTACACCTTCAGCATTAAGTTTGATTTCAGATCTGGGCTGTTCGGGCCAGTTTACCTCTTTGCCCAGCACATATTTATCCAGCCAGAATTTTGCATCATGTTCGATTTTATCGGTGTCGTGATGCCCACGAGCCTGAATTGCAAAAGACGATGGTACCCCTGACTTAAACATTTTGAAGCTTTCCAATCCGCGCTCATGCCCGCCATGATGATCGTTTGATCCATTCAAGAACAGTGTTGCAGCAGTCATATAAGGCACATAGGCTTCGGATGCGATGGAAGCGAGGTAGATTTTTTCGCCCGATGATTTTGGTGGTTCAACATAAGGGGTGTTGTACATCCAGACTTGTTTGTTGCGATAATATTCGTTGTAGCCAATGCCAAAATGAGCCACAACAGCCTTAACGCGTGGGTCAGTTCCCAGATGCCACATGAGGGTGCCACCATAAGAGTAACCCGTGGCCCCTATGCGTGTGCGATCAACTTCTTTCTGTTGTTCTAAATAACTAAGGACCCTACTTTGAATTGCATACCAGATGTAGTCAGAGGTTTGTGTTGGATCGGTGATTTCAGTGCCATCAAGTTTTTGCGAGCGCACCGGGCCAGCAACCTTGGCATCCATGTTGCCATGCTTAAGGGTTTGCGGATACTTGGTGTAATGTGGCCTATTACCGGTTTTGCCACAATAATCATGCGCCATCACTGCCCAGCCATCGACAACAAATTTTTTATCCGGGTTGGCAGCACCCATCCAACCATGAACGACAAGAAGGCCTGGCGCTTTCTTTGCACCCTCCTTCACGCTATATCTGCAATAAACTCGAATCTCTTCCCCAAGCACATAAGCGCTGATGTAAGTGTCCCGATTAATAATACCGTTACGAATTTCCTGACTGATGATTTCTTCTTTGAAGTCGCCCTTATTCGGGTCATAGCCTTTCCAAAGCTCTGGAGGAGAGATGATTTTCTCGCCCGTCTGAGCTACACAAAAAGACGCTGATAATAAAAGTAGTAGGGCGATGGTTAGTGTTTGTTTCATGATCGTTCTTAGCATTGATGTTTTTAAAATAGTTACCTTTTTATTAGGCAAGAATGCCTTTTACTACGGTGCCATGCACATCGGTGAGGCGGTAATCACGCCCTTGAAAGCGATAAGTAAGCTTGGTGTGATCAATCCCCATTAGATGAAGTGCGGTTGCGTTAAGGTCGTGGATGTGAACAGGGTCTTTCACGATGTTGTAACTGAAATCATCCGTTTCGCCATAGGCCTGACCACCCTTGATTCCAGCTCCAGCCATCCAAACGCTGTAACATCTGGGGTGATGATCTCGTCCGTAATTATCTTTGGTTAGGGTGCCTTGCGAATAAACGGTTCGGCCGAACTCGCCACCCCAGATCACCAAGGTCTCTTCCAGCATTCCCCGTTCCTTTAGGTCGGATAACAACGCAGCAGTGGGTTGATCGGTATCGTAGCATTGGCTTTTGATACCACTGGGTAGGTTGTTGTGTTGATCCCATCCACGGTGATAAAGTTGAATGAATCTAACGCCACGCTCTGCGAGCCTTCGGGCAAGAATACAATTAGCTGCATAGGTGCCCGGTTTCTTTGCCTCGGGGCCATAGCGTTCCAAAGTTTTTGATTGTTCCTTGGATAAATCTGCAAGCTCTGGAACAGCAGCCTGCATTCGGAATGCCATTTCGTATTGGTCAATGCGAGCCTGTGTCTCGGGATCCTGATAATCTTCAAACTTCAATTTATTCAGGGAGGCGACATCATCGATCATAGCTCTTCTGCGTTCATTATTAATGCCAGGCGGGTTTGAAAGGAAGAGTACCGGGTCTTTGCCCGAACTGAATCGCACGCCTTGATAACGCGAGGGAAGAAACCCTGCACCCCACATACGTTCGTGAAGGGGTTGGGCATTGGTCGGCCCACTGGGGCGGGAAATCATCGCAACAAAAGCTGGAAGATCGGAGTTTTCTGATCCCAGACCATAAGAGACCCATGCGCCAAAAGCTGGTCTGCCTCCTATTTGATGTCCTGTTTGCAGCATGGTCATTGCGGGATCATGGTTGATTGCTTCGGTGTTAAGCGTACGAATCACGCACATATCATCCGCAAATCTTGCGGTATGTGGCAGGAGTTCACTTAGCCACAGCCCGGATTTTCCATGCTGCTGAAATTTATAAGCTGAGGGTACGATAGGAAATCGCTTCTGCCCGGCAGTCATTCCCGTAAGTCGTTGTTCGCCCCTAATGGAGTTTGGTAACTCTTTATCGAATTGTGATTGAAGGCCGGGTTTGTAATCGAATAATTCCAACTGGGAAGGGGCACCTGCCTGGGTAAGCCAGATGATGCGCTTTGCCTTGGGGTTGAAATTGGGTGATTGAACCGAGGCAAATAAGCGGGGGTTTAAAAGCGAGGCGATAGCAGCAGCGCCTATGCCCGAGCTTGCTCTGCCTAGGAAATGCCGCCTGCATACTTGTTCATTCAATACTTCAGGTTCCATTTCTCTATTCCTTTGTAACAACTTCATCAAGGTTCAGAATAATGCTTGCAACTGCTGTAAACGCAGCAAGTTCGCTCGGATTCAACTTTGTATCGTTTTTAAAATCACCGAAGGCGAGTAGGGCCTTGGCAGCTTCACCATCTTTTTGAAAGTCTGTAAAGTTACGGCCATAAGCTGTACGCAACACTGCAAGCTCTGCAGGTTTGGGTTGCCTTGCAAGCAATAAGCGGAATCCTAGGGAGAGTCGAGATTCAACGGTGGATCCCCCTTCAAGCATCATGCGCTGGGCGAGCAATCGAGATGCTTCAACATAGGTTGGGTCATTCATG
>DBCB01000349.1:0-187 GCA_002303765.1 Planctomycetaceae bacterium UBA969
GCTCGATTTATTATCACGGTGCGCCCGCCGCATTGTGCGATATCCCCTTGGGCACTCATCTTCATACTTGGTGCTATCTAAAGGGTGAATCGGATGAGCGCCTTCCACTTGCTGTGTTCCATGATCGCATTTCACCAGAATCTGCGTTTCGACGCTGCATCCGTGTGGAAGATGATTTCAGCTATCG
>DBCB01000349.1:246-1027 GCA_002303765.1 Planctomycetaceae bacterium UBA969
AGTGTTAACCTCGAAAAAAAGAAACTTCTCGCAACACTTATGCAAGATGGGAAACCAGTAGGCGAGTCGAAGTCGTTCGATCTCTTCGGCCGCACCCGAGTCTATCAAGAGCGGGGACTTGGAACGATTGAATCATTAGCGAAGGATCAGTTGGTGCAGTTCAATCTCACTTGGGTTGGCTTGTATGGGCCAGGCCGAATCAGCGAAATCTATCTCGATGATGTCAGCCGAAAATTAGTTACTAATTATCAGATGGAGAGTCATCGTCAGCATATTAAGGAACGTGGCTTGCCGGCTTGGGTAGACGCTGTTGATGATAAGAAACAGCTTGTCACCTTCACCTTTTTCGATGGTGTTGATCCAACCCTTTTCAACGATTTAACGAAGATCAATCCAGAGCCAATTGGCTGGCCAGCTACCTTATTCGGCAAGGGTGGTGCAAAAGATGATCTTGCACCGAAGGGTACGATGGCTGTTGCGCGGGAATCACTAATGACCTACGACCCAACAAATGATCGCAAAGGTGGTAACATTCTGAAATTCAACAAAGTGCCGGTAGTTCCCGGGTGCAGCGGCGTGCAAATACAACTTGAATGCGGTATGCTTCTTGATGGCTTTCGCCCGACGAAGATTGTCCGGTATTATCCCGCCAGTTGGCCCTTTATCACTATACCTATGGAAGAATCCGCCTTCGGCCGAGAATGATTGCAGTAAATTCCGCACCCATATCTTCCAATCAAACTGCGTTGCAACTTTTGTCTTATTGAGCGGCGGATGTAAA
>DBCB01000349.1:1100-8295 GCA_002303765.1 Planctomycetaceae bacterium UBA969
CCCCCAACTCCCAACCCTCTTCTCAATGCCTTCAAGCCCACCCACTGCGCTGGGTGGGTCTGCCTTAACTCTCAGCATGTAAAAACAAGCGACCCATGGAACGCAGTCCATGGGCTTTGAAGCCATTCACCAACCCAAATCAAGATGTGTTTTGATTCCGTGTCTCTGCTTCTGTCTTATTTCCGTGAAATTCCGTGTTAATCCGTGGCAAATGCTTCTACTTTCTTGTCCAACCGTCGCTAACGCATCCGGCTCTGAAAGATGTTTCTTCCTTCCGTGAAATTCCGTGTTAATCCGTGGCTAGTCTTCTGCTTTCTTGCCCATCCGTCGCTGCTGCTTCCTGATGCTGGCAGGGTGGATTAAAATAGACTCCAAGAAAGCCTTGCTTTAAAGTTAACTTGCTACTGTTTGACTTTCTCCTTGAGATGTGAAATGAAAAGAATACTAGGATTAGCCATGGTGTTGGTTTTCCAGGGCTCATTATCTGTTAGGGCACAGGAAGTTAAGCTCGGGAATGTAGACGGCCTCGCACCGCTCCCCAATATTCTTTTTATTCTGGCTGATGACCTCGGTTATGGCGATGTTGGTTGCTACAATCGTGAATCTAAAATTCCCACGCCCCATCTTGATCGATTGGCACTCGAAGGAATGCGCTTTACCGATGCGCACTCTCCTTCCACGGTTTGCACCCCTACCCGTTACAGTTTGTTAACTGGACAGATGGCGTTTCGCATTAACTATCGTAATGTGTTTAGTGGCATTGGTGGGCCTTGCCTTATCAAAAACAATCAACTTACTTTGCCGCAAATGCTTCGTGAGCGTGGTTACTCTACAGCCATGACGGGTAAGTGGCACATCGGTTTATCCTTTCTTGACCAAGGCGGTAAGCTTATTACCAAGCCCGATCTCGAAGGCGTCAAGCTTGTTGACTACTCTCGTGCGATTTCAGATGCACCCATTCACCGTGGATTCGACCGCTTCTTCGGCACCGCATGTTGCCCCACTACGGATTTTCTTTATGCTTATATCGATGGTGATCGTATTCCCGTTCCACCTACCAAGTTGCTTGATAAAACGAAACTTCCCAAGCATGCTTATTCGGTGGATAATCGTCTAGGAATGGTTGCACCCGATTTTAACCTCGAAGAAGTGGATATGGTATTCTTGAAAAAGAGCCGAGAATTCTTGGAATCCCATGTGTTGCGTTCTCCTAGGAAACCCTTCTTTCTCTTCCACTCAATGCAAGCCGTTCACCTGCCATCTTTTCCCGCGCCCCAATTCAAAGGAATTACCAAAGCCGGGCCTCATGGTGATTTTATTCATCAGCTTGATCATATTGTTGGCGAACTTATGAAGACTCTCGAGAAACTAGGCGTGGCAGATAACACTCTGGTTATCTTTACCAGCGACAACGGGCCTGAAACTACCAGCGTTGTTCGCATGCGCGCTGATTATGGCCACGATGGAGCAAAACCATGGCGTGGCGTAAAGCGTGATCAGTGGGAGGGTGGGCACCGCGTACCTTTTCTTGTGCGCTGGCCCAACAATATTGCTCCTAACTCTTCTTCCTCGCAGACTATTTCACTTACCGACATCATGGCTACATTTGCTGCGCTGACAGGTGCAATGCTTCCAAACAATGCTGCTGAAGATAGTTTTAACATCCTTCCAGTTCTTCTCGGCAAAGCTGGTCGCAAACCGATTCGTGATTTTACCTTGCATCAGACCAATAGTCTTGCGCTCTCCATTCGCCAAGGGCCATGGAAATACCTTGACCATCAAGGTTCTGGGGGAAACAGATATGATAAAGGCGCACTTGTAGCGTTTGCTTTGCCTGATAACGCGCCAACCGCTTTGGGCCAGCTTTACAATCTGGAGACCGACCCAGGCGAAACGAAAAACCTTTACTTTGAGCAACCGTTGAAAGTGAAAGAATTAAAAGCAAAGCTTGATGAGCTTGTAAAGGCAGGCCGCAGCGCCCCGGTAATGCGTTAAATCTTTTTAGGGTTACAATCAATTGCTCATACGTCCTAAAGCTGTTTGTAAAAGGATTGAAATATTGTATGGCCCTTTTCAAAAAAACAGTCATTGTTTTTGGCTTTGCTGCTGTTGCCGGCAGGGTGGATTAAAATAGACTCCGTGAACGCCTTGCACTAGAGTTAAGACATTACGGTTTAGCTTTAGCTTTGAGGTGAGATATGAAAAGAATACTTGGCTTAGTCATGTTGTTGGGTTTGGTGAGTGCGTTATTAGTAATGGCGCAGGAAGCTAAGCTTGGCAGCCCCGTGCAGAAGTTCCAGCAGTTGGAATCCCTCCTACCAGCGCCCTCTCAACAGCGCCTAGCCACTGGCGCCCCCGGTGCAGCCTACTGGCAGAACCGCGCTGATTACGATATCCGCGTAGAACTCGATGACGATAAGCGCACCCTTACCGCCGATTCCACCGTTACCTACCATAACGCCTCGCCCGATACGCTCGATTATCTTTGGGTTCAGCTCGACCAAAACTATTTATCACGGAACGCTGATTCGCGGATGGTTCCCAACGCTAAGCGTGGCGTCGATCTAAAAAAGTTTAGCTACACCGCACTCGATCGCCTTCTAGCCTACGAAACTTATGACGGCGAACTGAAGGTCACCAAGTTGACCGATGCAGAAGGCCGCGGTATCCCCCATACGATTGTCAAGACGATGATGCGTCTCGATCTTCCCAAGCCGCTTAAGCCAGGTGCTGACTTTGTTTTTAAGATCGCCTGGAACTTTCCCATCAACGATGCTAAACGCATCATGGCCCGAACCGGATACGAGTTCTTCAAAGAAGATGGAAACAGTATCTACACCATCGCTCAGTGGTTCCCGCGCATGGCGGCATACACGGATTACGGTGGCTGGATCAACAAGCAGTTTCTCGGCACCGGTGAATTTACTCTTGAGTTTGGCGATTACAAGGTAGCGTTGACGGTGCCCGATGATCATATCGTGGCTGCAACGGGTGCCCTTAAAAATGAGGAAGAGGTACTCAATGCGACTCAGCGTGAGCGACTTCGCCAGGCGCAGAAAGAAACCAAGAAGCCCGTGTTCGTAGTCACTCCAGAAGAAGCCAAGGCAGCAGAAAAGGGCAAGCCCAAGGGTAAGAAGACTTGGGTCTTTCAGGCAGAGAATGTTCGCGACTTTGCCTTTGCCAGCTCACGCAAGTTCGTATGGGATGCCATGGCGGTGGCAGGCATGGAAGTAAAGGGCAAGCCTGTGATGGCGATGTCACTCTACCCCAAGGAAGGCATGCCACTTTGGGATAAATATTCGACCCACGCCATCGCCCATACGCTTGAGGTTTATTCGCGTTACACCTTTGATTATCCCTATCCGGTGGCTTGGTCGGTGAATGGCCCGATCGGCGGAATGGAATACCCGATGATCTGCTTCAACGGTCCACGCCCCGAGAAAGATGGCACTTACCCCGAACGTACGAAGCATGCCCTGATAGGTGTTGTCATCCATGAAGTCGGCCACAACTATTTCCCCATGATCGTCAACAGCGATGAACGCCAGTGGACATGGATGGACGAGGGTCTTAACTCGTTCTTGGAATATCTCGCCCAAGAAGAATGGGTAGCCAACTGGAAGCCCAATCGCAACAACCGCGGGATGATCGATTACATGAAGCAGAAAGATCGCGTACCGGTGATGACCAATTCAGAATCCATCGCCGACCTTGGGCACAACTCCTACGGCCAACCGACTGTCGCGCTTAATATCCTGCGTGAGAATATCTTGGGCCGTGAGGCTTTCGATCATGCTTTTAAGATTTATGCCAAGCGATGGATGTTCAAGCGCCCTACCCCGGCCGACTTCTTCCGCACGATGGAAGATGCCAGCGGCGTGGATCTTGACTGGTTCTGGCGTAGTTGGTTTTACAGTGTAGACCATGTTGATGTTGCTGTTGATGAAGTTCATTGGCTTCAGATTGATTCCCGCGATCCTGCGATCGAGAAGCCCAAGGCCAAGGCGGAACGTGAGGCCCAGCCCAAGACGCTGATCAGGGAGCGCAATGCCGCACTACCCAAGCGCGTTGATCGCTTTCCTGAGCTGAAGGATTTCTATGATGGTTATGATGAGGCAACGGTGCTGCCAAGCGATAAGAAGAAATACGAGGCACTGATCAAGGAGCTCGAGGATGCCAAGATCGATCCCAAGCTGTTGCAGACGAAGCACAATATCTATGTGATCGAGCTTAGCAATGTAGGAGGTCTGCTTACACCTGTTCCCCTAAAACTTGAATACACTGATGGGACTAGCGAGGAGCTGCAGATCCCTGCCGAGATTTGGCGCTTCAATACTGAGAAAGCCTCAAAGGTTCATCTTACGGTTAAGGAGATTAAGGCGATCACTTTTGATCCTCGGCAGGAGTTGATGGATACTGAAGTAGAGAACAATTTCTGGCCGCGCCGTGCGGTGAAGACGAAGCTTCAGCTTTATAAAGATGAGAAGCCTGCCAACCCAATGCGCGAACTCACGAAGCCTGAGGCTGATGCATCTAAGGGAAAAATGAAGAAATAGGGGATATTAAAAAGGGTCAGGTCTCTTTTTCGGATTTAGCAAAGGTTATGGCTCTCAGCTTGCAGCAATTGAATTGATAATGCAGTCTAACCAATTAATTTGCGCATAGTGCTAGGTGTAAAAAGAGATCTGAGCTTTTTGGGTTCTAAAGAATTTCCGAAGACGGCGTTCCAAAGGGCTGAACTTTAGCTAAATGTAAAATCCGCTGTTATTACGCATGAATTGTAGTGGATTATTTGTTGACAGGCCGACCAGAACCGGCTTCAATGCTATAATAATCGTGAAGAACATAACCTGAGTTTTCGCAGGAGAGGGCCCTTATGAAATCGACCTACAATTTTTCGTTCCTGATTTTGACGCTGATCGCAACACTTCCCTCCTATGCTGTCGAGCCGAAGCCGATTACTGAAGCTGAAGTGAATGCGGTTCAGCAGGCATGGTGCGATGGACTCCTAAAAATAGGAAAAGTCCATAAAGAGGGGGGCGATTACCGTGCGATTGCCAGCACTCTTATCGACAACTTGTACGATTACAACGAAGGCAAGGTATTCTTCAAGCCGACTTTAGCATTTGGAAAGAACACGTTCCGCAGCAGCAAGAAAGCTGCTCTCTCCTATTTCATCGGTGGAGATAAAGACTACCCGGAGGATACTGGCTTCGCACTCAAGAATTGGGTTAAGGCCCGTTACGATAACAATGCAGCCGAGAACGGCATCCAAATCCATGGCGATCTCGCCATCACAATGGGGAATGTCTACTTTACGAACAGCAAGGGTGAAGAAGTAATGGTGGATAAGACGTTCGTGTTTCGTCGCTGTTCCGATGGTAAACTTCGGTTGTGTGTCCACAAGTCCTCGCTGCCGTTCGAACCGTTAGGCAAATAAGCTCGACGTAAAAGAAATTCTCCCTTAACCGCAGAGCGTTCAGAAATCAAATTTCTATCGGTAACGGGTCGTTTTATGATTCGGTTAACCTGAAGAACCTCAAAAAGCGTGCGGTTGCGCTGGGCGATGCCACCATAAAGAGCGACCATGCCTTCGTCGTTTACCATACTTATGACAATGTTTTGAAGGACAAGGTTGTCCGGATGAAAGCCATTTGAGTCTTAGATGCTGGTGTGAAACCGATGCTGGATAAAGGCGTCAAGATTACATCTTATGGGAATGATTGTGACGAGTGGCAACTCTGAATATATGGTTGTCCATACGTCTATGGAAATGACATTGCCGCAATTCAAGATCCGGGCTAACAGTAATCTAATGGGCATTTCAGACGATTCGGGGAAGACATGGAAATTTATTGACGGATCATCCATGGCAAACCCCTAATCGTGAAAAATTTTTCTCCTGAATCTTCCTGCCGATTTGAATCTTCCTCCGAAACAGCAGCCTGAAATTATTAAAAATAAAAAGAGTAACTGAATCATATTATTTAGTCGGCATATCGATTACTTGACGACCTGCCGATTAAACCGTTAAGGGGTAGCGGGCATGAAGTAGATTCTTTTGAAGATTTCATTGGGGTTGGAACCACTGTACAAACTTTTAAAAAACCGGGTGGTCGCAGAAAATGTGGTTCACACCGATGACACCCCGATACCGGTTCAAGATGATTTCAAGGAGCATTGAAGACCTGATTTAATTCGCTTTTTGGCACCTGTGCTTAACAGAACGCTTACATAAGCAGCAAAGTGCAAAGTGGGGGTCGATTAAATCAGATTGGTTGATGTGTGGGTATTAGTGCACCGATTCACATTCAATAACATTTTTTCAAGCTTGCTTGTCAAATTCGTATTAGCTTAGTATGATCATTACTAATGAGATTAAGTCTCAATAGAATCTGGCCCTAGGCTGCTCGCCAGCCAACTAGGGCCTCCGTGCTACAGTCAGCAATGTGGCTATTTCCTTGATTCAAGGAGTACTGTCGTGCGTCGTCATGTCCCAAGTGCGTTTACCCTAATTGAATTACTTGTGGTTATTGCTATTATCGCGATTTTAATTGGATTGCTCCTGCCTGCTGTTCAAAAGGTCCGCGAAGCTGCTGCCCGCACCCAATGCGCCAACAATTTAAAACAGATCGGTTTGGCCCTGCACAATTATGAAAATACATTCGGTAGGTTTCCGCCTGGCTTCATCTCCACCACCACAGGGACTTGGAGTGGTGGTGGCAACGACGCAATAGCTGAGTCCGGGCCTGGCTGGAGTTTCTTCTCACTCATTCTTCCGTATGCGGAGCAAGAGAACCTGTACCGGTCTATCAACTTCACCCTACCAATCACAAACTCCGTGAACACCGCAGCACGCAGCGCCATGCTTACAATCTACCGCTGCCCATCAGATACGGGGCCAACTCGTGCCACCGTTTGGATGGCCCCGGCCAATGGTGGCAACCCGATGCCTGCAACCGCCGGGACAATTTCTGACATGGCTACCACCAGCTATGTCGGCTGCCTTGGGGGCGGTAACCCCGCTGATGCCCCGGCATATACAGCAATGTATGAGCAGCAGCCCTTTAACGGAATGTTTCACCGTAACCAGGGCATACGAATCGCAGACATTTCTGACGGCACATCGAACACGATCGGTATCGGCGAGCGGATGAGTGCTTTATCTCCAAACGGGTGGGCCGGGGTCATCCCA
>DBCB01000349.1:8319-12917 GCA_002303765.1 Planctomycetaceae bacterium UBA969
TCTGTATATAGTGCCCAGCACGCCGCCCAGTTGGGTCAGCAGGTCGGCGTCACTGCACGACCAGCTATCACCCAAGTGACAGTTCACTGCCGCTCCAGCGGGCCCAATTCCTCCACCGCCAGTCCGGGTAGCTTTTTTGGGCCGCACCAGAACTCCAGCCTTTTCCTCAACATGGATGGCTCGACCAGATTGATTCCGAGCACCATCAATGTACAAACATTCCGCGACTTGGCTGGGCGAAACGATGGCAAGATCACAAAGATTGATGAATGATGAACATACGGGAGATTCTGTTTAATCGGGCTACTTGGTCGTAGATGAAGCCCCGTTGTGCCAGTTACGATCCACCATCCGAATGACTGGAAAGAGAAAAAGGGGTCAGGTCTATTTATCGGCAAAGTGCCTGAACCAAGAATTGATGGTGACTCTCAGGTTACCGCAATTTCAAGCGTAATTCAGTCTCTGTGCTTCCTCTGTGCATATTTTAGAATAGTTAAGAAGATTATTTATTACTCCATATTCTTTTTAGCTTTAGTTATAATTTCAGATATTATTATGAATTGATTGTTCTTTGGATCACCTTGAGTGCCATTCTCAAACCCAGAATATGGTGATAAATAAATGGATCCTTCTCGATACGAAATAAACGAAAAACTCGAAGAAGCTTTATTTGAATATGAGGAACAACGCTTATTACAAAAAGATATTTCTCTGGAATCTTTTTTACAATCCTACCCCAACCTCAAGGATCAATTACCAAAAGCAATCGAAAAACTTCAGAGAATGGATTGGCTCCTTACGACAGATTCCGAACCAACAGCCGAAACTCTTCCCGATAAAGAAACGGTAATTCCCAGCACCATTACTAAAGGCGATTCACCCGTTTCTGGATATCGACTAATCAAAAAAATTGGCAAAGGAAGCTTTGGTGAAGTTTGGGAAGCCAAGGGACCGGGTGATGTTTCCCTCGCAATGAAAATCATTCCCATGGCTAATGGGCTCGACATTGTTGAAATCCGTTCCCTCAATCTTTTCAAATCAATCAGACATCCCCATTTATTATCTATTTTTGGATTCTGGATCATTGAAGAACATCTTTGGATTGCCTTCGAGTTGGCGGAAATGAATTTCCTTGAATATGTAAAGAAAAATAAGCCTTCGGAAAATGAAATCCTTTCCATGTTTACTGATGCTGCAGAAGCCCTCAATTTTCTCAATCAGAAAAGACATTTATTAGAAGATGGCGAAACCGTTTCTATTCTTCACCGAGATATCAAGCCACAAAATATGTTGATCGTGGGAGGCGCTTTAAAACTTGGCGACTTCGGACTCGCACGCATCCTCGATGAAGAAACTAACCAGCACAGCGGTTGTATGACGCCCAGTTATTCGCCGCCCGAGTTCTTTCAGGAAAAAATGAGCGCAACCTCGGATCAATATTCCCTTGCAATCACTTACTGCCAAATTCAGGGAGGTGCTTTACCCTTTACAGGCAATGCCGCTGAAATCATGGCAGGGCATTGCAATCGCCAACCCGATCTTTCCATGATTCCCATTCATCAAAGATGGGTGGTTGCAAAGGCCTTAGATAAAAACCCATTAAAACGATGGGAAAGCTGTACCGAATTTATAAGTCAGATCAAGCTGGCTAATTCCACTCCTACCAAAACCCCTACAAGATTAAATCAAAGATCTATATTTCTAGGGGCTTTGGTTGGAATTGCTTTAATAGCTTTAAGCCTGTTTTCTATTGCTTTTATGGTTAAACCTAAAAACCCAGTCTTTGACGAGATAACCCTTGTGGGGCATCGGGGAGAAGTATATTGCACTGCGTTGTCTGAAGATGGCAAAACTGGCATCAGCGGTGGCGCAGACAGGCAAGCAATTGTTTGGGACCTTGAGAATCATAAACCCAGATTTCAGCTAAATGAACACACCAAAAATGTAGTATCTGTCGCAATTTCTAAAGATGGCAATCAGGCTTTATCGGGAGGCGACTTCCTAGACAATAAAATAATCCTATGGGATCTGGTAAAAGGCGAAAAAATAAAAGTCTTGTCCGGACATCTTCATTCCATACGAAATGTATTTTTTTTACCTGATGGAAAAAGGGCAATATCATGCAGTTGGGATTGCACAGCAAGGCTATGGAATCTTGAAACCGGTTCCCAAATCCAATTCTTTGAATATTTGGATACACAGGATCCTAAAAACCTTACTTTCGGTTCTCCCCTCCAGGTTTGGCATATGGGTCTTTCGGAAGATGGTAATACCATGGTCTGCTGTCTACGAGATGGGAAAATTTGCGTATACGATGTGGAGTCTGGGAAAAGAATACAAACCCTAAGCGGGCCCAATCAAGTTTATAACGCTTTTTCAATGAATACCGAAGGTACCTTGGCAATAACTGCATTTGGAGGTCAAATGCAAACGCTCAAAGAACCCTATGATTTAAAAATCAACCGC
The DNA here is from genome assembly GCA_002303765.1 of Planctomycetaceae bacterium UBA969. Lineage (GTDB taxonomy): Bacteria > Planctomycetota > Planctomycetia > Gemmatales > Gemmataceae > UBA969. The sequence continues at coordinate 10,786 of DBCB01000349.1, forward strand.
TGGGATTTAATCACTGCCAAAAAAGAAGTTTTAATTGAAACTGAATGCCCCGTTACAGCTTTATTTTTTCCTAAAAGCACAAGTGATCTTTTTGTATTTCCCAAAAAGGGCTCACCCTTCCTCTACGATTTTAACACGAAAAGCAAAATAAATACTTTGAACAATCTTGCTGGCCAGGTGAATTGCATCACTGGAAATGATAACGGGACAACCATGCTGTTGGGCTGCAAAGATTTCTCTGTTAGGCTTTTAAAGCGAAATTAACTTGGGTGTACTTTTTAGGAACAGCTCAAACGATATATCGGTTTTCAGATGAAGGCGTGCTTACTCAATGCACTGTGATAAGCACTGTAAAATAACCTGACCCTTTTTCTTTATCTTTTAAGCAAGCGTAATGCTAGCCAGGTGCTTGAGCCGTAGGCCAGTCCCACACTTGCATATAGACCAATCATACCCCAGAAGTAAGGTGGTTGGATTTCCTGACTAAGCCATGACCAGGCAAGTGCGCCAACTACCCAACCTATAAAGCTAAGTAGTATCCAAAGGTAAACTCGCTTGTAGCCTGATAGTTTTAAATGGATGGCTTGGGTAACACCAAATCCGCCACCGATGCAAAGCATAAACCACCAGATGCCTATGAAGGATAATGGGATTCCAAGGATGGTTAGAATGGGCCAAAGCCAGGGCCAGCGCAATTGCTTCCAAAGTAACGAAATTTGAATCAAACCTACCAACAAGGGCAGGATAAGAATGCCACTATTTCGGTAGTAAACTTTTTCGTTAAGAACCCAATCGATTGCAATGAATGAAGAAAGGGCAATGGCATGGGCCAATATCCAAAGTAATGCATTTGGCAGGGTGGTTATTTTGAGGGCGGTATTCAAGGTTTGATCAAGAATTATAAGGATGGTGATGCAATTAAAAAGAAGCGGAGGGGCAGGGATTTGAACCCTGGAACGGGTTTCCCCGTCTCCGGTTTTCAAGACCGGTGCAATCAGCCGCTCTGCCACCCCTCCTGCTTAAAATCTATTTTCGAGGTTTTAGACTCATTTGCCAAGTCGGTTTCGGTAATTTTTATCATTCCTCGGTCACATATGCTGCTTTTAAGCCGTAAAACCATGAATACCGGCCTTACTTTTCCTTGATTGCGAACAGTATTTTATTTTCAGGCCGATGAATGCCCACCAATCCCTTCGTTACGGGGTCGTATGCGATGCCCTGACCTGGGAATGGGCAGGATAGTGCTTCCACGAATTCAAGGGTGTCTCCCTTCTCGGGAACCTTCAACCGATACAGCACCTTGAAATGATGATGGGTGACTAAAAGCGTAGTTCCATCCCAGATGCCACACGAAGCGCTGGCGTTATCCCAATCCTTGACTACTTTTTCTGGAAAGCTCCACCGTTGTAATTCTTTGAATTCATCATCCATCTTCGCAAGATAGGTTTTGGCATTATCTTTTTGATAGTAGGCAAAGCAACACCACCAAAATTTGTTTTCGGGATCGCGGATGGCCCAAGTCAGGCTACCTAGGGATTTAGTAAAACTATGATGGATGGTAAGTTTGCCTGTATCGGGGTCATAGACTCGGAGGTCGCTTTTTTCGGGCAACTTTGGGAAGTTCGAATGCGCGCAATATATTTTGCCTTGCCATATCCAACCGCTGTTTAAATGTTCTGCATCACCTGTGCTTAGCTTTTTCAATTCGCCTGTCTTACGATCGTACTGCGCAACCTTGCTATTGGAGATGGCGTAGGCGTATTGTTCATCAGCAGCGGCTGCCTGTACTGCATGGGTAGATGGAATAAAACTTTGTTGTTTGTAGCCTGGGTTTAATGGAAGTGAGGTTTCAAAATGCAGGGCGAAAAATATACCGAGGCTGATTGTTATTGCGTTCATGTTTTTATTTTACCTGATGGCTTCTAGAGGATAGTAGGCTATTATTGCAGTTGCAGTTAAAAGTGTAAAGGAATTTGAAATTCAACGGCTAGGAGATTGGAATGAAGTCGATCAAAAAGCTATTTGAAAATAACCGGAAGTGGTCGGAAGATATCAACAAAAAGAACCCTGACTTTTTTCCTATGCTTTCGAAGCAGCAGGCGCCCAAGTATTTGTGGATTGGTTGCTCCGAC
>DBCB01000349.1:12964-13528 GCA_002303765.1 Planctomycetaceae bacterium UBA969
GTGGTGGGATTGTTGCCTGGCGAATTGTTTGTACATCGCAATGTTGCCAATGTGGTGATTCATACTGATTTAAACTGCCTTTCAGTAATGCAGTATGCGATCGAAGTTCTGAAGGTGGAGCATGTGATTGTATGTGGGCATTATGGGTGTGGGGGTGTGATAGCTGCGCTTAACGACAACAGGTATGGCTTGATTGATAATTGGTTGCGCCACGTGAAGGATGTGAGAGAAAGGCATGGGCACCATATCAGTTTGCTAAAAGATCAAAAACAGAAGGAAGATTGCATGTGTGAGCTAAATGCAATCGAGCAGGCGATTAATGTGTGTCAGACTACGATAGTGCAGGATGCTTGGTTGCGGGGTCAGAATTTAACCGTGCATGCGTGCATCTATGGATTACAAGATGGGATATTGAAGGATTTGGGAATGAGCGTAAGTGGTTTGGAAGAGATGAATTCGAATTATCTTAATGCACTTGCGTTAGAAGGTATTGGGGTGAAGGATGTTACAAGGTTGCCTAGGATTGTGCATTAATCGAGTTTGATTTCGAGATTGGTTTCGGTT
>DBCB01000349.1:13537-14968 GCA_002303765.1 Planctomycetaceae bacterium UBA969
TTGGTGATCTCGAAGATGAGGGGGGTGGTTTTAACATCCCCGTACTTTGAAAGTATTTGCCTGATTTCAGGTGTCTTCGAGCTTTTTCCTTTCATCAGGCCTTGTTCAATCTGTTGGTCAAGAATATTTTTTGGTTGCCAAATAATCCATACTTTATGCTTGCCAACCTTTACACCATCTTGTGATGCATCATATTTTGCTTGGAACGTTCCAGATTCATTTGTTTGTGCCCAACTTGGTCTACCATCTTCGGGTTCGAAGTTTAAGATTAAATCAGCAATTGGTTTATCCTGATATTTGACGGTACCTGAAACTGGGACTATTTCAGGACCCTTTTTACCACAACTTGGCAGGGTAATAAGAAGCAGAAATATAAAAGTAAAAATTCCAGATGATTTAAAAAGCATAGAGTTTTTCATTTTTAAAATAGGCATGGATATTGGGGGGGTTAATAATCGCCAACGACTTCATCTCCTGCCCGAGTGTGCATTGCTTCGTAAGTTGTAAAGCTTATGTTGTTTGTAATAAAACCAACTCTGCCAGAAACCCAGGAAGCCATGACACCAGCAGGAGAGTGACTCCCACAGGCAGCCCGGTTGTTGGGACCGGTGTAATTAGGTGGCTGCGGGGTATTGGAAGCATTTTCTCTTGAAGCTGTATAACCTTGCGAAGGATGGTGAACCCATGCAAATGGTGTGTTTGCTTTTTCAGGGTTAGTCAGCCAACTCATAGTGGCCCAGTGATTCTTTTCCAGAAACAAAAAGGTGTTGGTGGTGCCATCTGTAACATCAGAAATTTTAATTTTGCTCCATACCCAACCCATTCCATTGTGGCCCGAGGTGTTCCGTTCTGGGCAGCATATATTGCTACCTCCGGATTGAAGTGCATAATCTTTTACTTCATTGGTCGGGCCAACCCGTTTGGCGGAGGGGCACATAAAAACCTTGGGTGCGCTTGTGGATGGAATTTTATTGGCTGTATCGCCACAGCCTGTTGGGCAACGCTCTCTACCATTTTCAAAAATAGTGTTTACATAGGCAAGTTTTGTAAAATCGAATTGCTTGTAGAGATTTTCCGCTTCCACATAAGGGAGAATAGATACAGCCCAACTAAAATGTCCCCAAGGAGTGCCACCCACGTTAGGGTCGTTCCAGGGTGCGGGAAAACTGCCGCTACTGCCACCACCAAAGCTCCCAGAGGGAAAATAACTATAGGTGCCATGGTAGTTATGAAAAGCAAGCGATAGTTGTTTAAGATTATTCATGCACTGGGATTTTGCAGCAGCTTCCCGAACTTTTTGCACTGCGGGGAGCAGCAAGCCGATCAAAATTGCAATGATTGCTATCACCACAAGCAATTCAATTAGGGTGAAACCTTTTTTAGTTCGAATGGTGTTCATCATAAAACCCCTAATAAGAAGAAAAGAGGAAG
>DBCB01000349.1:14993-32528 GCA_002303765.1 Planctomycetaceae bacterium UBA969
AATTTATGTTAATTTATTTAAACCATGAAAGAAAGATTAAAAAATTGTTTTATTTATACTATTTCACTTGTAAGCTTCGTAAATGCTCCTTAAACGAAATAAAATATTGAACATAAGGGCTTGTGGAAGGTGGAAATAAGCCCCCTAGACCTTGGATAATCACTCCTATAGTATTACGAGATGAATAAATCACCGATTTTGAACTCGATTTTAGCCCTTCTGGTTTCCTTTACCGGGTTGTTTTTGACCCTGTATTCACTAGCTACCCCAAAGCTTTTTGGGTCGGAAACAGCCAGGCTTATCTTTACTGAATTTGCTGTATTCCTTGCTATTTTCGGATTGGTTTGCTTTGCGATCACCTTTATTGCCCGATCCAAACGCTTTTAATTCTCTCGAATAATTGGTCTTGTTCTTCTTTTTTTGCCGATATTAGCTTGCGTAAGTCGCCCCGACGGGGCATACTTATTCTGTTTAGTTACCCTGCCTGCAAGTTTCAAAACTGCAACTTAAACTGCACTAGGAATTACTTATGTCGATTACCAATTTTCCCAATACAGGCATAAGAGTTGGTTCGCGCAGGTGGTTTTTGCAGACCGGGTTAGGAAGCTTGGCAGCTCTACCCCTGGCAGGTTTTTCGCCCGCTGCTAGTGTTGCTCCGGGCAATAAAAAGAAAGCTGTTGTACTATTCTGGCTTTCGGGTGGCCCTAGTCATATTGATATGTGGGACCCTAAACCCGATGCCCCTGCGGAAGTGCGTGGCCCCTTTTCCACCATCCAGACCACCATACCGGGAGTAAGGTTTTCAGAGCATCTCCCTTTGCAGGCTTCCATCGCACATAAACTTTCAATACTTCGTTCCGTAGATTGCAAAGCCAGTAACCATACCCCAATTACTATGCAGGCAGGAAATAATCTTGCCCGCAGGGTAGATAGCAATCGTGATGGCGATGGCTGGCCTTCGATGGGTTCGATTGCTGCCAAGTTTCATGGATCGAACGATCCTTCGTTGCCACCTTTCGTTGCGCTTGCAGATTCGTTAAAAGCGGATGTCTGGGGGGCGGGGCATATGGGCGGCGCATTCGAACCAATACAAGGTTCAACACTTGCAGGAAGGCTTAATCTTCCTGAAGGGTTAAATATAGAATCGTTGCGCGATCGGGATGGCCTAAGGCAGGGCTTTGATAAATTGCAACGCACCTTCGATGCCAATGGCACGCTCGAAAAGATGGATCAATCCAATGCTCAAGCCATGGATCTTGTGCTTACAGGCAAAGCCAAGCAGGCGTTTGATCTGGATAAAGAATCGGAAAAGCTGCGTGATACCTATGGGCGCGATAGCATTGGTGAAAAAGCTTTGCTTGCTCGCAGACTTGTTGAGGCGGGGGTCACCTTTGTGGTGGTTAGTGGCGCATGGGGTTATTTCGATCATCATGGTGATGAAGTAAAATGGGGTGGCATCGTGATAGGCCTTAAGCCTTTGCTACCTAGGGTTGATAGGGTATTGCACACGTTCATTTCTGATCTTGAAGCCCGTGGACTTTCAGATTCCACGCTTGTTTACATGATGGGTGAATTTGGCAGGGGCCCCACAATTAATAAAAATGCAGGTCGTGATCACTGGACGAATGTTATGTCCATGCTTGCCTATGGTGGCGAAATGCCCAAGGGCAAAGTGATAGGTGCAACCGATTCGAAAGGTTATGGCATCAAAGAAAACCCGATCGCTTCTTCCAACCTCGCAGCTTCGGTGTTCGATCATCTAGATATCAATCTGCAATCCAGTTGGATGGATCCCACAGGCAGGCCAAGGCCTATTATCACAGGCGATGCCCGCACTGTCAGCCAGTTAAGCTAAGCTTTGCCCTTCTAATTTTAATTATGTAGGCTTTCTTCGAGAAAAGTTTACAAAACCATTTCATTCACATCGCTTTTTCCCTTATGATTAATGCTTAAAGTATTTATGGTTTTCTAGGGAAATTCATCATGTTGCGATTCATTAGTTTTGTGTGTCAATTATTGCTGGTGTTGGTCGTTGCAAAGAGTGCCTATGCACAAACTGCAATTCCCGATACGCAAAACCCCAAAGATAAACTTTCCACTCCTGCAGAAGCGTTGAAGAGCATCAAACTGCCACCAGGTTTCAAGGCGCAAATGTTTGCTCATGAACCCGAGGTGATCCAGCCGGTTAATATGACTTTTGATTCCAGAGGCAGGCTTTGGATTAGCGAGTGCCTTACCTATGCCGAGACTAAAACCAATTTTGATCTTACCCTGAAAGATCGCATCGTAATTCTGGAAGATACCGACAACGATGGTGTGCATGACAAGCGTACGGTGTTTTGGGATCAGGGCCATCACCTTACCAGTGCCCTGCCCGGCTTTGGTGGCGTTTGGGTGCTTTGTGCGCCTAATCTTCTTTTCATTCCGGATCGCAATGGCGATGACAAACCCGATGGCGAGCCCGAGATTATCCTCAATGGGTTTGATAACAACAGCATCAGGCATAATATTGTTAACGGGCTTGCATGGGGGCCAGATGGCTGGTTGTACGGCAGGCATGGCATCACTACAACTTCTTTTGTTGGTACTCCCGATACCCCTACAAGCAAGCGCATTCCCATCAATTGTGGGGTTTGGCGTTATCACCCTACTAAAAAGATCTTCGAGGTAGTCTGCAGAGGGGGGACTAATTCTTGGGGCCTTGATTGGGATGCTAATGGTAATGCTTTTTTCATCAATACGGTGATTGGCCATTTCTGGCATTCAATTCCCGGGGCTTATTTCAAGCGTATGTTTGGTGAACACTTTAACCCGCGCCTTTTCGAACTGATTGATCAGCATGCGGATCACTACCACTGGGATCGTGTTGAAAATTGGAGTGATATCCGCAATAAAGGCGTTACGCCGACTACCGATAAAGCGGGCGGTGGCCATGCGCATTGTGGTTTCATGATCTATCAGGGCGATAACTGGCCCGCTGATTATCAAGGCAAAGCTTTTACCGCCAACCTTCATGGCAGACGAATTAATGCGGATCGAATTGAGGCCCATGGCAACGGTTTTGTTGCCCGACATGAACCCGATTTTATGAATGTGGGCGATCTTTGGTTTCGGGGGATCGAGCTTTGTTATGGCCCTGATGGCGGGGTTTTTATCATCGACTGGTCTGATGTTGGTGAATGCCATGAAAACGATGGGGTGCATCGTAACTCGGGTAGGATTTACAAAATCACACATGGGGATATGAAGAAGAAGCCCACTGCAGACCTTTCGAAAATGAGCAACCTTGAGCTTGTTGATTTTGTTTCAAGTACGAATGAATGGCAATTCCGTCAGGCACGAAGGATATTACAAGAGCGTGCAACTTTGGGTATGAAGATGCAGGATGCGGAAGAGAAACTCAATTTGATGTTTGCAAAGGTAAAGCAATCGAATCATAAGCTGCGTTCTTTATGGATGCTTTATGCGATTTCAGCGTTGGATGCGAAGAAGATACTCGCCTTGTTGGATTCGGAAGACGAGCAGGTAAGGTCGTGGGGTGTTCGGTTTTTGATGGAGGAAGAAAGCATTTCTGGAGAGGCGCTTGTAGCTTTGGAAAAGCTTGCACCTGGTGAAAAGTCTGCATTGGTCAGGTTATATCTGGCGAGTGTATTGCAAAAGGTTCCTGTAAGTTCGCGAGGTAATCTTGCGTTGGCACTTGCAGCAAGGCAGGAAGATAAAAACGATCATAATCAACCCTTAATGCTTTGGTATGGAATTGAGCCTACGGTAAGTTTGGATCCTTCTTTTGGGGTTAAACTTGCGAAGGCTAGCGCTATGGGAAAGCATCGCACTTTTGTTGCCCGAGTCCTTGCGGAAGAAATCGATTCAAACCCCAAAGCGATGAATGAGCTTTTACTTTTGGCAGGCTCTCTTGAAGTTGGCATGCAGAAGGAAATTGCACTTGGGTTGCAAGATGGCTTACGAGGCAGGAGGAAAGCGAAAGCGCCTGAAGCTTGGAATACCTTTGCAACAAGGCTTGCTGCATCGATGGATGCAGATGCAATGAAGTTAGGGCGTGAAATTGCAATAGTGTTTGGCGATGGTAGGGCTTTGGATGAAGTGATGAAAATTGCAAGTGATAGTAAAGAAAGCGCAGGAGCAAGGCTTGCTGCAATTTCTACTTTGGTTGAAAATAAGGCGAAGGGAATAGAGCAGATACTTCCTAAATTAGTAAACGACCGAAGTGTATCAGAGGCTGCGATCCGCGGTTTGGCATCGTTTAATCTTCCTGAAACTCCGAAGTTGATCATGAGCCAGTTTGGAAGGTTGGATCCCGCAGCAAAGAAAGCTGCAATCGATACTCTTTGCTCCCGCCCTGCCTACGCTACTGAACTTTTGAATGCTGTGGGCGAAGGCAAGGTGCCTCGTGATGTGATCACTGCGTATCATGCTAGGCAGATAGCTGCGTTCAATGATGCTGCGCTTAATACAAAACTTTCCGCAACTTGGGGCGAGGTGCGCATCCCCACCGAAAAGAAGAAAGAGCAAATCACCAAGTTGAGAACGCAGTTAGAATCTGCCAACAAGGAAAAGTTAGACCTTGTACAAGGACGGTTGTTGTTCCAAAAGGTATGTGCAAATTGTCATGGATTGTTTGGCCAAGGGGGAAACCTTGGGCCCGATCTTACAGGTTCGCAGAGATCAAATCTTGAGTATTTGTTAGAGAACATTTTAGAGCCCAACGCAACCGTTGCTGCAGATTATCGCATGTCTGCGGTAACGCTGAAGGACGGCAGATTGCTAACCGGGTTGGTGTTTAAGAGGGCGAACAAGGCGGTGGAAGTGATTGGTCCTACCGAGAAAAAAACCGTGCTTGCAGAGGATATTGATTACATCAAGCCCTTGAATGTTTCTCCGATGCCTGAAAATCTTCTTGAAGCTTTGAAGGCTGAGGAAATCCGAAATCTATTTGGTTATCTCATGAGCCCGGTACAGGTGCAGCTACCAAGGTAGTTTAACATTATGACAACCAACAAAGTTACCACGGGCATTGATGCCTTAATTGCAGATGGCTTTTCATGCTTGAAGGGCAAAAGGGTGGCGCTGCTCACACATGCCCCCGCCTGCGATTTCTCACGAACATCCACTCTTCAACATTTTATGCAACATTTGCAGGGAAGCTTGAAGGTGGTATTCACTCCCGAGCATGGTTTTTCTGCTAATGCACAGGATTTAGAAGCGGGAGCTATTACGCAGAGAGCCGATGGCTTGAAATGGGTCAGCCTTTATGGAAAGGATAAAAGCTCGCTTCATCCCCTTCCAGAAGACCTTGTTAATCTTGATGTTTTGGTAGTTGATCTGGTGGATGTTGGCAGCAGACATCAAACCTTTCAAGCCACAATGCTTTATGCAATGCAGGTTGCATTTACAAAGGGTGTTGCGGTGATGGTATTGGATAGGCCCAATCCTCTTGGTGGCCTTGCGGTTGAGGGGCCTATGCTTCTTCCCGAATGGTCCAGCTTTGTTGGGGTGCACCCGATTCCTATTCGTCATGGTTTGACGATTGGTGAACTTGCAATTCTTTATAAGGAAGAATTAGAGTTGGTAGGGGAGTTAGAGGTAGTGCCCTGCGAGGGTTGGAAAAGGGGCATGTATTTTGATGAGACAGGATTGCCCTGGGTTATGCCTAGCATGAACATACCCACATTCGAAACTGCTCTGGTTTATCCCGGGCAATGTTTGTTTGAGGGAACTAATCTTTCTGAAGGCCTTGGTACCGCCCATCCTTTTCAATTGTGTGGAGCACCTTTCTTAAATCCCACTCAGGTTGCTGATTCCTTTAATAAAGAGGGCCTACCGGGGGTTTCTTTCAAGCCTGTTTCTTTCAAACCTACATTTGATAAATGGCAAGGCGAGCAATGTGGCGGGGTCGAGCTTCATATTACTGATCGTGCTGTTTTCCAACCTGTTCGCACTAGCCTGGCTTTGTTGTACCACTTGCGTGAACATTCAGGTAAACACTTTGCTTGGCGCACCGCACCCTACCATTTTGTTAAAGATAAATTAGCAATCGATTTACTTTTGGGCAGTGATAGAGAGCGAATGCAAATGCAAGCTGGCCTGCCTTGGCGGGAAATCATTGCAGAGTGGGAAGAAGAAGAAGCGGATTTTCTTTTCCATCGCAAGCCTTTTCTTATTTACCTTGATTAATGGTTCTTCATGTCTCTATTGATTGTAGGTGAATCAGAGAACCCTACTGGTTTCTGCCTAGTGCCTTGGATTTCTAGGCTTGGTAAATTGGGTTATTTGAATTGCTGTTCGTAAAGTTAATGGTCAATTTTTTGTCATTCTTCCTATTGCACATCTCCGGTTTTAGTTTACAGGCTCATCGGCTTTAATTTATAAGTATCGCTACATAGGGGGGATCATGCGAGATAAGTTTAAGAAATACAGTTTGGGATTTTTTATAATTTTGGCATTGTGTTTGGGTGCGGGTACCTCCATTGCCCAACCGCCTGAGGGTGCGAAAAAAGAGGAACCCAAGGAAGACGAGGGAGATCCTACTTTTCTTTATCGCTTTTCACAGTTGCTGATTCCCAAGCCAGATGTATCATTTAAAAAACCAAATATTCGAGAGCCCGGACCCGATTCTGCCAACTTCCCTAATAGCCCTTACACGCTTCCTAAAGGAATGGCTTATTTCGAAATAACGCCTACCGTTGCGGGCAAGGGGAGTTCTGATCCAAGAACTTACAGCACCCCTACCTTGCTTAGGTATGGGTTAACCGATGATGTTGAATTACGATTGTTTACCAACTCATTAACCGTGGAATATTCACCAAACAACGCAGGATTTTCGCCCATAGTTTTTGATGTGAAGATTCATTTTTGGGATGAAAACAAAGACTTGTTTCTTCCTGCGGTAGGTATGGAAATCTTGCTTCAAAGTACGTTTGGATCCAGCTTTCTAAATACAGGGGTTCAGCCCAGTATGAATCTTTTATTCAGCAAAGATCTTGTTTGGGATACGGTATTAGAAGCCAGTGTGGGTTTACAAAGTGACGATATAGGTTTTACTTCAGGGGATGGTTATGAGATGACTGTACAGGGTGATTTAACCACTAAAGTTACCGAAAGAATATCCTTGTTTGTGCAGACTGCTTACAATGGTTCGGTTGATCCGAGGTTTGCAAATAATATTTTAGTAGGGGGTGGTGGTCTATTGAATCTTACAGAAACTATTACAATTTATGGCAGCTATAATGCCAGCGTTGTAAAAGACCTACCCCCATACTTCACCAATATGGGTATAGCTTTTGCCTTCTAAGAAGCTTTCTATTTCTGACTGCTCCAATAAACAGTGGGTTCATAGGTGGCAGAAAGATCAATCCTAACATCATCCACCATGTCGAGTGGATAGGTTACAGTTGCTTTGACTTTATCACGATCAAGAAGGTTTACGAGCGCGCCTGCAGATACTACGATTTCGGCACATAACCAGCGGGTGCGTTCATCATAAGTGGTTGCAAGGTATTTTTCCTTGATGCCGCCGCGGTGCCTAAAATAAGTACCTTGTAATAAAAGCCTCCACATCGCATAGCGCTTGCCTTCCTGTGCATAAGCGAAGTTGGTAAGGATTTCAGATTCATCTTTGGTAAGTGCACGCTTGGCTTGCCTTATTTGGATGCTGCCTTTGAAGTTGTAAAGTCTTGGTTCGATATCCAGCAGAAAAACATGGAGCGTATCATCAGGGCCTGATTCAAGCACTGCAAAGGTACCATCGGTTTTCTTGAAAACAATGCCTGCATGGAAAGGCGGCGCTGTGCCTGCGATGCTGTAAAGCTTGGTCCAGAAAGGGCTCATGTCGTCAAAAAGCAGAATGTCGCCTTCCCTAGGGGTGTAGGGGCGTGCGGTTTTTTCAACCTTTCCATCCGCGTTGCTTGTTTGATCCCAAAGATAGCCAAAAGATTTTTGACTAGGTTCTGCATTAACTGTCGAAGTAGCCAGAAAAGTTGCTAAAAATATTGAGCCTAAACTGCTGATCACGATGAAAATCCTCCTGTCCATGGAGATAAAACTTACAACATTTTATCGACAGCAAAATGCACTTAGACAAACCAAAATCAGTTGTATTACTTGCTTGAATGGCAATAAAGTTCGAAGAATAAGCCCTGTATTGATTATGCTGTTTAGGGTTGATAATTCCTGCTAAATTTGGTTGTACAGGTTGTATCAAATATTCGGATTATTATTTTTGGTAGCCAAATCTGTTTATTAAATAGCGGTCGCCCATTCTTCCATAATTGATGGGATCAAATCCAAGTAAGGGTCTTATAAATCCAGGGAAAATTGCATCTCGCTGGCGTTTTAATATTACCTTCATCACAACTTCCATGCACTTTTCCAAAGGCCATAATCTGAAAGGCAATTCGGGTGTTTTCGCAAGAACTTTGCCATCCCCACCCAAAATTCGTTGTCTTAATGGCGTATCTATAAATCCCGTCGAAATGACACCAATATGAACATCATCACGATCCACTTCCATCCGTACGCTGTCTAATAGGCCTTGCAATGCAAATTTACTTGCCCCATAAACCGAATATTCTGGCACCCCTCTCCTTCCGGTAAGGCTGCTCATCGCAACAAAAGAGCCCTTTGTTTTTTTTAGAAAAGGAAGTGAATGATGAAGTAGATACAAGACGCCAAAGAAATTCACTTTCATCAGGTGTTCGATCGCATCGATTTTTGATTCTTCGAAGGGCGCACGCATTGAAACGCCCGCAGCAGCAAATACTAGATCGATTCTTCCAAATTTTGCAATCGTTCCTTCCACCAACTGTTTCACTTGCTGTTCTTCTGAAACATCTACAGTTATCACAAAAGGTGGAATCGCTGAGGCTGGAAATTCTTTTTTCGCTTCTTGTAATTTAGGCAGGTCTCTGCCAGAAATAACTACACTATAACCAAGAGCTGAAAGTTTCTTGGCGGTTGCAAGGCCGACCCCGGAAGATCCCCCTGTAATTAGCGCAACTTTTTCGCTATTTTTTGACATGCCTTTTTTCAACCACCATTTTTTGTTATTAAGATTTTTGTTACACTTCAGACAATATTTACAATTAGTATAAGCTGCAATAAAACCATTGGAGTAATTATATGACACTAAAGCTGAAACTTCTTGTGATTATCAGTATACTTCTGCAATCTTGGGGCCTTGCCGCCCAGCAGTCGACAGTCGAGCAACAAATTCAGGAAGCTTCTAGGGTTTATGAACAGGCGCTCACCCAGAAAAATGAACCTTTGTTGAAATCCATCCTTGCGGATAATTTCATCCTGACCACTGCATCAGGCAAGATTCTTACCAAAAAAGACATGATGTTGAATCTTACTAAGGAGGGAACGAAGTACGATAAATTTGAATCTTCCGAAGTGAAGATTAGCGTTTTGAATGATGCTGCAATTGAAACAGGGAAAGTTCATACCGTGGGAATCCGGGCAGGAATGAAAATTGCAGAGACAACCCGGTACACAGATTTCTGGGTCAAGATTCAGGGCAAATGGCTCTTACTCGCAGAACATTCCAGCTTTATTCCCAATCCTTAGCCTTACTTCTTCTTCGTACTTTTATTGGTGTTTGCAGAGCCATTCGTTCGCCCAAGGCCATCTTGAAACTTTACCGAACTGCCTGAAGTTGATGCGCTTCCTGTTTTCCTTCCCAATTCATCATGAAATGAAATATCATTTCCCGAACGCTTTGCTTCGCCCTGCCTACGGCCTGTGTGATCGTAGAAAGTTACTTTATCCTTGCTCATGTTTGCATGCCCATCGCTGCGCCCCATTGCATCACTGAAACGAATGCTATTGCCCGAAATGGTTCCTTTGCCAATTGTTCTGCCACGCTCATCGTGAAAAGTGACCGAATTGCCTGACCATTGTGCACGCATGGAAGTACGGCCCAGTGCGTCTTTTAAAGTGTCGGGCTTGTCGCCTGAAAGTAGGCCTACAGCCGCCGCTTGCTTGATCTGTTCATCAAGGCCTTCCGCAGCAATGGGCATTAATAAACTCAAAATCATGGTTGAAATAAACATTTTTAAAAGCTCCATCAAATTACCTAATTTGGACCGATGTAGATTATTCGTTGGGAGGCAAAGATTATTTCAAAGAATCCATTTTTAATCGATAAGGTAACTCGGTATATTATGGCTTAAAGTGTTATTAGACTCTTGATTTAAGGAGAATAGGCATGAAATTAAGGATTCTATGCGCCATGGTCTTTTTTGGCTTGGCGATTGGTATGAATAGGGTTGGTTTGACCGGAAAAATCGATGCAGCAGCGGATAAACCTTTAATGGTTTCGCATGATGTTTTCTTTTCTTTGAAAGATGCAACTGCTGAAAATAAAAAGACTTTAGTGGAAGCCTGCCATAAGTATTTGAAAGGCCATCCGGGCGAAGCCTTCTTTAGTGCAGGGGTGTTGGCGGAGGATTTAAAACGCCCAGTAAACGATTTAAACTTTGATGTTGCTTTACATATTGTTTTTAATGACAAAGCAAGTCAGGATAAGTATCAGGATGCGCCACGACATCTTGAATTCATCGATAAGAATAAATCTTTGTGGAAAAGTGTTCGTGTTTTTGATTCCTATGTTTCCAAGTAACTAAGAAAGAGTTTGAACAATCATGAAAATTAAATCGATTCTGTTTGTGTTGGCATTTGGTACCACTATCGGTGCCGTATCGGTTGGTCAGGCGATTGAGCGCGAAAACGGTTTACTTAAAAAAATCTTCAATCGTCGCACCTCTAACTCTACCAGTGTAAAAACGACTTCGCCCACTCAGGAACCACCCATGGCTGCACCTGCGGGAACTGATCCTGCGAATAAGGGGGCTAAAAAATTGCCTGTTGGGCAGCTTACTTCCATTAAGGAAGATGCAGCAATCAATACCCTTAGCAGCGAAGAAAAGTCGCTTGGCTTTGAGTTGATCTTTAATGGTAAAGATTACAAGGGCTGGGATAATAAAGGCAATTGGGTTGTTGAAGAAGGTGCAATTGCCCGCAAAGATAAAGGTGGTGGCATCACCTATAACGCCAAGAAAGTTCCTGATAATTTCGAATTGCGTTTCGAATGGAAGGTAGGCAAGGGTAGCAATAGTGGTATCTATTACCGCCCAGGCCAGTATGAATATCAGATCCTTGACAACAAGGTTCATAACGATGGGAAAAACCCCCGCACCAGTGCTGCATCGCTTTATTATTGCATGCCTCCCTCCAAAGATGCCACCAATCCTGTGGGCGAATGGAACACAGGCCGTATTGTTTGCAAAGGTTCTGTAATTCAACACTGGCTTAATGGGGTTAAGGTGATTGATTTTGATTACAAAGACGCCAAGTATGCTTGGGAAGTTGAATTGCTTAAAGTTCGTGGTGCAAACCTCGATGCTCGTGGCGCAAACTTCCAAATTCAAGATCATGGCGATCCAGTTTGGTTCCGCAGTTTAAAGCTTCGTGAGTTGAAGGATTCCGATCAGCTTGACAAAACCACTGTAACTCCCGTAAAGATTGCAGAAGACATTGTGAAGCGCGAACAGGCTTACATTGATAATTCCAAGAAGAAGAAGTAAGCCTTTAAGGCTATAGATAACGAGAAAGCCCGGGGAGATTATATTCTTCCCGGGCTTTCTTTATTGGTTTTGTATCAGTGTCTAGGGCTTGGGTTTCTCTTCTTTTGATTCAGGTTCGGGCTGTGGTATTTCCACATACTTCATAGCTTCATCAGGCAATTCGTAAGAGCTATGCATCATTTCAAGTTCATCATTTACGAGGTCTGGGCTGATGATGCCTTGAAGAATCTGCACAGCAAAGATTTCCTGCAGCGCATCTTCAAACTTCACAAACGCAACAACCTGCCCTGATTGGATATTGATAACCCAAACTCCGCTGTTGCGTTCAATGTTTTGCTCGGTGATGGGTATGCCGCTGAATACTGCGGTTTCTCTTACTTGAGATAAGCCTATGAAAGCAAGAGGACCAAAAAAGTCTAGGCCCCGGGTGAAGCCAGGAACTGTTGCGATAGCCTCGTGTTTGCCAGTTTTAAGGTCTACAATAGAGAGTGTACCTTTTCCGGATTCGAGCACCCAGAGTTGCCCATTGTGCCAGCGGGGCGAGTGGGGCATGGAAAGATTACGCGTGATGATTTCGCCACTGGGCACATCCATCAAAATGCCGCCATCTTTTTTGTTTGCTCGCCATCCGGTGGGGGTGTTTGTCTCGCCAAGGGCGGTTACATATTTCGGCTTACCATCAACCATTCCCATGCCATTAAGATGGCAACGATCATTGGGGGAATACCCTGTAATGAAGCGTGGTTTCCAACGGGGTACAAAGCTGTTGACATTATCCAGGGTACACAAGCATGAAAAACGTGTATTCACAACCCAAAGTTCATTGTTGTTTCCATATGCCATTTCGTGCACAAGGATATCGCCTGTAGTGTGTGAATCGCGGGGCATATAGCACGCATCAACTTGGCCGATTGGTTCGCGTTTTTGCGCAACTGCAGGCATGTTGCGGAAGTGGGAAATATGCCCTGGTGTGCCAATAGAAAGAATCTGATGATTCGCAGCCAAGCCCATAGGGGAATCAAATGCCCGGAAGTGCGTATTAAGTTTGCCATCTTGCGGTCTGAGGAAAACCAGTTTCCCGGCTTGATAGGTAGTTACCGCAAGGGAAGAGCGCATCTCGGCTAATATAAGAGGAAAGCTTTCGGTATGCACGCTTCGCAGTGGTGGCAGTGCATTAGCATCGCTTTCTGGCGTAGATTCGGGTTTATTTTCCCCTTTTTGATCGGTGGTCAAGCGAGCCCCCAGTAAAAAAAGTCAAAGACAAGTAATCAATGACACTTTATCGAATAAGGACTGAGATGAAAAGACGGGATTAAATCAAGGTATTACTTGGAGTCTTTCTTATTCGCGGCTTTACCGGCTTTACCCGCTTTGGTTTCATTTCCATCCGTGAATGGGGGATGTTCAAAGGGCACTGGATTTGAAGTAACTCGAGGGTCTTTAGCATCAGTGAGTGATTTCATCAGTTGGGATGAAAGATTAGCTTTGGTTTCAGAATACTTGGGATTGAGTGCAACATTATTGATTTGATCAGGGTCGTTTGCAATATCGTAAAGCTCTTCTGCAGGGCGCTTACCAAAAGTAAAGTCATATAGCCATTTCCATTTTGGATCATTGCGATGATGTATAAGCCATGCTTTGGTGGGGCTTGCATCCATATCTGCAAAGGCAGTGTAGGTGACATTTTGCAAACTATTAAAATCAGGCGTCTCTGTTTCTGTGATGTTTTTTGCTGAGCCAAGTGGCATGCGGTCGGGTTGAAAATTACGGATGTAAACAAATTCGGGGGTTCGCAATGCCCGCATCGGATAAGGAAGATTGCCTTCTCTTGCAGCACCTACATGCCTCTCACGCCCAGTAATCACCCAGTTTCTTGTTGGATCAATCTGGCCATCTTTTTCAGAACGCAGAAGGGGTAGCAAGGTTTTGCCATAAAGGCCTTCGGGTGGTTTTACTCCTGCAACTTCCATGAAGGTGGGGGCGAGGTCGGGCAGCCTGACAAAGTCGTTGATGATTCTACCACCTTTGCCTCCTGGAACCCTGGCAACCATTGCGATGCCAACACCATGATCATAGAGGTTGCATTTTCCCGAAGGCACGCCTGGCATACCGTGGTCGCCACTGATGATGATGAGGGTGCGATCAAGCTGTTTCTTTTCCTCAAGTTGTTTGATAAGAACGCCTACATAGGCATCAACCGCCTGACATTCGCCTAGATAATCAGCGACATCCTCGCGGACTTCAGGAACATCGGGAAGAAATTTGGGGAGTTTTCCCTGAAGAGAATCGGGTTCGATATTCCAGAGTTTTTTTCCAGATCCTTTGACCCAGGTGCGGTGCGTGGTGGTCACACCTAAAAAGTAATGCCAAGGTTTGCCCTGTTGATTCGCAGCATAAAAGTCTTCAAAGTTTTTGTTTACCTGAGAGAAGATTTCTTTGCGGGCTTGTTCAAGAGAAGCACCTTTTTCAAGGCGCGATGTAACTTCTTCAGAGAAGTTATTGGGTGCCCTGCCCGCTTTTTCATATGCGTATTGCTGGCCGCCAAAGGGCGCGTCTGCGGGCGTTCCAGGGCTCCAAACCTTATACGATTTTCCTATGTGATAACCACTATCGCGTACCATTAAGGGATAGGTAGGAATCGAAGAATCCCAGATTGCACCGTTAAGAATAGCCCCACGGCCAGTGTTAAAAAAGTATCTTCCCGAAAGCATTGAGCTTCTGCAGGGGGTGCAAGAGGGGGAATTCACAAAGGCGTTTTTAAACAATACCCCTTCCTTTGCAACACGATCGATGTTCGGGGTTTTGATTATATCATTGATGGTGGGCCTGCCATCGATTCCCTTGTAGCAACTGGCATAACGGCCATAATCATCTGCAAAGATAAAAAGAATATTCCACCGGGGTGCGGCTTCTTCTGCCTTGATGCAGGAGTTTAAAAGCATGAAGGCGAGAAGTGAGAGAAATAGTTTTTTGATGAAGTTCATGATGCTATCCGATGAATTTAAGGAAAGTTGATGAGGTTCAGTTAAGTGCGATTACTTGGCGTCGATCACTTTAATTTTAACCTTGCCCATGACACGGATTACGGGAAGAAGTGGTGCAAGGGTTTGTTGATCGTGCCAGTTATGATCTGCAATTTTCAGATGCCCTGGCCCCACGATTCCTTCGCCCAAGGTAGCATCCATTCCAACCCATGCATTTTGTACATAGACTTCAGTCCACATATGAAACCCTAATTGAGGGGTGCGGGTTTTTGAATCTTCCACATACACCAACCCCAATGCGGTGCGCGAGGGAATCCCCGCGGCTCTGCACATGGCTGCCATCAGCATGGCGTGTTGTCTGCAATCGCCTTGAAGATCTTTTGCAATTTGTGCAGCGGTGGCAAAACCGACGGAGCTAGAGCCCTTCATGTTGTCGAATACAAACCGTTCGATTTTACGTACCTTCTTTAATTCATCGGTTTCATTACCCACCGCTTTGGCAGCGAGATCTTTCACCTTGGCATCTGCGCTTTCGAGAAAGTAGCTGGAATCGAGAAAATCTTTCGCAGGTTGTTTTTCCTCAAGCCCTACATTCCCCAGTACTTTAAGTTCGAACCAGCCATCCTCCAGCTTTTTAAGTTTCTGTCTGCCATCCACGGTAAATGCGGAAGCCCCTTCCATGCTTTCAAGTTTAAACTGATAGGTGACTTCTTCACGGTGGTGTACATCGCGGATTTTTTTATCCAGCGTGATCATGGTGTTGAGGCCGATATCTGGAAGAACTGCTAAGTCGCCATCGTCTTTCTGGGCGAATTCTTTAGTGGTCCGATAAAGAAAGATGTTGCCTATGCCGGGAAGTTCCATCACCGAGCGCCTAGGGATGAAATCATCGCCCACCCAGGAAACCATTTTGGGAAGTTGCAGGGCGCTGCCAAAGATAGTTACTTTATCGGGTGCGACTTCGTAGCGCATAAGCCCTACTTTTTCACGGGTAGCTTTTGCAGGATTCTTTTTATCTGTTTCTAAGAAATCCACTTCTTCCTTGGGAAAAAGCTCGGCTTGCATACGAACTGTTTGCATCAGGCTTGGTTCAAAGTTCAGATAGTCGAACTTGGTACCCACCTTGGCTTTCATCAATAACGGAAGTTTTTCTTGTTTGTAGACGCCTATTGCTTTGTCGTTCCAATTTAGGGCACGAGGTTCGGGAACGCCTGGCACTTTCAGCCATAATTTGCCATCTTTCACTTCGCCTTCCTGAATTGCCTGGCCCTTATCAAGGTGCTGAATCATGCGGAAGGATTTGATTTTACCCTCTTGGTCTTCAACCATTTCCGTATCCATTTTCATTGCAACTACAGATTTGTAGCGTTTGAGCATGAGTTGCATTTCAAGGCGGGTTTCAAAATGTTTTGTGCCATCGGGTTGGACGATTTCTTTGACGGTCGAATGGAAGTTGCCACAGCGTATACCTTCGAGGTAGGCAGCATCCCAGTTATCTTGAATGATGGTGGTTTTGGGAGTTTGAGCCAGGCAAAGCGAGAAGCAAAGAAGAGTGCAGGGGATGGTAAGCAGGTATTTTCGCATGGTCGCTCCAGAGAGTATTCAGGCCCGATTCAAAATTCTATGGTAACTGATTTTGCCCGATTCACAAGAATAAGTGAGGGAAAAATAAGCTTAAAGATTGCAGACTGGACTTCTTTGGATTGAGAACCACTATACTAACTGCATGATACATCAATTGGAAATCAGCGAATTTTTAGAGCAATCGCAGGGGCATCTTGCTCTCGATGTAAGAAGCGAGGGTGAGTACGACCATGGGCGCATACCCGGGGCGGTTAATCTTCCTTTGTTCAATAACCTTGAGCGCGAAATTGTGGGAACCGCGTATAAGCAAAAAAGCAAACGCGAGGCAACCCTGCTAGGGCTCGATTTTGCGAGCAAGAAGATGTGCGACTTTGTGCGTTTCATTCAACCCAAGCTGAAAGACAACAAGGTATTTGTGCATTGTTGGCGTGGTGGTATGCGTAGCGAAAGCATGGCATGGTTGTTTAATCTTTTCGAACACGAAGTGTTTATTCTTCAGGGTGGGTATAAATCGTTTCGGAATCATGTGCTTGAAGTTCTGGACAAACCTCTTAATTATATGGTGCTTGGTGGGCGGACTGGCTCGGGTAAAACTGCAATCCTTCAGCGTTTAAAATCCCTTGGAGAGCAAGTTATTGATCTGGAAGGGTTGGCGCATCATAAGGGGTCTGCGTTTGGCGCCCTTGGGCAGTTGCATCCACAGCCCTCTAATGAGCAATTCGAAAATCTTCTTGCTATGCAATTGAAAGAGTTTGATTTGGAACGCAGGGTCTGGGTCGAGGATGAAAGTCGTTCAGTAGGTAAAGTTTTGTTACCCGAATTGTTTTGGAAAAGGTTATCGCTGGCCCCTTCGATGATCATCAATCTGCCTTTTGATGTGCGTGTTGAAAGATTAAAAGCGGATTATGGTGAAAACGAAGTAGAAGGGTTGCGAAATTCGATTAACAATATCAAGAAAAGATTAGGGCCAGATTGTACCGAGAAAGCGCTTTGTGCGCTTGAACAAAAAGACTTTGCTGGAGTAGCCCGGCTAGTTTTAGGTTATTACGATAAGCTTTACGACAAGGGAATTGCCAACAAGTTGAACCCTAATATCCGCCATCTGGATTTTGTAAGCGATCAAATCGACCATATCGCTAAACAGCTGCAAGAATCTGATTTAGAATCTTTAATTGCTATAAAGCGATAAAGGCAGGCAGAAAAGGCTTTAATGATTAATCGTTAAAGTCGTTAATATTACAGAAAAAGCCTAGTTATTAAGTTTTTGGCTATTTTTGACGATATTAGTTATTGCTTGGATCAACCCCAAAAGGTAGAATTTAAGCATATAGGTTTTGGATGTCCCCGCCTTATTAAAGATCACGCCT
>DBCB01000086.1:0-729 GCA_002303765.1 Planctomycetaceae bacterium UBA969
TCTATCGATAACTCTTGGGGCTCTGGTATGCAGGGGCTCATCACCATTCAAAATACTGGTGATGTTGCTGTTACTAATTGGGCCGCCACTTTTAAATATGCAAACACCATTAGTTCTAGTTGGAATGGCACCGTCACCCAAACTAGTGCAGGTAATTTTAAAATCACTAACGCAGGTTATAACAGCACCATAAACCCTGGACAATCCATTACCGTGGGATTCATTGGTGGTGGTAACTATGCGCAAAATCCCTCGGATTTTGCTTTCACGGGTGGTGACCTATCTTCAGTAATTTCCCCTACCCCAACACCAGCGCCAACACCAGCACCAACACCAGCGCCAACACCTGCACCAACGCCTGCTCCTACGCCCGCACCTACGCCTGCACCTGGCGTTTCGGCTACGCTGAGTTACAAGGTCACCAGCGATTGGGGTAGCGGTTTTAACGCTGATATCACGATCAAAAATACAGGTACCACAACTCTTAAGTCTTGGGTTGCTTCCTTCGATGCGCCATGGAATGTGGATAACATTTGGAGTGCTACCGTGGTTTCCCGCACCGGCACCAAGTACACGATTGGTGCTGCAGATTGGAACAAGGATATTGCTCCTGGTGCTTCAATTACCTTTGGTTTTTCAGGCAGTGGCGTCTCTGCCACTTCGCCTACCAATGTAGTGATCAATGGCTCTAGCTCGGTTGTAACCCCTACGCCAGCACCAACGCCAGCG
>DBCB01000086.1:806-7870 GCA_002303765.1 Planctomycetaceae bacterium UBA969
ACGCCAGCACCAACGCCAGCACCAACCCCAACTCCTACTCCAATTGTAACTCCTACTTTGGTTGTTAACGATGTTTCGGTGACAGTAACTGGGATGTTAGATAACTCGGCATCGAATGGATTCCTTTCAACATCTGGTAATCAGATTGTTGATGCCAACGGAAATGCAGTACGCATCACGGGTATCAACTGGTTTGGATTTGAAACCGGCAATAAAGTATTTCACGGATTATGGACCCGTGGTTATACCTCTGTGCTGGATCAGGTAAAAACTCTTGGTTTTAATACTCTTCGTGTTCCGTTCTCTAACGAAATGCTTCGTAGTGATGCGGTTACCAGCAGTATTAATTTTGCACAGAATCCAGATTTGCAGGGGCTTACTCCCATTCAGTGCCTCGACAAAATGGTGGAATACTGTGGCAAGATTGGCTTGCGTGTCATTTTCGACAGGCATTCAGCCAAGGCTGATGGGTACCTGAATGAAGATGTTTGGTACATCCCTAATGATGCTTATTACACTGAGCAGCGTTGGATTGAAGATTGGTCAATGCTTGCAAAGCGCTATGCCAACAACCCTACGGTGATTGGTGCAGATCTCTTTAACGAACCTAAGAGATCCGCAACTTGGGGAAATAGTTCTGCAGCAACGGATTGGAATAAAGCTGCAGAGCGTGCTGGTAATGCGATCCTTGCTGCAAATCCCAACTGGCTTATCATTGTTGAAGGTGTTGAAAAATACAACAATGAAACAACCTGGTGGGGCGGTAACTTGAAGGGCGCTGCCTTCTTTCCCGTCAATCTTTCTGTGCCTAACAAACTTGTTTACTCTTCACATGAATACCCTAGTAGTATTTATGCGCAGAAATGGTTTTCCGACCCTAACTATCCCAATAACTTGGATGAGGTTTGGAATGCCCATTTTGGATATCTCTTCCAAAATCAGACTGCCCCTATGTTCATCGGCGAGTTTGGTTCCAAACTTGGTTCAACCAGTGATCAACTCTGGTTGGATAAATTTACCGACTACATGGATGGCGATTTGAACCTTGATGGCACCAAAGATCTGGCTTCAAACCAAAAGGGAATGAGCTGGACTTACTGGAGCCTTAACCCTAACAGTGGCGACACGGGCGGCATTCTCAATGACGACTGGACCACTGTTAATACCACCAAGATGGGTTACATCCAAGCTAGCCTTGCCCCAATGCTTGGAACAGCCACTGGAAATTCACAAACCATGAATTTCCAAGTGAAACTTTCTGCTGCTTCCTCGGGTACTGTTACTGTTAAATACGCAACTGCTAATGGTACTGCAATTGCAGGCACCAATTATCAGGCTGTGTCTGGTACTTTAACTTTCGCACCGGGGGAAACCACAAAGACTGTTTCCATCGTGATTCCAAGCCAGAATCTTTCTGCTTCTAAAACTTTCTCCCTGTTGCTTTCAACACCAACGGGCGCAACCTTGGCGGATGCCTCGGGCGTTGGGACTATCCAGCTTGCTGGTTCTCCAGCCCCAACTCCTGCGCCTAGCCCAACGCCTGCTCCAGTGAATAGTGCGCCTGTTGCTGTTGCGGATTCAGTTTGGATTCCATCTGCATCGCCATCAAGCATCTCTGTGCTTGCTAACGATACCGATCTCAATGGCGATAAAATCTCGGTGAAGACTGTGACTCAGGGAAGCTTTGGAACAGTCTCGATCAACCCAGATGGTACAGTTAGTTATACTCCTGGGTCGGGATTCACGGGCTCGGATTCCTTCAACTACACTATTGCTGATGTTGCAGGGCTTACTTCGACTGCATCGGTATCAGTAAAACTTGTAGCAGAGGGAGCCAAGGCATGGCCTGGAAATGTTTTTGCACCTTATGTGGACACCACACTCTGGCCGATTTTGGATTTCACCAAGATCGCTCGTGAGCAGGGGCTTAAATATTTCTCGCTTGGTTTCATCACTGCAACTGCTGCCGGCAAACCAGCATGGGGTGGTTTCACCACCTATGAAATTGATGGCCAGCAATTTGATTTGCAGATGCGCGCCAAGGTGAATGATCTGCGTTCCCTGGGTGGCGATGTTAATGTTTCTTTTGGTGGTGCTGCCAACCAAGAGATGGCTGAAGTGATCTCTGATAAAGTTGCCCTCAAGGCTGCTTATCAACAGGTTATCAATGCCTATGGTTTGACAAGGATTGATTTTGATATTGAAGGAGCAGCGCTTGCCAACAAGGCGGTGATTGATCGCAGGTCTTTGGTGCTTGCAGAGTTGCAAGCCGATGCTTTGAAGGCTGGCAAGCCCTTGGAAATCTGGCTGACTCTTCCTGTGTTGCCCACCGGGCTTACCCTGGATGGCATCTATGCAGTACAGAGTGCTTTCAAGGCCGGAGTAAAGTTGGGTGGGGTGAACATCATGGCCATGGATTATGGTGAAGGTGCAGCTCCGAATTCCAATGGAAAAATGGGCGATTATGCAATCCAGGCTGCTACAAGTTTGCATGCCCAGCTTAAAGCAATCTACACCGGGTTTTCTGATACCAAGCTTTGGAGCATGGTTGGGATAACACCCATGATAGGTCGAAACGATGTTTTGACCGAGGTGTTTGATCAACAGGAAGCCAAGGAAGTGCTGGCATTCGCACAGCAGAAAAACCTGGGGTTGTTATCTTTCTGGTCGCTTAATCGTGATTTGCAAAATGCAAGTGGAGTGTTGCCACGAACCGACAACTTCTCTTCAAGCATCTTGCAAACTCCTTATGAGTTCTCTGGAATATTCAAGGTGTTTACTTCCCCAGTAGTGGCTGCAACATCCCCTACCGTTGCTACTGCCACAGCACCAACGGTAACTTCATCGCCTGCAGCAACCGCTGATTATCTTTTTGCCCTTGATCCAAGTGGCTCAATGATAAAATCAGGCAGCATGATGGTTTAATAATCTGAAGATGGTTAAACAAAAGAAGGCTCGCTGAATAAGTTTCAGCGGGCCTTCCTTACTTTTATAATTGAAAAAATTAATGGGTATGTTTGTGAGGATGAGGGTGGCTATGCAAATGCAATGGACTAATGGACTGGGAACATGCAAAAACTAATTTGGCATGATGCACACCTTTCAAACCGCCAAGGGCATCTGCTAAGTTCTGTAATTCACCAGCGTGACCACGCAATGCTATCAATTCCATGCATAGATCATCATCAAGATGAACATGCATGGTTGAAACAACACTTTCTGAATGCGCATGTTGTAAGTCGAGAAGTTTGTCCGTGATTTTTGTTTTGTGGTGATCATAAACAAGAGTAAGGCTCGCAGCAACATGGGAGTTTTCATCCGTGCTTTGGGAAGAAACCAGCTTTTCGCGAATGAGATGCCTTACTGCTTCGCTGCGGGTTGCGAACTTGCCCTCGGTGCAAAAAGAATCAAACTGCCCTAACAGGTCATTTTCAAGAGATACAGAAAATCGCACGATATCAGGCATAAAAGGCGCTCCAGTGAATTTAAGATGAAGATTTACTATATCCGAAAAAAAACGCTTGCTTTAGGAAAAGAAGCCGGTATTATTATTTTCAATTCTGTAATACTGGAGTTTGTGCTCGATATGCACACTAAAAAAGCCTTCACCCTTATCGAACTTCTGGTTGTCATTGCAATCATTGGTATTTTAATTGGCTTGCTGCTTCCTGCGGTTCAGAAAGTTCGCAGCGCTGCAAGTGCTCTTGATTGCAAATCTAGGCTCAGGCAGATTGGCCTTGCGGTTCATGGCTACTTCGATGTTTACCGCGGGGAGTTTTTCCTGCATCATCCCTATGATTCTGATGTTAGCTCCAATACCACGCATTCTAATTCGTTTGCTGAAATATTCTGGGCTGACAAGTTAATGCCCTTCATTGGCAGTGCCGCTGAAGCTGATGAAAATAATTCCATCAAGGGCGTTTTGGGTAATTCCGACAAAATCTTTCGCTGCCCTGATGACCCTGCGGAAAGAAAATTGGTCATTGATCCAGTTACTGGCCAACCCGATGGCGTTGAACATAGGGTCAGTCACCTTATGAATTCCCTTCTTAGCCATAAGAGCAGGCGGTATGGGCAATGGAATCTATCCCGTTTTATTAATGAAGTCGGAACTTCCAATTGGGTTGCTTTTGTGGAACGAAACCATCTCGCATTTCTCGACATCAATGGCGAAAATCCCAGGCAGGATGATTTTGATATCTGGCTGGGAACAGATACCTTCAAGGATTGGATCGCACATCAAAGGCATTCGGGGAGTTCAAATTATCTCTACCTTGATGGTCATGTTTCCATGATGCGTTTTGATGACGCTGTGATTGGTATTTTTCCTGATAAAATCGTTCTAGCCCAGGATGGAAGTTATGCGTATTGATCAAAGGGCGCTGATTATTATTGCAATTACATTAATGCCTTTTGGTTGTTCATCAAAAAAAGAAATCAAAGAAAGCCCTGCAAAGCCCGTAGCTCGTGAGTTTCTTCAAGCCGTTTCCCAATCAGATATTGATGCAGCTTGGAACATGGTAAATCCAGCTCAAAAAAAAATGCTTACGATTGAAAGATTTAAAGCTGCTTGTAAGCGACTTTTGAAAAAAGTAAATCTTGATCAGCCCACCGTTCAAATAAAAGCATGTACCGATAAAGATGGCAGAGCAATCGCCCATGCAGCTTTGGTCAAAGGCTCCAAACGCTTTCGAATTGATATAGAACTTTGGTATCAAAATGAAAATTGGGTCGTTCACCTTGGACGCGACTTTTTCTAGCATACCTCTATTAGCATATTTCTACTTGGGCCATTCCCCACCAACAATCGCTTTGCCTGAAAGCATTGCAGGGTCGATCATTAAGTGCCTGACTCTAAGCCTTTTCCAAGTGTAGGTGATATGCACCATGCCATCGGCTGTTTGGATGATTGCAGGGTAGGAATATTCGCCGGGATCTTTTTCGAGCACTAATGCGGCCTCCCAAGTTTTGCCATCCTTGGAGATTGCAAGGTTCAATGGGCTACGACCTTTTTCGGTGTGGTTGTAAACCAATAGATGGGTACCATTCTTTAGGGTAACTGCATCAGTCCCCGAGTTTGGGTTGGGAAGATTGGTATAAGAAAGAGCGGACCAAGATTTACCCAGATCTTCCGACCAAGTTTCAAAAATCTTTCCACCCTTAGATCTTCCTAAGGCTTGCAACTTGTTGTTGTCATGAAATAGGATGCTGGGTTGGATGGCTTGAATTGATTTTTCAAGTGTGACAGGAGCAGGTTCGATTTTGCTCCATGTCTTTCCTAAATCCTTGGAGAGTTCGAAGTGCACTTTCCATAAGCCAAACAGTTTATTTTCTTCGGTGCTTGTGGGCGAAAGAATGGAACCATCTGGAAGTTGCACGGGTTTGTTTTTGATGGGCCCTAAAATTCCATCGGGAAGTCTTATGGTGGTGCTCCATGTTTTTCCGGAATCCACACTGGTGCGGAGTTCCCCCCACCAAGTCGAGGGGCTTGGGCCAACTTTATAAAACAGCATCAACGGCCCAGTTTTAGGTTGGAACAAAACAGGGTTCCAGCAGGGGTGCCGTTTGCCATCGGATTGGATGCCGTTGGCTACTTCAATGGGTGTAGTCCATTTTCCTGAATCACTTCTTGAAACCCAGATCCCAACATCGGGGGCTTTTTCGCGTGTGCCACCGAACCAGGCGGTAACTAATCCTTTGGGAGCTTCTGCGATGGTGGTTGCATGGCATTGTGGAAACGGGGCTTCTAAGTAAATGAACTCACGAATGATTTCAGGGGTGTTGATTTTTGGAAGGTCAACTTGCATTGCAATGCAGGATACCAAGGAAAGAAAAATGTTCATGTTGTTCTCAATGCAGGATAATAAACCGATATACACAAATATAGTTTTAACCTAAAGAAGAACTCGAGGCAAAGAAAGTATCCATTGAAACAGTGCGCTTGGTGTTTAGATCTGTTTTTTTGTTTGCTATCAACGATTTTTGTGGTATCATTAAGTTTATTAGTTGGTTAAATTATAAGGGTAGTCATTTATTTTCGGAGTATAAAAATGTCTTTTAAAAGATCAAGCTCTCGTGCATTTACTCTTATCGAACTCTTGGTTGTAATCGCAATTATTGCGATTTTGATCGGGCTTTTGTTGCCTGCGGTGCAAAAGGTTCGTGAAGCTGCAGCAAGAATGAAGTGCTCCAATAATCTTAAACAGATTGCACTCGCTACCCACAACTATCTTGCAACTTTCAATACTTTTCCTTCTGCAGGCAAGGGTTACAGCTGGTGTAGTACTCCTGCAACGGGCGATGCAAAAATTTATAACGCCAACGGTTTGCTGCTCCTTCTTCCTTATCTTGAGCAATCAGCTCTTTATGAAAAGTTCAACCTTAATGAAGCTTTCGCAAATGTTTCTACCACCCTTGCAGTTAATCCGGGAAACACCTCAGGTGTCCTAGTTGGTAATCCTTTGACTAATGGAAATGCAGTTTTGGCTTCAACCGTGGTACAAGCTTTTAATTGCCCAACTGATAATTCTGCGGGGCCTAATGATCGACTTACAGGGGGGTATTATGGCCCAGGTGGCACCTTTAAGGGCGCAGCAACCAATTATGATTTCATCACCAGCGATAGCGATTATTCTCGTTGCAATAACTGGGCAACCAGTGGCTCACTAAGGAGAATGTTTGGCGAAAATAGCACTACTAGGCCAGGTGATGTTGTCGATGGATTAAGCAATACCTTTGCCTTGGGTGAAACCACTAGATATCACGGTAATGGCGCTGCGTTTGCTTGGTCGTACCGTACCCATGTGATGGTGGGGGTTGATCCGGGAACAAGTGACCCTGGCATAAATATATGGAATCTGCCAAGTTCTTTTCCCGCTGCAGCAAATCCAACTTATACAGTTATGAATGGCCGTATTCGTACTTGGTGGGCTGCTGCAGGTAGTATGCATTCGGGTGGCAGTCATTTTGCTTTTGGGGATGGCTCCGTTCGGTTTATGACTGAAAACACCAGTGGTGTTACACTTGAAGCGCTTAGCACCATGGCGGGTGGTGAGGTAATTTCG
>DBCB01000086.1:7894-27275 GCA_002303765.1 Planctomycetaceae bacterium UBA969
CCCTTCCATAAACGAGCCATTTCCAAAATGAAAAACAATATTGTTCTGATGCTTTTGGTGTTATTGGTTCTGGGCTGTGGGGACAAGCGTCCAACACTGGTACCTATTCAAGGTAAACTAACTTTGGATGGAGTACCTCTCCCCTTCAAGCATATTAAATTCCTCCCTGAAAATGTCACCCCCGGAGTCGGCGGTGGCGGGGTTAGTGATAAGGATGGAAACTATTCGTTGCTTGCTATTCGCCCCGGATCCATCAAAGATGAAATTGGAGTCCCACCGGGAACCTATCGTGTGATAATTGTGGAACCACTTTTTGACCCGGAAGCTGTTGCAATTCCAACTAATCCGGAAAGTGGACCAGCACCTGCAGTGGGCATTTCTTTGCCTAAAAAAACAAACCCAAAGGCCTCCATCCCCGCCAACTATGGTGTCGCTGAAACTACCACTTTAAAAGTAGAAGTGCCCGATAACGGTGGTACTATTGATTTGAATTTGCAGGCTCCTCTACGCTGAAAAATCATTAGTTATACAATCATTAAAATCGCTATAAACCACCCTAAACTTCAGTTCCACCCAACTTTACTTGTATGGGTTCAACGCTTCGATGCACTATAATCAATTCTTATAGTTTTCAATCTAAGCAAGGAAAAAGCCATGCGTCTCACTCTTTGTCTACTATCCTTAATTTTCAGTACCTCTTCCTTTTCTCACGCAGAAGAAGCAAGGCTGTTACGATTCCCTGCAATCCATGGCGACCAAGTTGTCTTCACCTATGCTGGCGACTTATACACAGTTAATTCCAAGGGGGGCGTTGCCCGAAGACTCACCTCGCATTCTGGATTCGAGATGTTTCCGAAGTTCTCACCCGATGGTAAGTCGATTGCATTCACTGGCCAGTATGATGGTAATACTGAAATTTACAAAATCCCCTCTTCAGGCGGTGAACCCAAGCGATTGACTTGGACTTCCACCCTAGGCAGGGATGAAGTTTCAGATCGTATGGGCCCAAACAATATCACCCTCGGTTGGACACCCGATGGTAAGGATGTTCTTTTTCGTTCCCGCATGACAACCTTCAATGATTTTCTGGGGCAGCTTTACACAGTGAATGCCAATGGCGGGTTGCATGAAGAGCTGCCACTTCCCCGCGGAGGCTTTGCTTCCTATTCTCCTGATGGTTCCAAAATTGTTTACAACCGCATCTTCCGCGAGTTCCGCACTTGGAAGCGATACCGGGGTGGTATGTGTGATGATATCTGGACCTATGATTTCAAAACTAAGAAAACCGAACAACTTGTTGATACTCTTGATCAAGAAATCGAACCCATGTGGTTCAAAGATCGCATTTATTTCCTCTCTGATCGCGATCCCTCCAAGCGCATGAATCTTTATGTGCTTAACCTTGCAACCAAAGCGGTCAAACAAGTCACCACCTTTGCAGATTTTGATGTCAAGTTTCCATCCCTTGGAGACAAGGCGATTGCATTCGAACAAGCAGGGTTCATCTGGAAGCTAGATCTTGAAACCGATAAGTACGAAAAGATTCCCATCCAACTTAATGAAGATTTCGCGACTTCTCGTACTGCACTGTTTTCTGTTGCAGACAAAGTTGCATCAGGTACGCCTTCCCCCGATGGCAAGCGAGTTTGCTTAAGCGCAAGAGGGGAACTTTTCACCATACCTTCTGGGCCTGGCATCACGCGCAATTTTACCAACACCCCCGGGGCGCATGATCGCGATCCTCATTGGTCACCCGATGGGAAAAATATTGCATTCATTTCTGATATCTCAGGTGAAGATGAAATCATGCTCGTTGCCTCCGATGCCAAATCCGCTCCTACCGCACTTACCACCAAAGGCGATGTCTACAAGTATTCCCTTTTCTGGTCCCCCGATTCTAAAAAAATTCTTTGGACCGATCGCAAGTTCAGAGTTCGCTATATTGATGTTGCAACCAAGAAAATTATCGAAGTGACTCAATCCAAGCATTGGGAAATCAATGATGCGGTTTGGTCCCCCGATAGCAAATGGGTCTCTTGGTCGGAAACCAGCGATACTGGCATGGACAAGATCCGCATTTACAACCTTGAAACTAAAGTTGCTACGGATGTAACCGATGGTTGGCATGAATCTAACTCCCCAGCTTTCTCAGGCGATGGTAAATTTCTTTTCTTTGTCTCCAACCGCGATTTAAACCCCATTTACAGTTCCACCGAATGGAACCATGCTTACCGCGATATGGCACGCATCTACGCCGTTGCCCTTGCGAAAGATACACCCTCGCCCTTTAAACCAAAGACCGATGAACCTGAAAACAAGCCTGCAACAGATGCCAAGGATAAGGATTCCAAAATTGATCTCACTGGTTTTTCAGAACGAACTTTCCAGATCCCCACGCCACCAGGTAATTACCGCAACCTTCAATCCGTAGGTTCTGCTGTCTGGTATATACGCTCTTCCAGCAAAGATACACGGTCCACCTTTGCAACCTATGATCTTGCAACTCGCGCAGAAACCAACCTAGGCTCTGTGAGTTCCTTTGATATCACCGCTGATGGCAAAAAAACTCTTGTTTCTGTTGATGGAAAGTTTGCAGTCATCGATCTGCCCAAGGCTTCTGTTACTCCTTCTTCCTTCCTCGATCTTTCGGGCATGGAAGTGCAACTCGATCGCAAGGCTGAATGGAAACAGATCTATCACGAGTGCTGGCGCCAAATGCGCGACTTCTTTTACGACCCCAATCTTCATGGCGTTGATTGGATTGCACTTCGTAACCGCTACGAAACTCTTCTTCCCCATGTAAGGCATCGTGCTGATCTTTCCTATGTGATTGGCGAACTCATTGGCGAATTGAATGCAGGCCATGCTTATGTAGGGGGTGGCGATCTACCTACTGTGCGAAAGATTCCGCTGGGGCAACTTGGCGCAAAGCTTGAAAAGCATGCACCATCAGGATATGTAAAAATCACTCGCATCCTTGAAGGTTCAACCTGGGAACCAGGCTTGGCTTCTCCCCTTGCTGCACCCGGAGTTAATGCAAAAGTGGGTGATTACCTAATCGCAATTGATAACAAGCCTGTCAATGAAATGGCTTCACCCTATCAAGCACTTGTTAATAAAGTTGGTAAGCCTGTTGTGATAAAAATAAACTCCAAGCCAGAAGCCAATGGCGCAAGGGAAGTAGTGATTGTTCCGATCGATAATGAAGGACCTCTTTATTATCGTGACTGGGTTGAAAAAAATCGCAAGCGCATTGATGAGGCTAGCAAGGGCAAAGTTGGATACATCCATGTGCCCGATATGATGCAAGCCGGGCTTAATGAATTCGCAAGGCAGTTCTATCCGCAATTAAAAAAGAGCGCCTTGATTATTGATATGCGTGGCAACGGGGGTGGTAATGTTTCACCGATGCTTATCGAAAGGCTTCGAAGGGAAATTGCAATGATTGGAATCGCCCGTGGCACGCCGCCATCGGTTGATCCCCGAGGTATGATGCATGGCCCTATGGTCTGCCTGATGAATGAATTTTCTGCTTCGGATGGTGATTTATTTCCCTATCGTTTTCGCCAGCATAAGCTTGGAAAATTGATTGGAAAACGAAGCTGGGGTGGCGTGATAGGCATCCGTGGCACACTTCCGCTTTTGGATGGTGGTACTTTGAATAAACCTGAATTTAGCCGTTATGATATCGAAGGCAAGGAATGGATTATCGAAGGTAAGGGTGTTACCCCGGACATCGTCGTTGATAACGATCCCGCAATTGAATATGGCGGGAAGGATCAACAATTGGAACGGGCCATCGAAGAGATTCTCAACGAGTTAAAGACGAAAGAAAAGAAACTGCCCCCACCCCCGCCATTTCCAAAAAGGTAATAATGGGGTGAGATTAAATAAGTATAACTGATTTGTTAGGCCCATTTGAAAATGGGTTTTCGTTGTGACTGAACACAATCATGTAAGTACATATTCATTAGATTTTGGTAAGGAATACCTGTTTGCTCTGCCAACTTCTGAAAGTACTCGACGATTTCAACTTCGAGACGGATGGTGATTTGTTTTTTCACAGCTTTCGTGTAGGGTGTCTTGGTCGCCTTCGAAAAATCATATTCTTTTCTCATGGTTTAGAACCTCCATATTGGTTTTGTTCCCGCTTGGTCGCTTTTCGTGCCGAGATGATTCGTATCTGTGAATGAAGATTTTTATAAGCATGACAAACAATCAAAAGTCTGAGTTTTAAGCTCATGGCTAACAAGATAAAGCGATCTTCTGCAAGAGAATGATCTGGGTCATGGATAATCAGACCAGAAGGATCATAAAAAGCTGTCTGCGCCTCTTCGAAAGAGACACCATGCTTCTTCTGATTAATTCGGGCTTTGTCCGGATCCCAAGAAAACTCAAGATTCATCATAATTATATTGTAACTACAATATAATTATAAATCAAGGTAGTTGAGTTGTTGTACTAATTATGGTTTGCCAAAGGGAAGTTTACCTTCGCCTCGGGGTTTGATTTTGGCATAGCCCCCAACTTTGTCGTAAACACGCACATAATCTACCAGCATTTCCGCAGGAAAAAGTGTGGTATTATCGGGGTTACCTAAAAACTTCCCGCCCACTGCAACATTCATGACCAGATAAAAAGGCTGGTCGAACGGTGCAGGCCAAGCGTTAAGATCTTCCTTTTTGGTCGGTTGAAGCCCTTTGTTGGCTGCAACTTTGCTGCTACTCCACCAGAATGATTGTGCTGCAAATTGTTTGCCATCCAGCAGCCAGCGAATCTCGCCCGGTTCCCATTCAATCGCATAAGTGTGGAAATCTGCAATGGTGCCATTGTTGGGAAGAAGGAGGTTATTTTCTTTATGTGCGTTGGCGGGCCAGCGCGAGCCAAAATGCAATGTCCCTAAGATTTTATTGGGCTCTTGCCCTCGCGCTTCAAGCACATCAATCTCGCCTGACGAAGCCCAGGTGCCATATTTATCACTTTGTGGCAGCATCCAAAGCGCTGGCCAAACACCTTTCCCTGTAGGCAGTTTGGCTCGAAATTCAAACTTACCANNNNTACCATAGCATTGGTTGAAGAGTGCGCTGCCATCTCGTTTCCGGGTTTTCATTCGTGCGGAAGTGTAACCACAATTATGGATCGATTCTTTTATTGCCTTGATATGAAGCAAGCCCTCTTTGACAAAAGCGTTTTCTGGTTCGCGGGTGTAGTACTGCAGCTCTTCATTGCCCCAACCGTTGATCCATTGTTTTGCATTATAATCGTAGAAACCATTGCCTAGATCGAAGTCCCATTTTGAACGGTCGATTTCTTTACCTTCGAATTCATCACTCCAAACCAATTTCCAATCACTTGGGTTGGAATCGAATGCATATGCAAAACTAAAGACAGCAAAAGAAAGAATGATTGAACCAAGTGTTTTTCGCATGATTAAAGTGCCTATCGAAGTTTAGAGCCTTTTTTGCCGGTGAGTGAATCACCTAGTTCTTCTCTTATTTTATCGCCCAGTATTTGTAGTTTTTTAACTACATCGGGGTTTTGATCTGCGACATTTTTGGATTCAGTGATATCTGCATCGAGGTCGAACAAGGAAAGCTCAATCTTACGGATTTCGCTTTTTCCTGGTTTGCCATCGCTTCCACCCTCGATGATATGCAAATAAGGGTGTGGGAAATGTAATTTCCATTTTCCACTGGTTACCGCATGAAGTGCATCCCCCCAATAAAAATAGTAAGCCTCTTGAGGGCTTTTGGCATTAGGTTTCGCTTCGATAATTGCACTGATGTTCTTGCCATCAATTTTAGGTTCTGCTTGAACAACTCTACCTGCATAACCAACAAGGGTTGGTAAAAGATCGATGGTCATGGTGGGTTCATTGCTGGTAACTGAAGCAGGAATTTTTCCGGGCCATCGTGCAACAAAGGGGACTCGTACACCGCCCTCAAACTCGGTACCCTTGCCTTCACGCAACATCCCCTTCGAACCGGCATGATGCCCGTAGGAAAGCCATGGGCCGTTATCTGAAGTGAAGATCACGAGGGTGTTTTTATCTAAGGAATGTTTCTTGAGGGTTTCAAGAATGGTGCCAACGGAAGCATCTATTTCTTCGATGACATCTCCATAAAGCCCTTGGTTGCTTTTACCTTTGAATTTTTCTGAGGCATAAATAGGCACATGTGGCATTGAATGGGGCATGTACAAAAAGAAAGGTTTATTTTTATTCGCTTCAATGAACTTCACACTTCGATCGGTGTACCAGCCAGTTAATTTTGACTGATCCGGGTTAAGTTCCAAAACCTTGTCATCTTGGCGTAAAGGTAAAGGCGGAAAGTTTTTGGCAGTGGGATGATTGGGCCACATATCGTTCGAATAGGGAAGGCCGAAATAAGTGTCAAACCCATGGCGTAATGGTGAATATTGGGCAGAATCACCCAGATGCCATTTGCCAAAGATGGCGGTGGAATAACCTACTTTTTTAAGATATTCGGGAAGAAGGTTTTCTGCGTCTTTGATACCGTTTTTTGAATTAGGGCCAAGGGCTCCAAGAATACCAACACGATTCGGATAACACCCAGAGAGAAGAGCAGTACGCGAAGCAGAGCAAACTGCTTGGGGCACATGGAAGTTCGTAAGCTTAATGCCATCACGAGCAAGGGAATCAATGTTGGGGGTGCGAATCGTCGTCGATCCAAAGCAGCCTAGATCTGCATAGCCCAGATCATCTGCAAATATTAGCACGATATTCGGGGGCTTTTCAGCACTCCAAAGTAAGTTGTTGGAGAAAAATCCAAGTAGCGCAAGGGAGTATAGAATGATGTTTTTCATGAGTTTATCTTTACCAAATATCTTCCCACAATGCAAAAGGGAACAAGCAAAAATACTGCTGAATCAAAATGTAAAGGTGCAATATCTATGCAGTTTGATTAAGATATGTTGATGATAAATATAGGGGAATCGATGATGAAGCTTGGTAGGTCAATCTTACTTTTAGTAATGATGTTTTCGATATTTTCCAGTTTGCTTTTAGCGGATGATAAAGCTGATTGGGTTCATGTGGGCAGCCTTGCTGGAAAATTACTCGGCCCGCCACGTGATGGAAAGATTCGTGTCAGCTTGGCTCATCAATTTGGCGAAATCGATAGAGACATGGCGTTGCGTGCAGAAGCTATGCGCAAGAAGTTGCTTGAAATCAGACAAAAAGGAATGGGGTTACCCAAGAATTCTCCTGCCCGGGAAGAGGCTGTTCAAGAATTGGAAAGCGGCCTTGCAGATCTCCAAGTGCTTCGATCTAAAATATTATTGGTGCATCAAACAGGCGATGTGCTGGAGTTAGTACTTCGAAACCCTTGCAATGTGCGCAGCACTTTTCCACCTGGTGGTTTTTTTGATGAAAAAGGAAACATTAGGGTATTCACTAAGAAAAGTGTTGCTGAGATGCGAGGGCCATTGAAGCTACCTGGCTTTGCCTCAAGTTTGGAAAAATTAGACGAAAGCACCTCGGTGTTGGTTTATGTCTATAAGAAAAAACCACTCCCCAAAGGGCCTAACCCAAAACCCGATTTAGAGCAGTTTGACCTTTTTGCTGGCTTGATCATCATTCTAGATGCAGAATGAATTGAAGTTTATTTAGTAGAATAATGCAAACCGAAGAATCCGCTACTTCATGAGTTTTTCAATAATATTGCGGGTGATGGACATAGTCGATGGATCCTTCCCTGCCAAGCCATGCGCCCAATCCGTTGTGCCTACGGTGATTACCGTGCCGTTGTTCGAATAAGTGCCTATCACTGCATTTCCAGTACGGCCTTTTTCCCAGCGTTCATACCATTCGCAATCATCCGGATGCCATCTGGCCGGAGCAGTTGCAAGGATGGAAAAGTTTTTAGGTGTGCCATCGGAAAAAGTTGGGAAGGGTAGGCCCTCTTTCCAAATTAATTCGCAGCCATCGCATTCGTAACCAACGATGGTATCCTTGCCACCAAAGGTGGAATCTTTTTTCATGTTGGTATTTTGAAAAATCCAATGCTCAGGTCGATGCACTGTGAAAGCAGCGGAACCATCCATAAACTGCCCATGACTGCGATGGTACCCGCCCCAAAGAAACCCAACGCCTGTGAGTGTGTTTTCTGGTCTCTTTAACAAATGATGACTCCAAAGAGACGATATTAGTTTAGGGTCGCCTTTTTCAAAAAGAGGATCATCACGAAATGCTTGTTTGTAACAAACAAGGGCTTTGCCTGAATCTTCAGAACGTACCTGCCAGCAGCAGGTATTACCACTAAAGAAAGCAACATTGCCACCATCGGAAATATATTTTTCAAGGTTATCGCGCATGGGAGTGGACCAATATTCATCATGGCCCACACTGAGTACGAGTTTGTAATTCTTTAAAATTTCATGGTGATGTTCGAGATCGCTGTTGATTGCATAATCAAAAACAAACCCAGCTTCCTCGGCCCATTTGATAAAGGGATATTCCCAAGAACGAAACTGGCCTGCCATTGGACGTTCAAAAGAAACACGCCTTCCTTGAACCTTGTATTTCCCATGAAAAGAATAAAGGCTGTACCCGCCCCAGTTGCAGTAGGCGTTATAAGTGTTCGTGGAAAGCTGAATTAAAATCTTAGAATCTTTGCCTGGATTTGCATTTCGCACTACAAAAAACGCCTCGCTTGTAAGAACTTTACCTTCCTTGTTTTTCACACTAAGTGTTGTGTTGTAATATCCCGTGCGCCATTCTTTGGGTATTTCAAAACCGAATGATTCTTTCCAGTTGCAACCATGGGAAGATGCATTATCAGGAATCATCTGTTCCGAACAAACTAAATCTGTTTTGGTAAGCACAACTTCCCGCTTGGCGCCAAGCCTTGCAACTTCGAATCCGAAAGAAGCTGCTGTTGAGGAAACCCTTAACGAAACTTTTTCTCCGGGAAGATAACTAAGCTTGTCAAAGTATCCTTCGATTGCTGGCCTTGCTGCTGCAGGAGTTGGAAGCAAGGGTTTTAAAGTTGGCAGCATCACCTGTGCTTGGCGCATAAAACCAAGGTCAGTCGGGTGCGAACTATCAACGGTTGCTTCGCCATCATCGCCCATTAGTGGTTCACCCGGTTGAACAAATAATCCGGTGACTCCCCGGTCCTTCAGCCTTTGAACAGCCTCGGCATGTGCTTTGCGATTGCTTTCATTTTTTTGTCTTACGCCTGTAAGTATGCTGGCATTGGTATAGGTGCGATCTTCCACCAAAAGAATTGGCGTTAAAGGTTTTGCTTTTCGTAATGCAATTACAAAAGGTTCAAGTCTTTCAGTGATACGCTTTGCATCAAGATTAGGTAGGCAATCTAGCACATAAACCGAGGCATCAATTTCGGCAAACAGTGGAACAAACTCTGGGTCTAGTGTGCCATTGCCTGAAAAACCAAGATTGATGACAGGGCGATCCAACATGCGATGCAGGATATTCGTGTGCGCCATGCCTGGTCTGGAAGCACAACCACCTTGGGCAATGCTGGTGCCATAATAGATGATGGGCTGGGCCAGATGAGCTGCGCGAGGAGGGGCTTTTTCTAGCATTGCACCTTTGCTAACACCAATCTTGACTTCTTTAACGCCATTATAAAGCGGTAGATAAAGCAAGTACTCGCGCTTGCCCATAGGAAGCCCGGTTGCAAGTGCAGCTTTGTTGGTTACTGCGGAAGGCCTGCCATTGGCCACCCATTTCCAAGCGCCTTTATCATCGCGTGCATAAAGATCCAAACCGCTGACACCGGTTGCGGGCATATGGGGCATTGCCAGATTGGGCGATGTTAAAGTCCATTGGGCATGAATTTCAGAAGAGTCAGTGATAAACCTGCAAGCCAAACCAGCGCTATTTCTGGATAGGCTCCACACGGGTGGGCGCACTATTTTTTCAACGCTTTTGGGAAGTCGATCGTAGGGAGAAAGAGTTTCTTTCCATCCTTGGTTTTCGAGACCGATTTCAGCAGCTTCTTTCCAAATTAATTTGTCGGCTTCGGCTTGTTGAAATAAAAGGCCAAGTAGTAGAAACGCTTTAATGCTTAACATCGTAAAACCCTCAAGAAGGTAGGAATGATTAAATCATCAACTAAGAAGAGGCCATGATCAAGCAAGAAAAAGGTTTGGATCTACTTCAAATTATAACTGGACATTTATAATGTGCATTTTTATGATGCTTCTGTCTAATAACCACAAAGAATAAAGGATCGCCCCATGGCTGAAATAGAATTGCCTGAAAAATTAAGTGATTCGAACAACCCCTTGGATTCATGGGTCGGATTGATGGTCGTGATCATTGCAACCTTCATTGGTATTTGCAATGTGAAGGATGATAATATTGTACAGCAGATGCAGTTAAGGCAAGTGGAAAGAAACGATAGCTGGGCATGGTTTCAGGCAAGGAACATTCGCCAAGCAGTGTATGAAGGAGTAGCTGCGGAATTAAGCGTGCCCCAACCCAACGAAACTCCGGAGATCAAATCATTCCGCGAAGCAAAATCAGAAGAGTTCCGAATGAAATCTGAATCGCAGGAAAAGAAAGCTGAGAAACAAAAAGCCGATGCTGAAGAGGCACAACAAGGTTACGATAAACTCAATGAAATGGACGACCAATTCGATCTTTGTGATGCAGCCTTGGCTGTCAGTTTGGCTTTGATGGGCGTAACCGCATTAACTAAGAGATGGGGGCTTTTCTTTTTCGCTCTTATTCCTGCAATAATTGGTTTCATCATGGGCATTGCGGGTTTTTGTGGATGGGATACCAACTTTGCAATGATCAAGTCGATCATTAAAATATTATCCTAGCCTTGATTAGCCGTTAGCGAGATCTGATTCTCGT
The DNA here is from genome assembly GCA_002303765.1 of Planctomycetaceae bacterium UBA969. Taxonomy (GTDB): domain Bacteria; phylum Planctomycetota; class Planctomycetia; order Gemmatales; family Gemmataceae; genus UBA969. The sequence continues at coordinate 18,747 of DBCB01000086.1, forward strand.
TGGAAATTCTGCATGAGTTCAGCTTCATCAAGGCCATACTCATTCAACGAATACTTATGGACACCATGCCTGTGCTGCGTTCGTTTAGCCAAATAACTTTCCAGCTTTTCGTCCATTCCTTCAGGAATAGGAATGCTGAAATGATTTAGTATTTTATGAACTGTATCAACAGGCTTACTAACTAATTTTTTATAGGTGATGTCTAGAAATGGAGTTGCGGTCGCAGGCCAAGCATCTCGCGTGCGATAACCCACATCCAGCATTTGTTGTAAATGCTTCTCCATTCCTGGGCCGATTAATTTTAAATCTTGCCTAGGCAAACAAACCATTCGAATCATTGCGGTAAGGCTTGCCATGGAAGGCATACATTCCAAAGGATTGCGATGGGTGAAAACTATACGAGCATCAGGGTATACAGCCAAGAGTGGGTCTAAGGATGCAATATGTGCGGGGCCTTTTAAAAACCAAGTTTTCTCTTCTCTCTTGAAAGAAAGTGCTTGCAGATGTTTCTTATGCAATGTGTAACTATCCCCAAAATTTGATGCGAGAACATATTGGAAATAATCTGGTGCATAAACCAATTGGCAAAACAACAATGCATAAAAAGAGGACATCAAGAATGGGTTGCATTCCTCTGGTTCCATGGTGCCCAATTCATGCGCCTTGATAAACTCGGGTGATAACCAGTTTATACCATCGATTTGCGCCTGCGCTATTTTTAGCTGCTGTTGTACTTGTTGGGTTGTAGCAAGGCATTGGGGCACGGGCAGTTGATGGGTTTCCCAATTTTGCAGAGGTCTGAGTGTCGATACTTGTGAAAGCAAGCCTTGAAGAAAAGTAGTTCCAGTTCGGGGTAACCCAATTACAATCAAGGGGGCATTGATTGTAACCTTTTCTACTTCTGGGTACTTTTTTAGTAACTGATGCAGGTTTAATCGGTTCTTAAGCGAGGAAAGAATCATTTGAGAATAAACAAAACGGCCTAGAGTGTCTGTTTGATTATGGGTTATAAAATCTTTGATAAGAATATTCAAAGGTTCTAGAAAGTGATCTGTGCCGAAATCATCCAGCCCGGTTTCTCGAATCGCTTTTTTTAAAAGATGCTCTAACTTAAAACTTGCGCCCTGCCAACCTAAGAGAGATATCAAACCAAGAGCGCCTGAAGCATAGCGACGCCACCAGACAGATTTTCGTATTAAAGCCATAAGCCTCTTGGTTGCTATTAGTTAACTTTTACAAGCTTCATCGAAGAAGTGTCGAAGTAGGCTTCGCCCTTTAAAGAGCGCATCTCCAAGACCAAAATAATTTCCTTGGGTGCAGCGACATCAAATTCAAAGGTCATTTTCTCCCAGCCTGTTGATTCAGAAATATACTTCGTTTTTTCGCCACTAGCTAGGCGCAATCCGACACCCGAATTCGGTTCGTTACGGTTTTTAACATTCACTGCTTTTGCAATCACTTCAACCCTGTATTTGCCTGGGTCCAAAGCAACAGGCTTGCGCCAGCAACCTACAGAATCAGCGGAGCTGCGGATATATAAGCAGGTTTTGTCTTCGAAGGAAGATTGGAATAAAAGTGAAGGCCCTTTTTCTAAAGCGGGCTTCCAGCCAGAAAGAGTCACCGTTTTATCTGGTCCGAAAATAGGTGGGCTTGCAGGCATTTCTCCAATCAACTTATCAAGAACCTTGCCCCTTTCCGCGAGCCTTCTTTTCATATCTTCACCACCGCCCTTAATATCTTTCAAAGGCTTTAATTTTTCCACAACTTCATCGATGCGTTTATTCATTTCGGTCAATAGAAAAGCCTGATTATAAACTTTGTGCAAAGCCTCGTTATAACGCCAATACATTCCAGGGCATTGCATCAGGGCGTTGGCGAGAATGCAGCTCATTTCCCGGAGGTTGAAATTTGGATCACCAAACATCTGATCCATTCCCGCAACCAGAAAGACGGCTTTGTTTCCTTTGGAAGGATCAAAATAAATCCGATAGTTATTGCGATTGCGATTGTAGCCATCCCAATGTGCTGTGATCTGTTCTAAAGCGATAAAAGTCCAGAAAGCATCAATATCCACTAGGGCCTCTAGCAACAATAATCGCTTGGCTGGGTCGGGTTCTTTGCAAGCTACTACGAGTGTTTTTAATGGTGCCTGTTCATCCTTCTGGCCTTTTTTCCCAGCAAGTAATTTCTTGGGCTGGTCAAGGTCTTGACAAAATCCACCATCATAGAGGTTGCCATCGGGCGATCCAAAATTACGCTTGAGAAAAGTCCGATCTAAACCCTCCAACAAAACATAAAGTCCTAAATCACGATTGTTCAACTTAACCATGGCATGGGTTGCCCGCCCGGTGGGTAAACCCGAATTTCGTGAAAGTTCTCTGCAAATGAGTTCGTTAAGATAAGAGCCATCTTGCACAGAGTTATTAAGATGAAGTTTATCCAAGCCATAGAATTTCTGGCCATCCACAAATTTATCAAAGTTCAGCGAAAGTGCAGGACGATCTTCCAACGCGCGAAAACTTCCCGCTGCACCCTTTAAATGAATTCCCACCTTAGTGTAAGTCAAACCCCCATCAACCTTCACTGTGCAGGGCACATAAGTGCGGTCTGCCATTTTCAACGCTTGTATTTCTTTTGGTTCGATCTCGATTGAGATGCGTAGTACATTTTTCGATGCGAAAAACTCTACCGATGGATCCGGCTTTGCAGGCTTTACAGCCTTAGCTTCGGTCTGCCCAATTAGGCTTAATAGTAGCATCCAAGTAATGATCATAGAACTCCGTCCTTCCTAAACTTTATGGTGCCTGTTTGCCTAGCGATTGTCAAGCAATCCCTATTTAGGAAGTTTGGGTTTGACTAGTTCATTGGAATCTTTTTCATGTGGATATTGCGCTTTTTGTGTTTCCATCCTTGTAATCAATTCTTGTATCATTCGCTTTAGTTCCACTGGATTGCTGGCTGCAAGATTCTTTTGTTCAAATGGGTCTGAAGCAAGATCAAACAACTGATAATGCGAATTCTCTGAAACTTCGGAAGGAAAATAATGATAGATGACTTTCCAGTTGCCATTGCGGTAACTGGTGAAGTAATCCGTACGGTGTGGCGCATGCGGATAATGCATCAGGAAAACTTCCTCCCTGCTGCTATCTCGATTTCCTGTCAGCAAGGTATCAAGTTTTAAGCCATCAATGGCATGGCCTTCCGGAATCGCTTTTCCACTTAAGTTAAGAATAGTTGGGAATAAATCATAAACAGCAGCTTGCTGAGATTGAATAGCCCCTGCAGTTATAGATAACTTCTTTTGATTGAGATTATTCGCATTGGGTTTCGCCCATGCAGCGATGAAGGGTACTCGCATCCCTCCTTCGTAGTGGGATCCTTTCTTCCCTCGTAAAGGTGCAGCACAGGCTACCGCATGCTGATGCCCAAGGGGCGCATCGGAGCCATTATCTCCTAGGAAGAATATTAAAGTGTTCTCGCTAATAGCAAGCTTTTCTAGATGATCAAGCAAATCGCCCAGAGATTTATCCATACCCTCGACTAGGGTTGCAAATGCCTGCGCTTGAGCACTCTTGCCCGAAGCTTTGTAATGATCTGCAAACCGGGGGTCTGAATTGAATGGCGCATGCACCGCGTAGTGCGCAAGGTACAGGAAAAAAGGCTTGTCAGCAGTTACTGCAGCAGAGACATGAGATTTCGCTTCAAGAGTAAGGGCTTCGGTTAGGAAGGTATCGGTCCCATGGTATTTATCTAAACCGGGTACAGCATGGGAAGCTTTCTTATCATTACCATAGTTTTGTTTTCCATAATAACTCCCAGGCTGCCCGATCGAAGCCCCGCCAACATTAACATCAAACCCAATGTTCATAGGGTTTGCTCCTTCGGAATTTCTTGGTCCAAAATGCCCCTTGCCCACATGAATGGTGCGATAACCATTGGCTTTCATTAACGAGGGAAGTCCCACCTTATTTTTATCAAGGCCTTTCCAGTTCCAATCGGTTGGGCCTTTGGGGCCTGCGTTATTACTATCCGGGTTGATCCAGTTGGTTGTGTGATGTCGTGCTGCGTTTTGGCCCGTCATGATCGAAATTCGGGTAGGTGAGCAGACGCTCATTGCGCAAAAGTTGTTGAACCGAACTCCCAGCGATGCAAGCCTTTCCATATTGGGGGTGCGGTAGAATTCATTGAGCGGGTACTTCTTCGCCTTACCTTGGGCATCGGTCAAAAATGGTACCGAGGTATCCATCACCCCCATGTCATCGACCAGAAAAACAATGATATTGGGCTTGTTTGCATCTGCACAAAAAACAACATCTGGCATCAGCATCCAAATCAATACAGCGCAAACAATTCTTCGAATGATGGTCATCTGAACAGCCTTTCTTAAGTAGTATTCGTACTCAAAATATACCAGCATTTGGGTTTGAAAGTAATTGATTTATTGGCCGTTTTTCAAAACATACCCTTGTACTTTAAGCTTACTTTGCTTGATTATTGCATCTCCCACGGGTAATCTAAAGTAGTATCACACCGTGTTAAAGTTTTGAGTGGTTGGGAGTTTTGCATGAATCTTGGTTGCTTCCTTCTATTGCTAAACCTCGCCCCTTTCGAAATCAACTTCAAAGAATCGATTGCTCCTCTATTGGTTATGAATTGCATCGAATGCCATAACTCTTCCGTCACTAAAGGGAACCTGAACCTCGAAACGCTTGCATCCGCTCTTAAAGGGGGGGATGAAGGCAAGGCGATAGTTTTGGGCAAACCAGAGGAATCGCAACTCTATTTAAAAATCATCGAGGGAGAGAATAAAAAGAAGCCCGAGATGCCCCGGAAGAAGCCCGCACTCGCCAAAGCTGATGTCGAGAAAATAAAGGCTTGGATCGAACAGGGCGCAGTATGGCCCAAAGAAATCGTGCTTAAAGAAAAAGCCAAAGCAGATGGATCCTTCTGGTCATTTAAGCCAATCGCTAAAGTAACGCCGTCGGTTATCAAGGATGCCCCTGATGCATGGAAGATTAATCCCATTGATGCTTTTGTTTTTTCGAAGTTGAAGGAAAAAGGAATCAAACCATCGCCAGTAACTGATAAGCGATCTTTGATTCGCAGGATCACCTTGGATTTGATTGGCTTGCCTCCCACTTCTAGCGAGGTTGCAGATTTTTTGAATGATGGAAACCCTGAGGCTTATGAACGAGTGGTGGATAGGTTGCTTGCATCACCAAGATATGGTGAGCGGTGGGCCCGCCATTGGTTAGATGTTGCACGCTTCAGCGAAAGCGATGGCTTCGAAGAAGATATGCAAAGGCCACTGGCATACACATTCCGAGATTATGTGATCGGTGCATTGAACCAAGATAAACCTTACGATGAGTTTGTACGTGAGCAAATCGCAGGTGATGTTCAGGTTGTTCAAACCGCTGATAGCATTGCAGCGACGGGATTTTTGGTGGCGGGCCCTTGGGATGCGGTGCAGCGGGTTACACCAAGCAAGCTGGGAAGATTGCAATCGCGTGAAGAACAACTCGAGGAAATAGTTTCTGGGGTTAGTCAGGCGTTTCTGGGTCTGACCGTTCAATGTGCGCGTTGCCATGACCATAAATTTGATCCGATTTTACAGGAGGATTATTACCGGGTGAAGGCGGTGTTTGAGGGTGTGGATCATTCGTTGAAAATAAAAGCCCATGGGTTGCGAAGATTGATGGGAGCAAAGGAAGAGTCTGCCTGGTTGGAAAAGACTGAGCCATTGCGCAAAGAAATAGCAGGGTTGGAAGCTAGAGATTTGGAACTGCAAAAGCAATTGAAGGAAAAGCAAAAAGAAGCTGAAGCATTGGCATTGTTGATGAAGGAAAAAGATCAGGTGAAGGCTGGGCTGGAAAAGTTACGCCAGCAGTTAGCACAGAAATTTCCTGTGCAGATGGGATTTGTAGGCGACCGTGAGCAACCCAAGCCCACGGTTTTATTTAACCGAGGCGATATTAAGGATCCTAAAAACGAAGTCTCACCTGGTGGGCTTCAAGCCATTAAGCTTTCACAAGTTGACTTCCCTAAGGATCTTAATCTACCCGAGGCGCAACGCAGAATCTTATTCGCTCAATGGCTTACCCACCCAGAAAACCCGTTCACCTTTCGTGTGATGGTCAATCGCCTTTGGCAGGGGCATTTTGGTATTGGCATTGTGGATACCCCCAGCGATTTTGGTTTCAATGGTGGTAGACCCACGCACCCAGAGCTTCTTGATTTCCTGGCCTTCGAATTTAGGCAGCAGCAGTACAGTATCAAGGCAATGCATCGGTTGATCGTTACCAGTGCTACCTATAAGCAGGCTTGCATTCCCAACATGAATACCCAAGAGGAATATAAAAAGGCTGTTGCGATTGATGCGGACAATCGGTTGTTTTGGCGCTTTCCCTCGCTGAGGCTGGAGGGCGAGGTGGTGCGTGATGCCATGCTTGCAATGGGTGGAAATCTTAATTCCGAAATGAACGGCCCAAGCTTTAAACCTTATACAGTAACTCAGCTCAACACTTATTTTTATCATTTGTTCGATAAGGATGAGAACATTTACAACAGGCGAACTATCTACCGCATGCAGGTGATCACGGGCCGCAGTCCGCTTCTCGATGCACTCGATTGCCCTTCCCCTTCGATCACCCAACCTCGAAGAAGCCCTACTTCAACTCCCCTTCAGGCTCTTGCACTGATGAACGATTCATTCGTGGTCAGGCAGTCTATGAAGCTTGCAGCAAGGCTCAAAGAACAACAACCTGATTTGCAAAAGCAAATCGAACTGGCCTATGAATTCTCTTACTCCCGAAAGCCGAATGTAGAAGAGTTACAGGCGGGTTTGAATGTTGCAAAAGAGCATGGGTTGGAAACTCTCTGTTGGGCCATTTATAACTCCAGTGAATTCCTTTACAATCATTAGGATGAAGATGCACCCTCATAACGCTGTACCACAAAACAACTGGCTCAATAGGCGAAGCTTCCTTGATCATGCGGGAACGGGTTTGGGCTCTATCGCACTTGCATGGTTGTTGCAAAGGGAATCCCTTCTCGCAGCGCCCGCGACGAATGGATTGCACCTTCCTGCAAAAGCAAAGCGCATCATTCATATATTTTCGCCAGGCGGTGTTAGTCAGGTGGATACCTTCGATTACAAGCCCGAGCTTGAAAAACTTGATGGCACAAAACTTACCTCCAAGGGAGAACTCGACACCTTCTTTGCTTCTCCAGGCTTGCTTCGTAAAAGCGTATTCCCCTTTAAACAACATGGAAAGTCAGGAGCATGGGTGAGCGAATTATTTCCTCATCTTTCCACTTGTGTAGATGATATGGCATTTATTCATTCGATGGTTGCAAAGAGCCCTTCCCATTCGCCCGCTTGCTTTCAGATGAACACCGGTTTCACCCTCGCAGGTTTCCCTAGCATGGGCGGTTGGATTTCTTACGGCCTCGGTAATCTCAGCGATAACCTTCCATCGTTTGTTGTGCTTCCCGACCCGCGTGGTTTGGTAAATGGTGGCACTGCGAATTGGTCCAATGGTTTTCTTCCCGCCCAACATCAGGGCACCATGATGAATGGCAGTTCGAACAACCCCATCGCCAACCTTCACAGCCCTGAAAATGTCAGTTCTTCTGCAAGGGTTGCAGGATTGAAACTTATTCAAAGTGCAAACAGCTCTTATGCTGATGCAGATCCATTTGATTCATCTCTTGCAGCAAGATTAAAATCCTACGAACTTGCGGGAAGGATGCAGACCAGCATTCCCGAAGCGGTAAACTTCCAGAACGAACCAGAACACATCCGCAAACTTTATGGCATCGATGATCCGGTGATAGGCGCATCCGGTCGCAACTTTCTTCTTGCTCGAAGGCTTTCAGAACGAGGGGTGCGCTTTGTGCAGTTGTATAATGGCGGGGCACTTGGTTCACCCAGAATCAACTGGGATGGCCATGAAGATGTAAAGGATAACCATCAGAAACAAGGGTTGCTTTTAGATCAACCATGCGCTGCGTTGCTGAAGGATTTGAAACAACGGGGTATGTTGGAAGATACCTTGGTTGTTTGGTCAACTGAGTTTGGTCGCACGCCTTTTACCCAGGGTAACCGAGGCCCTCAATCTTTGGGCAGGGATCATCATCAGCATACATTCACTTGCTGGCTTGCGGGTGCGGGGGTCAAGGCGGGTTCTAAGTATGGCGCCTCGGATGAAATAGGCTACAAGGTTGCAAACGATCCTGTTTCCATTTATGACTTCCACGCCACGATTCTTAATCTGATGGGCATCAATCACGAAAAACTTTCTTATTATCATAATGGCATCGCGCGCAGACTTACCGATGTTCATGGCCATGTTGTAAAGGGATTACTCGCTTGAAATTTATCATCATCCGATTTTCTGTAATACTCCTGCTAACAGCAATGCTTAGTAGTTTGGGTTATAGTCAGGGCAAATCCCCTAAGGATAATTTCTTTCACGAACAAGTCGCCCCGATCTTGGTGAAGAATTGCATCGAATGCCATAACTC
>DBCB01000300.1:0-140 GCA_002303765.1 Planctomycetaceae bacterium UBA969
AACAGGCTGAGATGGGCTACACTCAAAAAAGCCACACATGAATGCTAAGAAGTGTTGCGGATTGCTAACAGGCTGAGATGGGCTACACTGATAACTTGCTGTGAACCTGCAGAGTTCATGTTGCGGATTGCTAACAGGCT
>DBCB01000300.1:180-14136 GCA_002303765.1 Planctomycetaceae bacterium UBA969
AACAGGCTGAGATGGGCTACACTCGGTTGAACATAAAGTCTTTCCGGCGTTGCGGTTGTGAAAGATAGTTTTAAAAAAACTCAAGTTGTTGGTAACCAACTTCCGGTCTTTTACGTACTTTTCCTCGAAAAATGTACATTCGTTCAAATTGTTTGTCTGTAACGGTAAGGATTCTAACCTCGCCATCTGGGGGAAGATTTCGTTTAATTCTTTGAATATGAACATTTGCATTTTCCTTACTGGGGCAATGTCTTTTATACACAGAAAATTGCATTCGTGTAAAACCATTTTTTAATAAAAGCCTGCGAAATATTGTGTAATTCCGTCTAGCTTGCTTGGTGTCAACAGGGAGATCAAATAATGTTAAAATCCACATGAATCTGTATCCAGATAATTCCATGAGGGCACCTCAAGAAGATCAGCTCCTTCCTGGATGCTACGGACAAAACTTGAAACATATTGGTGGATTTGAACTGCAAACGGCCCCTTTGAACCATTGCAATTAACTTCCAAATGAAGCAGTGAAAGCAGGGCTTTTTTTGTTTTTGGAGTTAATTCTGCTTGTGACTTTAAAACTAATGCCCTTACTCGCGAATCAACCATTGGGCGAAAGGGCTCAATTAAATCATCGGCAAGGCAAAAAGCGTTTGATCGGTTATGATGATGAATCCCTAATGCGGGCAGTAGGCCCGCAATAACACAAGCACGGGAAATAGTTGCCCGGTAAACTGCATATCCATAGTTTAATAAGCCATTGATACCATCACCATCCGAGTCTCTTTGAAAAAAAAATTCATCAGGCAACCAATGTTTCCAATAAATGCGTGCAGCCTGAGCTTCATTATTTTGTGAATCACCAGATTTGACATCTCTGGCAAGATATTGCATTCTAGTGTATTCTGGAGATCTCTTGTTAAGCAATTCTCCTTGGGCCAAGATCTTTTTTTGGATTAATGTCTTCCATAATTTTTTATGAGTTGGTTTATTACACTGTATCTGGTTCTGAATGCGAGAAAACACCTGATTGTGTGAAGAAAAAGGCATTAATAGGCCCATGGGCATATGGTTTTTACCACACACCAAAAAAGAGGCATTATTTTCTAGGAGTTGAGTAAGTGCCCCATAAGAAATTAAAGAATTGGGCGCATCAAGCAATACCATATTAATATCTTCACATGGGATTGAAACATGATCAACCCCTTCTCTTTTAATGAGAAGTTGTTTATTTTTGCAAGAAAGATAGGCCCCATCCGTGGAGATTTCAAGGGTTTTCTTGATCATGAGAATCTCAAAAATTTAATTTTAGAATTTTATCATCTCATAAATATGCATAATTGTCAATCCCCAGAGTCCCGCATTTCTCCCAAAATTCCTATGGTTACTTTTTTGCCAACTAAAGTGTTAGCGTTTTTCACAATCTTTTCATACTTTGATCCTTTCGAATCATTAAGTTCTGCAAAATATATTTGACCCTGTGTGGAAGCAGAAGTTACATAGCGACAAAGTAGTTCAGTGTTTTTATGTTTAAGATTAACGGTATCCCCGGAACAGAGGCTCATTAGAAAAACTGCATCCGGGAATTCAGAAGAAGATCTTAAAATGATTGGCCTGCCTTCTATTTTCCTTTTATAGGCTTCTAGCAAAGTAATACTTTCCATAAATCTTATTGTTTCTCCCACTTCATCTTTTCTTTCAAATATAACAATATGGTGGGTATTTCCGGGCTTCACATAAACTTGAAATGAACCTTTTCTCATTGAAACTAAAGATTTATCATTTTTGAGTATTCGTACTTTATTGATAACAACCCCTTGAGGGTTGTTTTTATTGGGAAGATAAAGGGGGTTTTCCCATACCTCTTTTGGTATTTTTGAATTCTCATCTGGATTAACACCGTATTGCTTTAATCTATCTAGAACTAAAGACCTTATGGTCAAATCTCTAATTTTAAGAACCATAGGCATTGTAAGACCGACTAGTTGTTTACGATAACAATAGGTTCCATCTTCTTCTATCCATTTCTGGGCCCAAGGTCTATGTTCACCATTGGGTTTTGTTTTGATTGTTCCACCATAAATTGTTTCTTCGTGAAGCTGACCTTTAATTTTTCTGTTTGGTTTATGAGATACTAAAATCGCCAATACTTTTTCCTCTGCTTGTTTTCGAAAGGTATCCCAAGGTGGTGTAATTACCGAATCTTTTTTCCGTTTCGAAAGAGCTTGGAGCCTTGAAGGGTTTGTAGCGGCTATTACAAGCGCATCCACGGCATGATGTCGATGATCTTCTCGCGTTTTTCCGCCTTCTTTGTCAGGATTTAATATGCCATTAAGCCCCCACTGATGCCTAAGCTCGGCGGTAACCCCACCACGGCCACAAACTACTTTGCAACCTAAACATCGGAGATAGCTAGTCACTTGTTTGCTAATGTAAGCGGTGTCCGTTAATTGCCTATTAATAAAATCATCAAGTTTAACTTCCTTGGCAATAAATCGCTCGAGTTTTTTGACCTTGCTTGGGTATGGCAAGCTACGAACTCTTTGCAAAACTTCTTCCCATCGTTGCGGTTCTTTTTTTTCCAACCACTCTCTAGGGGTCATATTTGCTTTTTTTGCATTTTCGTTTCGTAGGCAAACAACTTTATTTGAAAAAGAATCATCCAGACATCTTGAAAAAGGCCAAATATGATCAACATTAACTTCGCCAGCAAGCAATTGCTTTAGTGATATCGCTTGGCCTGTGTAAATGCAGACTCCATCCTGTTCTTTCCATAACCGGTAAAATTCAATTGATCCGCGCCCTGGAAGTAATCCATTTTCTTCTATTCTTTCAACAGCTTCTTCACGCTCCACTTTATTTTTGTTAATAGTTTTTATTGCATTTTCCCTCTGTGTTTTGTTTCCTTTAGCCTCCCTTGCTAATTCGACATGAATTTCAGAAGGAATGCCATATTCCCGAATGATTGCGTTAACTAATAAGCGGGTTTCATATAAGGCTTGTTTTACAATTGGATTTGTTATTTCTGCTAAAGGAATCGGGAGATTATCCCTTTGATTAGGTACCTTTTGATCCGGCCTTTGGTAACCAGCGAGAGAAAATGCCGATTCTTTACCGTCTTCCGACATCATTGGATAACCTTTTTGAAGAAAAGGAATGAGTTTATCCAGTGCTTTAAAACAAAACCTTGCGCGTCCGGTACCAGGGTTAAATTTCAATAAGTTTTCTGCTGTTTCTTTTGAAATTGACCAATCATTTATTGCCTTTTTAATGAATTCTTCTTCCTCTTCTTCTTTGCCTCTTTCTGCAAATAAGATTACTGTTCGGACGATTTTTGTTTTTTCTTCCTCACTTTTTTTGCTCCATGCTTTACCAAAAAGATGCTTTTTTTCCATCTCTTTATCAATTGGCATGCCTAAAAGTTTTTCACGCCCACCTGCAGAAAGATTAAACTCACAATTTGTCCAGCCCATTTCTTTCCGTATGTTTTCGAAGGTTCTCTCATTTGATGAAGCCAGATATGCGTGCAACTTTGCGCTTTCATCTGCTTTCAATCCTCTTATTTCTCCATCAGGCTCGATAATTTGGAGATTGCCGACTTCTTGATATAGTCTTGCAAGTTGTGCGGCACGATCTTTTAAACTTGCCCTGGGCAAATTAGTTTCAAGGGAACAACGGCCAATGGTGCTTTTCTTCCAGTAAATTTCTCGTTGAAAAAATATTGCCCTATAAATCCGACTTTTTAAATCTTCGGTAAGTTGTTTGTTATGTTTTAGTTGCGTATCCCACACAAGGTTAAATTCATTTTCGTACATACTTCGTCTGGTATGTTTGCCACGAATTCTTTCAAATTGATTTTCACTTCTAATTTTGAATAAATATTCTCCAAGGGTTCTACATCCAGATTCTTGAATCGTATTTTCTAATTGACTAATTTCAGCAAGCATTTCTGAATTTTCTTTTTCATTATTGCGATCTGTTTTCCGATTTGATTTGANNNAAAGCCCCGGCGTTCACTCAAATTGAAAAGTACCCGGCCAAACTCATACGGCGGAAGTTTTTCGTCTAATGCTTTTTTACGCAAAAAATAAGGGTCAGTCTGTAGAGCTAAGAGGAATTCTTTAGAATCAGAAGGTAGTAATTTTGATTCAATTAGGATTTTTTTAACAAGGGTTTTTCGCCTTGCTCTTCTGGCAATCTGCCTTCGTAATCCCCTGGCAGTTCGCCTTTTGATGTTTTTGGATACGCCTGATTTGTCTTTAGTTTTATCTACACCTTCTGGAAATATTCGTACGCCCGTTCGAATTATTTCTTTTTTATTTTCATCTATCAGTGCCCAACCGATAGACGCTGTGCCAATATCAAGCCCAAGTGTTATAGACATAAAATCCTCAGTTTAATTATTGACAAATATTAAATTGATATTATATTGATCTTTGAGGTGTAGCCCATCTCGGTCTGTTAGTCTTTCCGCAACAAGACGAAACATTCGAAGGTATTGTCCTACGGGACAACCGGCCAGTTCTTCGGAACTGGCTTTTTTATATGATTTAGTTTTTTAAATCACAATGAGCTCAATTTATCTAAGGATTTATCCCTAGATAAAACGAGATTTTCGTTTGTAAATTTATGCAGTTAAATTCGCTCAACTTTTGATTAAGAAAAAAGGGTTCAGGTCTCTTTGTTGAAAAAGAGACCTGACCCGTTTGATTTACTCTTTCAGGCAGCCTACTTGAACAGCAGCGTGGTCTTAGGCAGCAGAGCCTTGATCTTAGCTTCTGTTTCAGGTGTGAAAGGTTCTTTCACGGGGACCAGCCTCATCGACTTTAAAAAGGCGAAGTCTTTGAAGAAGGCAAGTCGTGCATCTGACAATTCGATTTTGCCAAGTTCCAATTGCTCGAGTTGCTTCATGCCAGCAACGACCTTCAGATCCGCATCGGTAAGCGGCTTAGCATTAGTAAAGGTTAAGCGTCGTAAGGTAGAAATATCCTTGATGAAAGGAATACTCTCTGGGGAATCGAATCCTTCGCCAAGCTGCAGATACTCAAGCGGAAGTTTCGTAATGTGCTTCAGAGTTTGTGGAGTAGCATTCATAGTGCCTAGCTCCAGCCCCTTAAGCTTGGTGAGCTTCGCAAGATTCGGTGCGGCTGCATCGGTAAACTTCGCGTGCGCAAGGCTGATGTTTTCAAGATTAGGCAGATGATCACATAGCTGCATCAGGCCTTCATCATCAATACTGCTACCACGATGGCTGACTCGGGTTAGCTTGGTAAAGCCTTCAAACTTTGCGTAAGCTCGGCCGGTGATCTGCGTGCCGACAAAAGAGAACTGCTCTAAATCTTTTAAGCCAGCGAGTTGCGCCATGCCAGCATCGCTGAGCTTGCCATTGTTGGTGAAGCGCAGGGTCTTCAAGCGGGTGAGCTTTCCGATGTTTGGCATCCACGCATCATTAAACTTCGTGGCGATAACGTTAAGCGATTCCAGCGTGGTGATGTAACCCAGATGCTCGAAGAAACCAGCATCGTACGGATCTACTTTACGATGATCATGCGGCCCCGCACCTGGCACGGCAAGATCGACAAGCTTCAAGCTTTTACCATCTTCGGTCTTCTCGACTTTACCTTTTGCACCTTCGACTGCACGAATAACGGCTTCAACATGGGGATCGAGAGCAAAACCGTTGGCAGAGGTAAGCGCAAATAAAAGCGCAGCGAAAATGGCGGGATTAGCTTTCATAGAAATCAGAGTCCTTTTTCACAAGCAAAAGAGTTAGAACGATCTTCCAAATTTTAATATTTGGAAAAGATCGCAGGAGTCGGAAAGCGTTCTTCGGGGGATCCACCGTTGAGGTATTCCTCGCGTGGCACATCCACTTTAGGCCAACCTGCGGGGCTGATTCGAACGATTCTGCCGGGGCGAATACCCTCGATAATGAGATCCGTCTCAAAACGAATTTGGATGCCACTGCTACCAAGGGGTGCCTCTCCGGGAATCTTCATAACCTCGAGAATCGAGCCTGCGGAGGCCATATGGGCTGGCCCGTATGCACCGTGGGTATGCTTCAATGTCATCTCGACGGAATTCATTTGGGCAGTAGCGCCTTTTTGAAAATCAGCATAGAGAGAAGGGTCCATGCCGCCGAACAAAGTTGCCGTCACCTTCGCACGGCCGAACTTGCCATACTCAACAGAATCAATCCATGCGGGCATCCAACGACTTCGAATAAAAGCTTTGTGCACTTCGGTTTGATTACTGGCGGATCGTTGCATCGCAACATCGTCAAGCCAGATATCTGAGATATGAAACTGGGTGAATATTCCACCCGGCGTGGGCTTCCAGGTTACCCCTAGCAAGACGGGTTGCCCGCCTAGGGATTTCTTGCCTTCTGCGGGCCAGATTTTATCTGCGATCAATTCATCGATGGTAAGGCGTTCGCGGCCACGCCAAATGCGGGTCGCTGCATCGAAGGTCATCTTCTCCTCGGCAGCCTTACCGTCTCCACCTTGCTTCGGTTCGCAGGTGGCAATGATCATCCCCCTGCGGTTATTGATATCCAATTCCTTAAGCTTCCAGACCTTGCCCACGCGCTGGCAATAGCTGGGTTCGTCTTCGAGAAGCAAAACATGGTTCTCTGCGGGTGCAGTGCCAGCCCCTCGATTGTGGTTCCCATCCACCTTCCTATTATTGATCGGCAACACCGGCACAGCAGATATCTTCGGGTCGGGTGGAAGAAAGGCCTCAACATGCATCACGGTACCCAGCGGTATATCTCGAAGATCAGCAGGTGCGCCATGATAGCGAACGATGCCGTAGGGGAGCATGGCGAAGGGGTGCGGGTCGTTACGGAAAAACATGCCCGACGCTTGCACACGGATGCTGCCACGACGGTTCGCATGATCTACGAATACAAGTTCGCCCCGATAAGAGAGGGCTTTTTCCAAAGGAGGGAACTTCCCAACTTCGGGCCGGAATGGCTTCTCCTGAGCGATCGCTACGATAGTGAACAGGAACAATCCCAGACACAGGGCCATGAACCTTACCGGATACTGGATGCGCATCATAGTTCAACCACCTTGTTGCTCTCGCCGAATTTGTCGGTTTCTACACCCATGCGTTGCGCCATCATAAGCAACAGGTTGCTCATGTAAGCATTTGGGTTCGCAGGGCGACTGCAAAGTGAATAATGTTCGCCTGGCTTGTCAAGTTGGTAGCCCTTGAAGTGGCCCTGATTAAAGTCGAGATGACTGCCATGCTTCAAACCAAGATCTGATCCACCGGCAAGCACCAGCGGGAGATTTGCATTTCCATGGCTATGGCCATAAGACATACCGCTACCGAACAGCGCCATCGTTGAGCCAAGTAAAGGCTTACCGTTGAGATCTTTGGTCTCTGCGAGTCGGGTGAGGAAGTAGCCGTATTGCTCGATAGCGAAGGTATCATAATTGGTGAGTTTTTCCATGTAGCCCTTATCGCCGCCGTGATGGCTGAGTTGATGGCGTGATTCGGTGATGCCGATTTCAGGAATAGCAAACGCATCCCCTTCACCACCCAAGCTGAAGGTAGCGACACGAGTTACATCGGTCTGGAAGGCAAGCACGATAAGATCATAGACGGTGCGGAAATAGTCGCCCGCCATGGTTGCGGGGATATCGCGATTAGTCCGCTGGCGATCTGCAGCAGCGACGGTAGGAAGCGGGGTATCGAGCCATGCATCAGCACGCCTTGTACGAACTTCCGTTTCTCGAACCGAGGTGAGGTATTGATCCATGCGCCCTTTATCTGCAGACCCCATCGCCTGTTCGAGCCGGCGAACTTCCGCAAGATTGGCATCCAACACACTACCTTTGCGACGCAAGTTCCTTCTTTGAACCGTCTTGCCACCCTTTGGCTCTTCAAACAACGATGCAAAGATTTCACTGCAACGACGCATCGAAGGTAACCGCACTCCGTCTGCAGTCCAGCCGAGCGAATCACCCGTGAGGGCTATTTCCATCGAAGGATATCGTGTGTGTTTCGCAGTGATTTCTGCCATCTTTTGATCTACAGAAATTGTGTTGCGATCCGAAGGCCCGAGCTTGCCACCAGTCAGCCAGACCGAGATACAGTTGTGATGATGGCTAAGAGCTCCTGGGTGATGCAGGCCGCTGATGGGCGTGATCACTTGGCGATGTTTTTCCAGAGGCTTCAATGAACGCGAGAATTCGTAGTCCTTACCTGGTTTGGTGATCTGATAGTTGAGTGAATGAACACCATTGGCGAGGTAGATGAAAGCGCTGCGCTTAGGCGATGCACCCTGTTGGTCGATCGCTCGAAGCGGCACCATGCATTCCAAAAACGGAAGCGAGATGCAACTACCTAACGCACGCAATGCGTGACGGCGATTGATCAACCAGGATTGTTTAAGAATATTGCTCATTACGATTCTCCTTGTTAGCGTTTACGAATCAGACCTGAAAGGGCGACCGCACGGATGGTATCCTTGATGCGGTATTGGTTTTTCTTCGCTTCAGCCTCAATTGCCTTGAGGTCGTCTTGATCGTCTACGGTTAGCACCCTGCGAAGAGCGTAGGTGCAAAGATGCTCGATGAAGGCCCGTGCAACTTTGTCGCGGTCCTCTAACAGCAGAGTTTTGAACTGAACAGAATCCTTGAACTGACGGCCATCAGGCATCTCGCCCGAAGGATCAATCATAGGATCTGAGCCACGGCCCTGCGCCACCTTTTCAAGTGTGCGCCATTGTCCGATGGCATCGTAATTATCCCAAGCCAAGCCCAATGGATCGATCTTTGCATGGCAGGCTGCGCAGTTCACATTATTGCGGTGCGCTTCGATCTTCTGGCGAAGAGTAGCCTTGGGGCTTTCTGGCGGGCTGGGTTCGATCGCACTCACATTCGCAGGTGGTGGTGGTGGAGTTTTTCCGAAGATCGTTTCACTAACCCACACGCCTCGATGTACTGGGCGATGGCGGGTTCCGTCCGAGGTCAACCCGAGCACTGCGCCCATCGTAAGCAAACCGCCACGATGATCCTCGGGCTTGAGGGCAACACGCTGAAAGCCATCGCTCTTAGGCTCGGGCAATCCGTAAAAATCGCAAAGTCGAGCGTTCGCCATGGTCCAGTCGGAATCGATCAAGCCATCGATGGGCAGGTTCTTCGAGAACATCTCGCGGAAATACTCGACCGGTTCAGATCGTAGGCTCGTCTCAAGCCAAGCATCGTAATTCGGGTACAGTTTCTTGTCAGGCGTAAACATACCAAGGCGATGTAGTTGAAGCCATTGCCTAGAGAAGTCGTTAACGAAGCGGTTGGCTTTGTTATCTGTTAGAAGCCGGTCCACTTCTTTCTTCAGGCCATCGCCTTTTAATGTGTTGGCTTTGGCTGCAGTTAACAGGCCATCATCGGGCATCGAACTCCACAAGAAATACGAAAGCCGTGAGGCGAGTTCCGAATCGTTGAGACGATCACGGACCACCGGGTCTCCCTCGACAAGATAGATGAAGTGCCTAGAGGTCAGCACGCCTTGGGTCGCAATGCGATACGCATCGATAATCTTTTCACCCGCATCGCGCTCCGAGCTGTAAGCTTTCAGATAATCTGCCAACTCTTCCTTCTTGACCGGTCGCCGCCAGGCTCTTTCTGCGAAGCGTTGCAGATGATCTGCAACCACTTCGATGGTCGCATTATCGGGGGGGACCAAACCATCACGCCGAGACTTCTCCGCCGGCGTTAGCAGCGGGCCCTCCCATTCAATCCAATCAAGTAGCACGGTAGAGAAGAGGCCGTTCCCCTTGTCATCAAACATCTGCGGGGCATTAGGGTTCAGAAGCATAGTCTCGCTGCTGTGCGTAAAAATATAACTGTCCCTACTGGTAAGCGCACCGCGGAAGGCCGCCCCTTTTCTTCGGTCCACTACATCCGTAGCCACCACGCAAAAATCTAGAGTCATGGGCATCTCGAGAAACACCTCGAACTCATACACTTGCGGCTTGTCTTCCGGAGCAGTCAAATCAAACTCGATCATGCCATCGACAGTCTCTTCACCAGTTCGCTTGCCAATGCTGAGGTGTGCTGGCTGACCACCGGGGGGGCGAATTCCGCTGGCTTGAATGCGCACTTTGTAGAGTCCACTTTGTTCTGGGCCACTCTTTCCGAACCAGTTGGGTGAGAGCGCATTCTGAACATTCCCAGGATAGAGGAGGTAACGCAATGGTTTCTTAATGCCGAAACGATCCAACGCTTCTTGCTGGGTCTTCCCGCCACCGTAACGCAAATCTGCTGCAGTTTTCCGAACCTTGGTTGCGTCTTTAGATGTGAGAGGAAATGCTCGATCTAACACAAGCCCTGCTGCGCGGTAATAGCGATCGACATGCGAAGGGGAAAGCGATAGCTGCGAACCGATGCGCTCAAAGCCGTGCCATAATGTATCTTCGTTTAATTCGCCCGGCTTGGCGGGATCATAGCGCACACCCAGCAAATCGTAGACGGTATTCTGATACTCTTTGCGACTTAACCGATAATGCGACACAGAAGGCCGAGCCGCCATTCGTACCGCCTTGCCCTCCTTGATCCGTGCATCGAGATTCGTAACAAACGCAGAGATCTCTGCCTGAGTGGGCCGAGGTTGTTTCTTCGGTGGCATCAAGCCGGAATTCACCTGCTCAATCACCTCTGCCCAGTGATGGGTATCTGCACCCAGTTTGAAATCGCGTGAGAATTTATCGATACGCACATCGCCTTTATTTTTCTCTGGTCCATGGCAGGCGATGCAGTGCTTATTAAGGAAGTCTTCAAACGGCTCTGCCCCATGAACAGCGTTGGCAAAGCTAACGATAAGAAGCAGTGGTACTAACAATAACTTTATGATGAAGGTGATATCGCGTTTCACAGGTTGATTCTCAGAATGCGGAGGGAAGCCATGACTATAGGTAATCTTATCTGTTATTTACCTATTTTACCGAAAAGCACGCCAATAATCAACATCATTAGGCTTGATAACAAAGGGGTCAGGTCTCATTTTACCCATAAACCAAAGAGTTAATATCTTTCCTTTTCTTAGGCACACTGCCGAAAAAGAGACCTGACCCCTTTGATTCTGGTTAAAGATTGCACAAAATGGTACGAGACGTGTTAGAATACCGTTCAAAGGAGAATGGGATCATGACAATTGTAACGATGGAAGAAGCGCAGGCTAATCTGCCTGAACTGGTCGCTCATCTTGGAAGCGGCGAGGAACTAATCATCACTCAAGACCATAAACCCATCGCCAAATTGGTGCGTGAAAATCCCCCATCCCGCAAGCCGCGAAAAGCGGGAAACTGCATTGGCATGATCCGGATTGTCGCCGATGACGATGAACATTTGGAAGACTTTGCGGAGTACATGTAATGCGTTTGTTACTGGACACCCATGCTTTGCTGTGGTTCGTTTTGAACGATGGCAAATTGAGCCGAGCAGTAGACGCAATTATTTCTGACCCGACCAATGAAGTTTTCGTCAGCCCTGCAACTTTTTGGGAGTTGGCAATTAAAGTTCGAACAAAGAAACTCGACTTATTGTCACCCTACGACGATTTCATTCGAAACGGAATAGTTGGCAACGACTTCATAGTTCTGCCGATTGAAGCGAAACATACCTCGTTGTTGACAGATATGCCCTTTCACCACAAAGATCCGTTTGACCGGATTTTAATCGCCCAGGCATTGGTGGAAGGAATTTCGCTTATTAGTATTGATTCAATCTTTGATCAATATGGGGTGACCCGAATCTGGTAGTAGTTAACCCCCAGAACTCAAGCCTCTTTTTACATGGCTTGCTGCCATTCGCTGATGAAGCAAACGGATAGAATTATTGCTTCAATCGCAAAAACCTAAGAGCCACACTTTCGAAAAAGAGACCAAACACTCTTTCTATTTGGCAAACTTGTAGAGGTATTCATCGGTGCGCAAAAACATGGCGCCTTCTGAAAACGCAGGGGTCGCTAAGGTTCGGCCCGGTACGCTGTTCTTACCTAAAACCGCAAATTTTTGCCCAACCTGCACCCATGTCGCCAAACCGTTCTCTGCTAAAAACAAAACTCGGCCATTCACAAAAATCGGCGATGCAGAGTAATTGCTGTCGCTACTTAATCTTTCCATCCAATAGCGTTCACCCGTCTTAGCATTCACACAAGATGCAATACCTTTGTCCGAAACGAAGTAGAGTTCATCGCCAATCAAAAGCGGTGAGGGCGAACTAGGCGCTCCTTGCTTAAGCCGCCACACGATGTTGGATTCAGTAACATCCCCCTTACCACCAAGCTTGACCGCCAACAGTTCGGGGTTGTCATAATCGTGATTGTAGATAACAAGGCCATGGCCTATCGCAGGCTGAGGAACAACTGACCAACCCGGGGCCTTAACGCGCCAAAGCTCGGTACCAGTTTCCAGATCATAAGCAGCGAAGTGATCCGGGCCGGGCGCCATCACTTGGGCTTTGCCATCGATCACCGCAACCGTTGGTGTAACAAACGAGTGGTTGATTTTTCCAACAACGGAGCGAAGTTGTTTCCATGCAACTTTACCAGTCTTGGCATCGATGGCAGCAACAAAGGGCTTGGTGCTTCCATCACAAACAATGACAAGCTTACCATCATGAAACACTGGCGAACCACCGCTGCCATGCACTGGTGGATAATCCAATTCAAAATTTGTCCACTGAATGGCGCCATCTGCAGCAGCCAAGCTCGCCATGCCTTGTGCACCAAAATGCACGAACACGGAACCATCACGAACCACGGGTGTCGGGCTGGCATGACTATTCTTCGAATGAATCTTTGGCGCCTTGGCGATCGCCCTTACCTCGCGTTCCCAAACAATTTTCCCAGTCTTGGCATCTAGTGCCAAGGCTCGAAGAGATAATCCTCCATCATTCGGCACGGCTGTGGTCAGGAATACCTTCCCTTGCGCAAGTGCAGGCGAAGACCAACCCAGACCTGGGATAGCAATCTTCCATGCTACACCTTTTGAATCAGACCATTCCAAAGGCGAAGCGACATTTTTTACATGCCCATCAGAGTTCGGACCTCGGAACTGTGGCCAATCGCCTAGCTCGGCTGCCATCGCAGAGAAAGCTGCCAATGGCATCAGGAGCATGGATGTGAAAAGTTTAGATGAATGATTCATGATAACCTCTTTGTAAACTCGAGCTTTGGCAAGTTACCACTGCATTTGCGGTACTGCACCAAAGTCGTTGGTAGGATCTTTGACCTTAACATTAAATATCATTCAAGTTGGAATTGTTGTCCATCATAATTTTGTCGATGATGTTAATTACTTTGAAATCTTGCCGACAAACTCTTCTTTTGTCAGTTTTCCGTCTGCGTTTTTATCCAAGTTCTTGAAACGAGCCTGCAACAAATCGTTTGGCTTCTGTCCTGCGAGATACTCTGCAAGCATTAAAATGCCATCTCGGTTTGTATCCCAACGATCAAAGGTTTTAGCTCTTTCTTCAGGAGAAACAGGCGGGTTATTGGCACCCTTCTTCGGCTGGCTGGGCTTCACAGGATCGAGCACAGTAGTAAGGCAATCAGGGTTGGGCTTTTTGGGAAGGGTAGTTTTCCAATCGAGCGCGAGCTTGGTCAAACGAGACACAATCTCGGGATGATCCTTGGTGACTTTCAAAGTTTCGGCCCGGTCATTGGGGATTCGATACAACTCGGATCGTTTGCCATCTTCCGTTAGAAAAAGTTTCCAATCACCCTCGCGCACGACAAGTCGAGGCCAATAGTCGGGCTCGGTTTTGGTTCCCTGCCATTCCCAGAAGACGGGGCGGGTGCGCATAAGTTCCTTGCCCTTCAATGCGGGAAGCAAATTCTCGCCATCACCCTTGTAGTTTTCAGGCAACTTCACCTCTGCAGCGGCGCAAAGTGTTGGTAGCAAATCAACCGCAGTGAAATTGGTGCTATTGTTCTTCACTCCAGCGGGGG
>DBCB01000237.1:0-8958 GCA_002303765.1 Planctomycetaceae bacterium UBA969
AAATATTGGGTTGTAAGGAACTCGACGGTGCCATCGTTACGGGTGATTCCGTTAGAAAAAACCCTGCCTGGAACGCCCGCAATAAGGCCGATGAAGTGAGTATCGTGGATGTGTAAATCAACAGCAGGGCCACCTGTTTTAGAGCTGTCATCGATGTCGCTCGACCAATCAGGTTTGGAAATGACCCTGACAAAATGCGCAGCTTGAAGCCTGCCATATTTTTCCGATTTAATGGCTTCTGCAGCAAAGGCGAATTCAGGAAAGAAAGGAAGAACATGAGCAACCATCAAAAGTTTACCTGCGTTTTTTGCAGCCTTCACCATCGCATCAGCCGACTTGATATCTAAAGCGATACTCTTTTCTACGAGCACATGTTTGCCTGCTTTAAGTGCAGCAATCGCCATGCTGGGGTGCAGGTGAGTGGGTGAGCAGATATCAATCAGATCGATATCAGGATCAGCAATCATATCTTCAAAGCGCTCATATTTTTTATGTTGTGATAGGTTCATTTGAGTGCCTGCGGGGCCGAAATTGCCTTGAATCCCGCGCCAGTCACCTGCAAGTTTTTTAGGATCTCTACTAGAAATCGCAGTAACCTTTGCGCCTTTAAGTTTTTGCGCAGCAAGGTAATGAATCATTCCCATGAAGCCAATGCCAGCGAGTCCAATGCGAATCATGTCGACAACCTTTCAAATTAAACAAATAGAGTCAAGGGGGTATCATAACCTGATTTTGGCTAAATACCATAGTTATAAGGACCTTAAAATGTAACGATTGTGCGGGCCTTAATAGGCCTCGGAAAACTCTTCCCAACGCAATCCACCCTTATAAGTGTTACAGCTTTTTTCCGAATGTGAAAGTGTATCGGTAGTAAGGTTTCTCTGCGAGAAATTAACTTTCCTACCCGGGCAATATCCATGGGTAAATCCTTTTGTTTGTCGATTTGAAAACCTATCGCTTAAGGTTATTTATTTGTTACTGGCTGTTTGGAGGGAATCATGGACAGTCGCTTTTTTTTGGTAATGATGCTTGGTGTTGCAAGTATGGGGCCTGTGCAAGCAGGTGTGATTAATGGCAGTTTGTTCTTTGGCAAGAAGCCAGTTAAAAACCCAACAGAAAGAGTTCCCGAGTTAATCGGAATTCTTAAAACCGATGGGGATGAAGACAAAAGAGCTGATGCAGCCTCGGAGTTAAGGCAATTCGATCCGGCAGCCTTCCCTATGGTGGTGCCTGTGTTAATCGAAGCATTGGCTAACGATAAAAAGCCCTCAGTAAGGGCGGAAGCAGCCATATCACTCAGCAAGATTAGGCCGGTTTCTCCTTTAGTTGGTCAGGCGCTTGAAAATTCGATAAGCACAGATGCATCCATGAGAGTGCGTATTCAAGCAAGAAGTTCATTGCTTCAATACAATCTTGCAGGGTATAGGTCTGCGCCCAAAAATATCGAAAGCGCAATCCAAAGTGGTGAACCGCCGCTTGCAGATGCACCAACCATCATTCCACCATTGCCGGTTTCCAATGGAGCACCTGTAATTGCTAAGCCTACTTCAAGAATGAATGTGCTTACCCCAGGGTCGAGCCCAGCATTGAAGCCTGTGCCATCTTCGAAAAAAGCGGAGCCATTGAAATTGGAACCCTTAAAGAAAGACAGCAAGGTTAAAGTTATCGATGGGCCAGAACTTTTGCCCAACTAGGGTGTTAAGCTGGATTATTGGAAAAGGAATAAGGACTGGAGAAATAACTCCAGTCCTTATTTTGTGTTTTAGGTTGAAAGCAAAAGCGGATGAAGCTTAAGATTTCTTGGGCATTGCATGGGTCGGGTGTCCGAAAATAGATTCAGCAGCTTCCGAAATAGTTTCAGAAAGAGTAGGGTGCGCATGCATTGTCATGGCTAAATCGCGTGCACAAGCGCCCATTTCGATAGCAAGCATAGCTTCGCCAATCATTTCGCCAGCATCGACACCAACAATACCAATGCCCAGAATGCGCTCAGTTTTTGGGTCTACTAAAAGCTTGGTAAGGCCTTCGGTGCGTTTGCGAGTCATGGCTCTGCCTGACCCAGCCCAAGGGAAACGAACGCGTTTAACTTCAATGCCTTTGGCTTGGGCTTCATTTTCAGTTAAGCCACACCATGCAATTTCTGGGTCGGTAAAAATAACCGCAGGCACCGCTTTGACATCGTAAACAGCAGGTTCGCCACAAATAACCTCAGCAGCAATCTTGCCTTCGTAGGTGGCTTTATGTGCAAGCATAGGATCACCAGCGACATCGCCAATTGCAAAAATATGCTCAACAGCAGTTCGCATTTGATCATCAACAGGGATGAAACCTTTTTGGTTTAAAACGATGCCTGTTTTATCGAGGCCGATATCGCCTGTGTTGGGCCTTCTGCCAACCGAAACTAGAACTCTGTCAAAAATCGGTTCTTTCTCGGTGACTTCTGGACCCTCGATAGTTGCTTTGATTCCCTTTGCAACTTCTTCAACTTTGACAACCTTGGTCTTAAGGAAGATCTTGTGGAAGATGGTTTCAAGTCTGCGGTGTAAGGGCATAACAAGATCGCGATCAGCGCCAGGCAGTAAGCCATCCGACATTTCTACCACGGTGACTTTACTACCCAACGAAGCATAAACAAAACCCAGTTCCAAGCCGATGTAGCCACCACCAACGATAAGAAGCTTAGCTGGAATATCTTCGAGTTTGAGAGCGCCAGTGGAATCCATGATGCGACTGGTGGGAAGGTTGAAAGCAGGTGGCTTGGTTGGGCTAGAGCCTGTGCTGATGATGCACTTTTCGAATTTGACAGTGCCTTTGCCTTCGACCTCAATGGTGTTGGGCGAGGTGAACTTACCTTTACCTTGAACAAAGTTAATTTTTCGGGCGTCGCAAAGCCTTCCCAGATTGGTGGAAAAGGAGCTTACGACATTCTGCCAATGGCCTCGAACGAGATTGAGATCAATCTTTGGTTCGCCGAATTTAAGTCCAAAGTGGATACCTTCCTTGGCATCTTGGATTAGTTTAGCGATATGTAAAACTGATTTTGAAGGGATGCACCCAACATTAAGGCATGTGCCGCCTGGTTTGGGCCCAGTTTCAATAAGTGTAACTTTCATGCCAAGGTCAGCAGCAAGAAAAGCAGCGGCGTATCCACCTGGTCCTGCACCTAAAACAGCCAGTTGGGTTTCCTGAATCTGTGCCATTTCATTCGATCCTTATGTAAACAAAAGTTGTCAAGAGCCTGAAATTAAGCGTGAATAAGAAGCTGATAAGGGTTTTCCAGCATCTCAGCTAACCGCCTCGTAAATCGGGCAGCAATTGCGCCATCAATCACTCTATGATCATAGGAGAGAGACAAAGGCATCATCAAGCGTGGGACAATTTCCCCGTTATGAACAACAGGTTCAAGCCTGCCGCGCGAGATACCAAGAATTGCAACTTCAGGATAATTAACAATGGGGGTGAACCCAGTGCCACCAATCCCACCCAGATTCGTGATGGTAAAGGTACCACCGGTAAGATCTTTGGAATCGAGTTTGCGTTGCCTTGCCCGCTCAGCAATTGAAGTCAATTCTTCAGCTAGTTCAGCAATGCTTTTTTTGTCGACATCGCGGATCACAGGAACAAGAAGGCCGTTTTCAGTATCAACTGCAACGCCTATATTATAAAACTTCTTGTGAATGATTTGATTGCCTGCAACATCGATGCTGCTGTTGAATACAGGGTATTCCTTAAGCAGAACAACCACAGCTTTCATCGCAAAAGCCGAGATGGTAAGCTTAGGTCCCTTGGTTTGCGACTTGCGGAATGCTTCGAAATCGGTGATGTCTGATAAATCGCTTTGAGTAACATGGGGCACAATGCTCCATGAAAGAGACATTTGCCTTGCGGTAGCCCTGCGAATGGCAGACATGGGCTGCTTTTCAACGGTGCCAAAATCTTCGAAGCGTGGAAGAGGCGGAACAGAAATGGAGCCACCCGAGGATCCGTTTGAGCCGCTGCCTCGGACGTAGCTTCGTACATCATCTTCGCTAACTCTGCCATGCCTGCCAGTGCCTGGTACATGACCAAGATCGACGCCAAGCTCTCGGGCGATTCTTCTGGTGGAAGGGCCTGCAGGGATAACTTTGTTGTCATCGTGAGCAAGAACAATAGGGGCAACTTTTGCGGCAGCAGTGGCTACAACTGGAACTGCAGCAGCAGGTGCAGGAGCAGGAGCAGGCTTGGCTGAATTTTGTGGAGCAGTGGGAGGTGTTGCGGGGGAAGCCGCAGCGCCTGCACCAGCAGGGTCGATGACAAAAATAAGTTGTCCTATTTTTACTTGATCGCCTTGCTTGATAAGGATTTGGGTGATTTTTCCAGCAGCAGGTGAGGGCACTTCGAGTGCAGCCTTATCAGCTTGAACTTCGACCAAAGGTTGATCTTTGGTAACAATGTCGCCCACATTTACCTTGATAGCGTTGACTTCAACAATCTCGACATTTTCTTTAAGGGCTTGCAGCTTGAATTCAATGGACATCGTACAAAATCCTTGCAAGTAAGAACCAGGGACTAAATTCACAGCTCATTAATGGCTGGAACAACATAATTAAGCGGTCATCGGGCTGATCTTTTCTGGATCAATACCAAGCTTTGTAATTGCATCCGCAACAACAGAAGTTTCAATCAGACCTTTTTTGCTAAGTTGGTAAAGCGTGCCAACTGTAATACATTCGGTGTCGATTTCAAAGTGCCTTCGAAGGGAAGGCCTAGTTTCGCTTCTACCAAATCCATCGGTGCCCAAGGCGAAAAGGCCGCCTGGAACCCATCTTGTAATCATTTCGGGAACCGAGCGCATATGGTCGCTTGCAGCAATGAAAACACCTTCCTCTTCACCCAATATTTTTTCGATATACGAAAGTTTTGGTGTGTGAGTGGGGTGGAGCATATTCCAACGATCCACTTCCAATGCTTCTCTGCGTAACTCGCGGTAGCTTGTAACGCTCCAAACATCTGCAGCGATGCCAAATTGTTCTGCAAGCATTTGTTGTGCTTTTAAAGTGTGAACCAAAATAGGCCCACTGCCGAACAAATGAACCTTCTTGCCTCCCTGAGCTTCGATGGAGGATTTTTTAAGTTTATAAATACCCTTAAGCACACCTTCTTCAGCGCCCTCAGGCATAGGAAGCATAGGGTAATTATCGTTGTAAAGAGTGATGTAGTAAAAAACATCTTCCTGAGTTGGGCCAGTCATCCTGCGAATGCCATCGCGCAAAATAATTGCGAGTTCGTAAGCATAAGCGGGATCATAAGCCACTAGATTGGGCACAGTAGAAGCGACCAAATGACTATGGCCATCTTCGTGTTGAAGGCCTTCGCCACTAAGCGTGGTACGGCCTGCAGTAGCCCCAAGCATAAAGCCCCTGGTTCGAAGATCAGCAGCAGCCCAAGCAAGATCGCCTATGCGCTGAAATCCAAACATGGAGTAATAAATGTAGAAGGGGATCATCTGTACGCCATGCGTGGTGTACGAAGTTCCTGCTGCGATAAATGAAGACATCGCGCCAGCTTCGGTGATGCCCTCTTCAAGAATTTGGCCATCAATGGCTTCACGATAAGTTACAGCCATTTTCGCATCGACGGGTTCGTAAAGTTGCCCGACATGAGAATAGATTTTGAAGGTGGTAAAGAAAGGGTCCATACCAAAGGTACGGCCTTCGTCAGGGATAATGGGTACAACGCGTGCACCGATATCTTTGTCTTTAAGAAACTGGCCAAGCATGTCGACAAAAACCCCGGTGGTGGAAGGGGATTTATCACCACTACCAGTGACATAACGCTTGACGAATTCTTGCCCTGGAGTTTTTAGATCAGGGGCCTTGGAAGTTCGAACAGGCAGGTAGCCACCCAAGGCTTTTCTGCGTTCATGCAGATATTTGATTTCGGCGCTGTTTTGGTCGGGAAGGAAGAAGCGAGCCTTGCTTACATCTTCATCCGAGAAAGGCAGATTGAAACGGGTTCGAAAATCTAGGAGATGCTTCGCCTTGAGCTTTTTCTGCCCATGGGTGATATTCATTCCTTCGCCCGCTTCGCCCAAACCATAACCCTTTACTGTTTTTACAAGAACTACGGTTGGAACGCCCTTAGTTTCGGTAGCAGCTTTGTAAGCAGCATAAACTTTTAATGGGTCGTGACCGCCTCGACGAAGCTTGGTGAGTTGTTCATCAGAATAATCTTCAACAAGCTTAAGAAGTTCAGGATACTTGCCAAAGAAATGCTCCCGTAAATAGGCGCCATCTTCGACTGCATACTTTTGGTATTCACCATCGACGGTTTCATTCATGCGATGCAAAAGAATACCGGTACGATCTCTGGCAATAATGGGATCCCATTCGCTGCCCCAAACGACTTTGATAACATTCCAGCCAGCGCCTTTGAAAGCGGCTTCGAGTTCTTGAATGATTTTGCCGTTGCCTCTTACAGGACCATCAAGCCTTTGGAGGTTGCAATTGATGACAAAAATGAGGTTATCAAGGTGTTCTCTGGAAGCGAGATTGATTGCACCTAAAGTTTCAGGTTCATCGCATTCGCCATCGCCTAAAAAGCACCAGACTTTGCGGTCAGAAGCTGGAACAATTTTACGATCTTGAAGATAGCGGTTAAACTTGGCTTGATAAATCGACATAATGGGGCCAAGGCCCATAGAAACAGTAGGGAATTGCCAGAAATTAGGCATAAGCCAAGGATGTGGGTAGGAAGATAAACCACCACCTGGTTCAAGTTCTCTGCGGAAGTTTTTTAGATGTTGTTCGTTGAGTCTGCCTTCAAGGAAAGCTCTGGAATAAATACCAGGCGAAGCGTGGCCTTGGAAATAAACCAAATCGCCACCGCCAGGGGTCTCTGGACCACGGAAAAAATGATTGAAAGCCACTTCATAAAGGGTTGCGCTAGAAGCAAAAGTTGAAATATGGCCACCCAAAGTGCCATCTAATTCGTTGGCATGAACCACCATTGCCATGGCGTTCCATCGGATCAAGCTTTTAATTTTGCGTTCGATTTCGCGGTCGCCTGGGTAGGCAGGCTGCTTACCGGGTGGAATGGTGTTGATGTAGGGCGTATTTGCAGTGAAGGGAATATGTACGCCTTCAGTATGAGCTTTTAAGCGTAATTGAGTGAGGAGATATTCAGCCCGATCGATGCCGCTGGTTTGTAAAACCGAAGAAAGAGAATCGAGCCACTCGCGGGTTTCCACCATATCGACATCATTTGGAACCGATGCGGATTCCAAAATTGCGGAAGATGAGCCATTCACACCACTGTTGCCATTATCCATAAGCACCACTCCAATGGCACAAAACCTAGAAGCAGGCAAACAAATTGCCTGACCTTTCTATTCTATGTTTCCGACAAGACTGGAATAGACCAGCTTGGCCAATACGGAAACTTTTACGGATTCTTAATCATTAATAGTGCTAGATTTCTAGAGGTTTCTAAAAATCAAGCGAATTAACTTTCTGAAATATAAACATTGATTTAGTTCTTCTAAACCAAGGTCTATAATTTCAATAGAGATCCATCCTTCGAGATGCTAATCTTTTCTTGATAATATACCTAGAGGTATTTTCTTTCCCGGGCTGTTTTTAAGGAGAATAAACCAAACCGTGACCCTAGATGTCCCACGCGATAAAATCACTGTAGGTTCTGAAAAAGCTTTTCTTGTGAGCGTTGTTCTTTCAGAACGACCCGTAAATGAAGACCCACTAGAAGAAATTCGAGGTCTTGCAACTTCCGCAGGTGCCATAATAGTAGGCGGTATCAGCCAAAAAAGGCATGGAATTGCCCCGGCAACCTATATAGGCAGGGGTAAACTTCAGGAACTGCAAGAACAGGTGCTGATGACCGAAGCCGATGTCGTTATTTTTGATAATGAACTTTCTCCCGCCCAAATTCGAAACCTCGAAAAAGCTACGAAAGTTAAAGTTTTAGACCGAAGCGAGTTAATTCTTGATATTTTTGCAACCCGCGCCAGAACTATAGAATCCAGGCTCCAAGTCGAACTGGCTCAGCTGGTTTATGCCTTACCGCGCCTAAAAAGAATGTGGACACATCTTTCCCGAATTGCTGCTGGTATTGGTATGCGCGGCCCAGGCGAAACCCAGTTGGAAGAAGATAAACGAATCGTTGGTTATCGAATCCGCGATCTTAAAAATAAACTTAGGGAAATCCAAGCTCGTAAAGAAAGGGAAGTCGAATCCCGAATGGGCGAGCACACTGTATCCCTCGTTGGTTACACCAATGCAGGAAAAAGCACGCTTATGAATGCCCTTACAGGGGCGGGTGTTGGGGTTGAAGACAAGCTGTTTTCAACGTTGGAAACACGAACAAGGCAATGGCGCTTGAAGGAATGGGGGAAAGTTCTCTTGAGCGATACGGTTGGGTTTATTCGCGATCTGCCCCATCATCTAGTTGCATCGTTTAAGGCAACCCTTGAAGAAACGATGCAGGCAAAGTTGCTTATTCATGTTGTTGATGCAAGTAGCCCCCATGTTGAAGACCAAATTAACGCAGTGAAAAAAGTGCTTTCAGAACTTGGTTGTGCAACAAAACCAACCTTGCTGGTGCTAAACAAAGTCGACAAAATTGAGGATGAATCCATCCTGCATGTATTGCAGGCAAGGCATCCCAACGCAGTTTGTATTAGTGCAGCAACCCGCCAAGGGATTGATCAATTAAGAGATTCTGTAATTAGTGCGCTTAGTTCTGAATTTTTAATGCTTAAGATTGAGGCTCATTCTGGGAACGGGAAACTGTTCGCTTATCTTGCATCGAATGCGGAAATCATCAGACAAGAATTTGTTGAGGATAAAGCAATATTCGTTTGTTCTGTGCCCAAGCATTTGCTGCACAAACTGGAAGGCCCCGATGTTACGATTACAAAGGTGGATGAAGTCGTGGCGTAAAAAAAGCCGGCTTTTATAAAAA
>DBCB01000237.1:9011-22652 GCA_002303765.1 Planctomycetaceae bacterium UBA969
TTCCTTGATATTTCTATTGCGGTAAGAATCAGCGATGGGAATTCTCCCATTATCATCAAGCTTACCTGAAGCTTCAGTACGCAACCTTTTCATGGTTTCGATTCTGAAATCCCTGCTGTATTGATCAAGGAATATCTGCCACAAAGTGTCAGGTTCCTTGGATCTGGAAGAGGCGTTTTCGTAGATCTTTTTGAATTCTTGAGAACCTGGCTCGGCTCTAGAAAGAAGAAGAGCTACATAAAAAGTATTTTCTGGGCGGTCTCGAACCACCATGGTGTCGCCAGGTTTTTTCAAGGAGAGCAATTGATCCACCAGATTATTTCTCGGGTAGGGAATAACATCTGTGGGAATACGGAAAGCTTGATAAACCTTGGATTGCCCTGGGCCTGTGGTGTTTTGCGGTAAAATCCGAGTCACGCCACTGAGTTCCTTCAGGTCGGAATCTTTCTTGCTGGCAATTAATGCTGCAAGATAACCCTTTGATTCTCGAACGAGATCGTTGTAGCTGGTGGGCCAAGTTTTCTTCTTGGCCTCTTCAGCGATTTTCTCGGCTTCTGCACGGGCCAGTTTTCTTGCCTTTTGCAGTTTCCATGCTTTGATAATCTCGGGTGTAACTTCTTCAATGGTTCGATCTTTGGGTGCAGAATCTTCAGATCGCCAAATCAGATAGGGTTCCTTGGAGAATATCCACCTACTGGGGTCGTTTTGGAACATGCGTTCATCAGGCGACCATCGGGTCGTTTCGTAGGTGCCATTGCCTTGGAAAAATAGCTGCCAGAATTCGGGCGCTTGTGGAGCATCGCGGTAAGATTCAATGAAGGATTTTTTAAGATCAGAGAATTCAGGTACGGATGTCATTTCGAAATAAGGTTTGGGAGATTTCATCGATCGAATTTCCAAGCCATATTCTGAAATACCCTTTGCAACCAACTTGCTTGCATCTTCAGGCTTATTTTTAAGCTTGGCAAGTTCCTCAGTGAAAAGGATAAAGTTTTCGCGCATCATTCTGGGCGAAAGAATGTCGAGATACTTATCAAAAAGAGTGGTGATAACCGTTTCCATTTCTGGAACCGGTGGCACAAAATTAAAGGGCAGGGCAATCGCAGCGTAAGGGTTTGTGGAGGCACAAGCCAGAATCGTAGAGGTAAGGATTTTGAGCCTTGCGGAGGCTTCGAAAGCTAATGCCCCACCCGGATAAATTGCAGCAGTAAGAAAAGGTGAACCAAGCGATTGCTGGGTACCAGCAATCTGACCAACTAATCCTGCAATCAATGCTGGTTGTTGGGTACTTTGTTCGTGCAATACCTCGGAGGAAGCGAAGGGCGGATCAAACCAAGAAGAACGGGAATCTTTGAAAATACGATATTCAGCATACATCGGTTCTTGTGAAAACCCTGGGAGAATGTTGCCAATTGCAGCACCGATTGAACCACCAAAACTATCAGCTTGTAAAAAGGCCAAAGTCCTAGTTACGAAGGGCGCCAAGGCATTAGCCTCTGCTTTTTTTCGGAAGACTGGTGACTCTGATTTTGCAGTAGCATATTCAGCCTTAACGATGCGGGGTTGGCGAAACCCAGGACGGTCGCTTCCGGGGTTTACTTCGTCATTTTTAAAGCTGTTGTAAAAACTTTTAATTTCTTCTGGCGAGGGCTCTTCCGTCACTTTGGAAATAAAATCTTCTGCTTGAATAGGAAGCATGATCACGCCAAGGCTGGCGCGGTAATCTTTGAAGAAGTTAAAAAATTCGGAAGGGCTGGGGGTTCCTGCATTGCCCAGACGCTGCATAGGTTCACGCAAATCGCGGTAAGAACGAACACCAGGAGATTCGCCTAGAATAGATTCTTTGGCCATGATAACGCGGAACTCATTGGTTAGGCCTGCTAGAAGTTCATCTTCATTAAGGGCGCCATTTTTGGCCAAGCCTTGTACCGTAGGAATTTGTTTTAAGGGCAGCAATGCTGGCCATACTTCTTGATTTGCAGCTTCGCGGTTTACAGCCATTCGGATATCGTTAAGCGCAAGTTTGATGTTTAGCTTGTCTGCAACCTTAAGCCAAACCATGAAATCCAAGAGATCTTCGGGGGTTTTGCCACCACCAAAATACATTTCTTCAATGCCCCGCATTGCGGTATTGGTTTCCCACGCTTCAAAGCCAAGGGAAATGGATAAGGTTTCCAGCATACGCATCTGATCTGGATTTTTAATTACAGTGGTTTGGGCTGAAAGAAAACTTAAATCGTTTTGAACGCTCATTGCCTGCCAGCCAGGGGGAAGGCGCATTTGTTGCGCAAAGAAAGGATTCCTGCGCATGCCCCAGCCTTGCATTACCCTGCCAAAAGGGTTTTCCATGCCTTCTTTAATATCTTTTTGTTGCTTTTCTAGTTCGGTCATCGCCATGTTCACACCCATGGCCGTGGTGCGCACCATAAAGGAGTTTGTAAGATCGCGTTGGCGCGCAATTTTGTCTAATTGGCTTTCATATACAGGTTCACCGTATAAAGTGGTAACTTGAGAGCCTGTCCTTGTTCGGGTGGCTAGCCATTCTTGCAGGGTTTGGAAAAAATCCCCCTGTCCGAAGGAAAAAACAAAGACGATCATGCAGACAATGGCAGCGAAAGCCATGAGTGAGCGTTGATTTTTTCGAAAACTTTCAAAAGGGTTAAAAGCCATATGTCCGAGTCCTTTACGGAAAAAAACAGCACAAAATTAAAACTCTTCGGCCTTGACATCCCGCAAGACCATATATTAATGGAATGTTGGGCCAAGCCAACAAGGTAGGGATTGTAGCGGGTCTTACTTTCCATACAACCTCAACTTATTCAATTGTTGAATCTTAACTAGATTATTATTGAAACTGAAGCAAAAAGTCTGGAGTTAGTTTAGTGCCACCGAAAAAGAAAAAAAGCTTGGAAATTGTTGAATCACCTGCAAAAGCAAAAACAATACCGAAAAAGAAAAAAAGTTTGGTCATCGTTGAATCACCTGCAAAAGCAAAAACGATCCAGAAATATCTGGGTGATTCCTTCGATGTTGCTGCAAGCAAAGGTCATATCCGTGACTTACCAAAAAGTAAATTCGGTATCGATATCGAGGCTGGCTGGATTCCTACCTACAGGAATCTTTCTGACCGAAAAGAAGAATTAACTGCTCTAAAAAAGTTGGCAGCCAAGGCAGATATGGTTTACCTGGCGCCTGACCCCGACCGCGAAGGTGAGGCAATTGCCTGGCATCTTAGCGAAGCTTTAGACCTAGATCCTAAAAAAACCATGCGTGTGACTTTTAACGAAATCACTAAAAAAGCAGTAACAGAAGCCTTTAATACCCCAAGCGCAATTAACATGGGGCTTGTGAATGCTCAAGAAGCGCGAAGATTTCTTGACCGGGTAGTGGGATATAATCTTAGTCCGCTTTTAAGCCGAGTCTTGGCACGCGAACTCAGTGCAGGCCGTGTGCAATCGGTTGCAGTTCGCCTAATTGTCGATCGCGAAAAAGAAATTCAGGCATTCAAACCCGAAGAGTATTGGAGAATCATTGCCACTCTTTCCACTAAAGGGAAAGTCGCCAAGAAAAATCTTTTGACGATTAAAAAGGCCAAGGGCTCTGAAAAAGAAACCGAAGATGAAGATGAACCAGATCCAGAAGTAGAAGCAGGCGCTGCGGAAGAAACACCCAGTTCCAGCGACCTTCCCGAAGGCGTTTTCAAAGCTGAACTCAATGAATGGGATGGAAAGAAATTTTCCACCGTCAATGAAGAAAGCACCTTGGAAATAGCCAATATTCTTGAAAAAGGCACTTACGTAGTTTCCAAGCTCGAACAAAAAGATCGGGAAGAAAAAGCTCCCCCTCCTTTCACCACCAGTACCTTGCAGCAGCAAGCAAGTATTAGAATGCGTTACACTGCTAAGCGAACCATGGGCATCGCCCAGCGTTTGTACCAAGGTGTGGATTTGGGAAGCGAAGGTTCGGTTGCATTGATCACCTACATGCGAACCGATAGCACCCGAGTTTCTGATGATGCGCTGAAAGCATGCAGGGAACTAATAACCACGACGCACGGTGCAGATTATCTGCCCACAAATCCGAACAAATTTGCTTCTGGGAAGAGTGCGCAGGAAGCGCATGAGGCCGTTCGCCCAACCGATTTAAGCTACACTCCTGAAAAAGTCGCAGCTTTGATTCCTCTTGAGCAATCTAAGCTTTATGCCCTGATTTATAATCGTTTTGTTGCAAGCCAGATGAAGCCAGCAGTCTTTTCTGTTACCCAAGTTGAGGTGAAATGCGACAAGGGATTGTTTAAGGCACAGGGTAAGATTCTTAAATTTGCAGGCTTTCGCAAAGTGCTTGCTCCAGGCGGTAAACAGGAAGATACCATGCTTCCTGATCTTAAAGAAAAACAGGAGTTAAATCTTCAAGAGTTGGTTGGCAGTCAGCATTTTACCCAACCACCTTCACGCTATGGTGAAGCTAGTTTGGTGAAAGTATTGGAAAAAGAGGGCATCGGGCGCCCTAGTACTTACGCCACCATTATCAGCAAAATACAGGAAAGATTTTATGTTGAAGTCAAAGAGCGCAGGTTCTTTGCAACTGATATAGGAATCAAGGTAATCGATCTCTTGGTCGAATATTTTCCAACGGTCATGGATCTTAAATTTACCAGCCAGATGGAAGAAGAATTAGATCAGATCGAAACTAATGCCGTTCCTAGAAATAAAGTTCTGGACGATTTCTTTGCTCCATTTTCTTCTTCAATGACAGATGCTAAAGAAAAGATGCCAGGCGCTACAGAGAAGTGCCCACAGTGTGGCAAGGAAATAATCGAAAGGTATAGCAGGCGAGGCCGTTTTTATGGCTGTGCAGGTTATCCTGAGTGTAATTATATCAAGCGTGCTGAAGGTGTTGAACCCCGCGAAAAACCCGTTCTTACTGAACATATTTGCCCAAGTTGTGGCAAACAAATGTTACAGAGATCAGGCAAAACAGGGCCCTTTTTAGGATGCTCTGGATATCCTGATTGTAAAACCACCATGAATTTTGACCCTGAAGGGGTACCTGTTGTGACAACTAAACCTACTGAACATACTTGCGAAAAATGCTCCAAACCCATGGTTATCCGTGAAGGTAAACGAGGGCCTTTTCTTGCCTGCACCGGTTATCCAAAATGCAAAAATGCCAAGGATGTCGATGCGCAAGGGAATCTTATAGTACAAACGGATTTGGGCGTGAAATGCGAGAAGTGTAGCGGTCCTATGAATGTCCGAAAAGGCCCACGTGGCCCTTTCCTTGGTTGTGCTGCATATCCCAAATGCCGCAGCACCAAACCTATTCCTGAAGAATTAAAGGAAAAGGTTAATGCCATGTATCCACCACCACCTAAAGTGGATATCCCCGAAATCGAAATTACTGATACATGCCCAGAGTGCGATGGGCCCATGAAGCTAAGGCCAGGCCGTAAGGGCTTTTTCCTTGGCTGTACCAAGTACCCCAAATGTAAAGGAACCAAGCCGTTGGATCCCGAGTTGGCAGAAAAACTTGAGTTCCCTGGTATGAATAAGTAAACGGGTTGTTTTCACGCAAAACGAGGGTAGTTCCGTCAAAGGAATTACTCTCTTTGGCGGGTCAGATTTTCTTCATAATCCAGCTTATGCAGATAGCTTTCCGTTGTAAACAAGGGCATTGGTAAATCCGATTCCAGCTTTTGTAAATCATCTTCAAGCAAATGATTTAGTTTGGTACCACTTCCGCGGTATACAGTCATTCCGCGCTTAATAGCAAGTATTTCTCTTCGGGTACGGCCTCGAGGCGAATCGGGCCAACACCCAATTCTTTCGCTAAAGTTGAAAAAATATGAAGTGATACTTTTTGTGTAATCCCAATAAGCTTTACTATCTGTTTGTAGAAAAATTTGCCCATCAGGCACAAGAACCCGATGTACCGCAGCCATAAATCTTGGCGTGAGTAATCTTTCGAGAGATTTTTCTGGGGCGTGGTAGGGCTGGGGATGATAACAGTGAAGCTCTGTAACCGAACCCTTGGGCAAAAGCTTTTCAACAAATTTTAGCCCATCAGCAACGAGGAAACGCACATTATTTAAGCCCCGCTGGTTCCCTCTGCGTGTTGCATATCGGATTACAACGGGCAGAATATCTGCACCCAAATGATCAAAGGATTCACGCCAAACAGAACTGCCTAAAATGAATCTTCCGTTGCCACATCCTACATCGACAACCAAAGGAGCACTTCTGCCAAATAATTCTTGGATATCCAAGTTGCCATCGACGGGAAGTTTCTTGAGTGCCGTTTGAGTCCAGTGCTGGGGGTCTAGAATTTCGCCTGCAATAGGGACGCCAAACTCGCGTTCGATTTTTCTGCGCTTTCGATCCTGCAAGTTGCCCGTCCTTTTTTCTAAGAGTTAAGCGCACTAACTAAAGACTCTGCAAGATTTGCAATGGCTGTCTTTACTGCAGGTAGTCCAGCTTTTTCAGCAGTTTCAATATGTTTTACGATAGCACTGCCCACAATCACGCCATCTGCGTGGTCGCGCAATACCTTTGCATGCTCGGGTTTGCTAATGCCAAAGCCCACACATAAGGGCAGGGGAGTTTGCTCTCTTAACCAAGCAAGGTTTTTCAAAAGCTCTTCTGGGATTTTGTCTCTTTCCCCCGTTATGCCAGAAACGCTGACACAATAAACAAAACCGCTGCATGCAGAAAGAATAAGCAAAGCTCTTTCTTTTGGAGTGTTTGGCGTCACCAACAGAATTAAAGAAAGCCCTGATTTTTTAAGATCCTTGGCAATCTCGAGCGATTCTTCAACTGGTAGATCCGGAATGATAAGGCCAGAAAACCCAGCTTTTAGGCAGCCTTCAATGAATTTATCTTTACCAAATCGGTGGATGATGCTCATGGAAACCATTGCAACAAAGGGGACCAATATCTTTTCTTTTTCTAAATCTTGCGAGACTTCTGCTATGGCCTTAAGAATGTGTTCGATTTTCAAACCCTTATTAAGCGCTCGTGTGTAGGCCGCTTGAATGACCGGACCATCTGCGATTGGATCGCTGTATGGGAAACCAATTTCAATAATGCTAGCGCCATTCTTAGCTAGCGTCTTAGCTAGTTCTTTAGTGCTTTCAATGTCAGGGTCTCCGGCAGCTATGAAGGGAATAAAGGCCTTTTTCTTCCCGATTTTCAAGCGCTC
Organism: Planctomycetaceae bacterium UBA969; assembly: GCA_002303765.1. Lineage (GTDB taxonomy): Bacteria > Planctomycetota > Planctomycetia > Gemmatales > Gemmataceae > UBA969. Next base: position 16,209 of record DBCB01000237.1, read on the forward strand.
AAAAGCAGCATCTATTGCATTCATTTATTTGGTTCCTGAATCTATTTTTCAAAGGGTTCAATGGTTTTGGGCGTAAAACTATTCCAAGCTTTCGCCTGTTACTCGTGCTATTTCGTAGCAGTCTTTATCCCCACGGCCTGAAAAACAAACGACCACCACATCGTCCTTGGTAAGTTTGGATGCGATTCGCATTGCTTCGACAACTGCGTGAGCTGTTTCTAGCGCAGGTAAGATGCCTTCCAATTTGGAGCAGAGGTCAAAACCAGCCAAGGCTTCCTCATCATTTACATTTGTGTATTTAACTCTACCCGAATCTTTCCAATAGCTATGTTCTGGGCCAACTCCGGGGTAATCCAAACCCGCAGAAACGGAATGTACATCCGCAGTTTGCCCATCAGTGTCTTGAAGAACATAGCTGAATGCTCCGTGCAAAATTCCAGGTGCACCATGGGATAAAGTTGCAGCATTCCCGCCCGGTTTAGGGCCACGCCCTCCCGCCTCAACACCTACAATTTCAACATCTTTGTCGTGAATGAAAGGGAAAAACATCCCCGCAGCGTTGCTACCTCCACCAACACTAGCTACCACCACCTTAGGCAGTTTTCCTGTTTGTGCGATGCATTGTTCACGTGATTCTTTGCCGATCACTGACTGGAAATCCCGCACAATCCAAGGGAAAGGATGGGGCCCGACCGCGCTGCCAATGATGTAATGGGTATCGCCTACGGTGGACATCCAGTCGCGCATTGCTTCGTTAACCGCATCACGAAGGGTTCTACTGCCTGTGGTTACAGGGCAAACTTCCGCCCCCATGGCTTGCATTTTAAAGACATTGAGTTTTTGTCTACGTATATCTTCTTCGCCCATGTAAACCCTACAGGGGAAGTTGAAAAGTGCACAAGCTGTTGCAGTAGCAACGCCGTGCTGCCCCGCACCAGTTTCTGCAATAATCCGCTTTTTGCCCATTCTTTTTGCCAGAAGTGCCTGCCCGATGGAATTATTTATTTTGTGAGCGCCTGTGTGATTCAGGTCTTCCCTCTTAAGAAGGATCTTTGCGCCGCCCGCTTCTTTGGTTAGTCGTTCTGCGAAATATAAACGCGAGGGCCTGCCTACATACTCATTCAAATAACGATGGAATTCTTGTTGAAAAGCCTCATCTTTGCAGGCCTTTTCGTATTCTGTGGTTAGTTCATTCAATGCTTCTATAAGGGTTTCAGGTACATACCTGCCCCCAAAGAGGCCGAATCTACCCATAGCGTCTGGAATTGATTGAAGTTTAGCGTTCATGTCTAACCTTAAATTAATGCAAAAAACATAATACCCATACTAATCAGACTAGACTCGAAGGTTCGGGGGGTCAAGCGAACCTGCATATAAGTTCTAGATAATAACTTATTGCTAAATGAGTCGGATTGTTATTCAATAATCGCAGGAAGTAATAAAGAGAACAAAAAAAGTCACCGCAAGGCGATAAAGTTAAGGGAAAATGCATGCCAGAATTGCCGGAAGTGGAAACAGTAGTTCGAGATTTAATTCCCCTTTTAACCTTAAAAACCATTGTAAAAGTGGAAGTTCCTGGAAAAAAACTACGCAGGCCATGGAACCCACTCTGGAGCCAATTGCTTGAAAATCAAACAATTGAGAAAGTTGCCCGCCGGGGCAAATGGATCATTATTTCGTTGCGCTCAAATTTGCAACTGCTTATTCACTTGGGCATGACGGGTCAACTTTGTGTTTTTAATCAAACCGAGCCCCGACAATCACATGTCAACCTTATTTTTTCATTGGATCGTGGCGTAGAAGAACTTCGATTTCGTGACATTCGGAGGTTTGGCTCCGCTGACCTGTTTCCTTCCCAGTTAGCGCTAAACGAGTTTTTTGAATCGAGAGATTTGGGCCCCGAGCCTTTTAATATTCCCGAAGATTACTGGCTTAATACCCTCGCAAAAAGTTCACGCAATTTAAAAGCATTCCTTCTTGATCAAAAAAACATCACGGGCGTCGGCAATATCTATGCAGATGAATCTTTGTTCAAATCGGGCTTAAACCCTTCGAGAAAAGCAGAGTCGTTATCTAAAAAAGAAGCGTTAATGTTGGCGAAATGTATAGGAGAAGTGTTAAGCTGCGCCATAGAAAATAGGGGTTCCACTATTATGAATTACGTTGGCGGTTCGGGTTTGATGGGTGGGTATCAGGATGAATTTCAAGCGTATGGAAGAACGGGCGAACCCTGCGGAAAATGTGGGCAGCCTATCAAAAAAATCGTGCTCGCAGGAAGATCCACACATTTTTGCCCGATTTGTCAGCCCAAAAAACCTCGTTCACGGTAGAATCTCTTTTGGTATTTAATTAGTTAATCATAAATGTGGGAATAATGTCTTATCGAGCCTTTAAAAGATTGTTGGGCGAAACCAGCCTCGAGCGAAAATGCCGCTTCCTTTTCGGGGGATTTATCCTCCTTTTAATCAGTGGTAGCTTTTCGCTTTATGCCTATCAGACCGAGCATCTTGCCTACGAGCAAATTCCTACAACCTGCAGGTTGCTTGTTAGCCAGATTGTAGATCATCTTTTAACTTCTGTTTGTAAAACTGTTGGAGTGGATGGCAAACCTGTTGATGGTGCGCTCCCTGTTGCCCCAGATACCGCCAGAGCTTTGGCGGACTTTCGCAGACAGTGGGAAAAAAACTGGCCCAGAGCCCTCAAAGAATATCGCTATCGACTCATAACCCCAAATGCAACCAAAGCAGAAAACAAACCTGATGACCCTTATGGCCATGAACAGCTAAATGAATTTATCAATAATCCTGAGCGGAACGAAGAGAACAAATTGTTCCTTTCACGGTCGGTGAACCATTACTACGCCGCAATTCGTGCCAGTAAATCTTGCATGGCGTGTCATACGCAATTGCAGGGCGCAATCAAGGAAAATGATCTCCTCGCAATGATTCAAATTGATGTTGATATCCCGATCGATTCGATAGAAAAACAAGTGCATATCAACCGTGCAATTCTTATTTCTAATGCATTGATAACCGCATTGTTAATCATGGGCGGTAGTTACCTGATTGTGCGTTATGTGATCGTGAAACCAGTAAAGCACTTGAAGGAAGTAAGCGATGCGATCAGCGCAGGAGAATTGAATGTTCGGAGTGAAATTCAGACAGGCGATGAATTTGAAGATCTCAGCCATGCGTTTAATCGAATGCTAAGAAACCTTGTAAGTATGCAGGATCGATTGAAGAAAGTGAACACAAACCTTGATCGAAAAGTTGATGAGTTGGCCCATGCAAACTTGGCATTATTTGAATCAAACAAGCTGAAAAGTGACTTTTTGGCAAAGATGTCGCACGAACTCCGAACCCCCTTGAACTCGATTCTTGGTTTCAGCGACCTGTTGATTAACACCCAAAACTTTACAGAGAAACATATTCGCTGGGCAGGAAACATTCGTAGTTCTGGTGAACAACTTCTCAGCTTGATTAATGAAATTCTCGATCTCGCAAAAATTGAAGCGGGCAAAATGGAAGTCTCGATCACTGAATTTAGATTCGATGATGTTAGCGAAGGCCTTTTAACGATGACCAGGCCCCTTGCTGAAAAGAAAAATATCGATCTTCAATCGGTCATCCCTGCGGATATTAAAAACCTTAGACAAGATCGAGTTAAACTGAGGCAAATCCTTGCTAACTTGCTTTCGAATGCAGTGAAATTTACCCCTGAAGGTGGCAAGGTTGTTTTGAAAGTTGAGCAGGAAGGCAAAAATCACATCATGACTGTCTCGGATACCGGGGTTGGTATTGCCCCTGAAGAGCAGGAACTCGTTTTTGAAAAATTCAGACAGGCTGGGAATACTCTAACCCGCGAACATGATGGCACCGGCCTTGGTTTGTCTATCGTTAGAGAACTTACCAAGTTACTTGGGGGCGAAGTTTCACTTCAAAGTGAATTGGGGAAGGGTAGTACCTTTACCGTTGTAATTCCAATAGAGCTAAGTACCGAACCCCGGCTCGAAGTTGATTTATACTATGGAAGTGTTGATTTTTCGAAGGCCAGACGGGTGGAGCCTCAGTTGGAAGATGAAGGGTCATTGGGCGGTAAAGATTCTGAAACCAAAGCTTCGTAACTCTTAGCCAAAAGCTATTAACGGGTTTTCAGAAACTCCATAACTTGGTCTTTGGTGGGGGCTCCTTTTTGTGCTCCAGGATGCAAAGATTTAATCGCTGCAGCAGCGGAAGCAAACTTTATTCTTTCATGAATCGGTAAGCCTTCAGCAAGGCAAGCACTGTACACCCCGTGAAAAACATCACCACAGCCCGTGGTGTCGATTGCTTTTACTTTAAAGGCAGGGAAGTGTTTTAGAATTCGATTTTCTTCAACATACCAACATCCTTCTTCGCCACTTGTAACAACCACGACTTTTTTTCCAGGTGTAAAAAGTTTATGAGCAATTGCACCGGGAGAGCTACAACCCGATATTTTGCGTGCAAATTTTATCGAGATGATTAGATGATCGACCAAGGAAAGTAGTTCATCGAACCCTTGCCATTCATTTCTTTCGAGGTCTGCCACCACGGGAATTCCAGCCCGTCTTGCAATTTTGGCACTTCGGATCATTCCCTCGATACCGTAATGATCAACAAACAAAACTTTGCTGGAAAGGATGACTTCTTCTGGGGGTGAGTCTGCTGGTGCGCCCGTCGAACCATTCAAATGAAAGAGTATAGTTCTTGTATCATTGGACTCATCAACAATGATGAAAGAGTGGATCGGCATGGAATCGGTTTTCCAAGGCACATGGTCTAGATTGATGTTTTCTTTGAGGAAGGAGCTTTTGACAAAATCGGAATTGGAATCAAGACCCAGATGTCCAGCGAATGCACACTTGGCGCCAAAGCGCGAAGCTGCAACCAAAGCGTTTCCTGTCAAGCCGCCACATTGCCGATCGTAATGCGTTAGGCGCACTTTGGTGTCTTGTTCGGGCCATTTTGGAATGCGTAAAATTTCATCAACCGCAACACAACCCATGCCCAACACATCGAAGATTTTATTGTCACTCATATAGGATCAAGGCCTGTATACAAATTCATTGGTATTAAATAAAGCGAGACACAAATCTGAAAAAGCTGCAGCATGAATCGGGGCTACCTTTTGCTTTTTAGAAGTTTTAGGGACGCGCAGAGTTATGTTGTCTGAAATCGATGCTTCAATTCTCTGGGCCTGCTCTTTGAGAAAAGTGATCGCATTTTCCTGTTCGATCGGGGTGGGGCTTCTTCCTAAAACCCGTTGCCAAAGAAGAGTGGTCCAGTCTTCTTGTTTGGTACCTGCAGCATCAATAATATTGGCAGCCAAGGCAAGGCAAAGTTCTTGAGAAAGAGGTCCGTTTAGCATGGTCAGGGCCTGGGGGGCGTGAGTAGAAGAATTTCTAATCGGGCAGGTAACTAGGGTGTCGGGTTGGTCAAACACCTCAAGCAAGGGCAATCTAACATTGCGTTTATTAAACAAGTAAACACTTCTGCGAAAATGTTCATGTGGATCAGGGTTGGCAAGCCATAATCCATCAGGCTCACCTTCAGTGAATATAAGATCGTATACCTCGGGTTCCAGCGGTATTTTGATCATTGGCCCATGGAATTTCTGATTCATCTGCCCCCCTACAAATATCATCGAATCACGCAGAATCTCTGCATCCATCCGCTTGCGATTCATTCGCCATAAATACTTGTTATCGGGGTCAGCCTTCAATCCTGCCATGTTTTCATTTTTAGATGTTTGTCGGTAGGTAGACGATAAAACAATCTGTCGATGAATGTGTTTGATTGACCAGCCAGAATTTACGAATTCCAATGCCAGCCAATCAAGTAATTCCGGATGGGTTGGGGGTACCCCTTTGATGCCATAATCGCTTGGAGACGCAACAATACCTGTGCCGAAATGCTGTTGCCAGATTCGGTTTACCATTACCTTGGCAGTAAGTGGATTTTCAGATCGGATAAGCCATTGCGCAAGATCCAGCCTATCTGGGACTTTTCCTTTGCCTGCTTGTAATCCTTCGGGGGCTAGTAGTCTGGGAAAACCTGGTTCAATTCTAGCCCCTTTGTTTTTTGGGTTACCTCGTTTTAAAAAGTTTGTTCCCCCAGTGCCGTTGTCTGCTAGCGTAAATGATTGGGGTGAGGGTTGGGGCTTTCTTGCTTCGATGTCATGCATACGGGTTTTGATTTTATCTCGTTCTTCCTTTGCTTTAGGAGTGAGAGCTTCAAGCACCTCATCCCAAGTTACCTTGACTAAAGGGTTTGCCATGGAAACCAATTTGTGCTGTTGGGGCGATCGCTGTTTGACATCGGTTGCCAAGGCGATTTTAGTTTCCTTATCAAGGCTTTCGATTTTTGCCTTGGTGAGTTTATCGCGAACTGGTTTGTCGATGGCATCTACGGAAGCTTTTAGGGG
>DBCB01000307.1:0-724 GCA_002303765.1 Planctomycetaceae bacterium UBA969
CACGATTTCAAACAAAAATAATGCTGCCACTGTTAATATGAAAAAGACCAGATTTATTTTTCCATGTAACTTTATTTTACCCTTTGCTAGGGCAATCAACGAAAAGACTAAAAGAACTGTAACCGCCCCCACTGCGTATTTAAGCGAGAGAATAACTAGGGTTGGCGTAAGCAATATTATATCCTGAATTAATTATCGCTGAAATTAACCGAAGAATCGGCTTCTCTCGACAAGGGATTGCGTTGAAACCGTTCCGTGCATTTCGGACACAAATCGTACTTTGCTTTTGTCAACGCAGGCAATGGCTCTATTGTATCAGGATCGCTTATCAACATTGCGATATGTTCAAGGTTATCTTGATCGAGATCTTCTTCCACCATCGGGCTGTTTTGTTCCATTGCAAATATTTCAATTTCTACCCGGTAATGATTTTTGGACTCTTCGATCAACTGCCCGCAAAGATCGCAAGTGACATGTATCATGAGTTAACATCCTGTATCTTCGTTTTTAAATCACAATTTCTATTTTCTCTAATAATTGACTAGTGTGTCAAGCGGTAAACACCAGATAAATCCAAACCCATGTTTCACTTTTTTCGTGCAAGTCAAGCAAATAAATTAATCAAGCTTTTAGCAAATAGAAAAATTGCAACGCTGGTTTAATACAACCACTCAACAAATTTGAACCCTAGAATTCGAGAACTACACCGCTTAAAATAATAGTA
>DBCB01000307.1:793-10002 GCA_002303765.1 Planctomycetaceae bacterium UBA969
AAGAGGTCGCAGGTTCGAATCCCGTTACCCCGACTTTGCCATTATTGCATCGGCTTTTATTTCACAATGATCCATTTTTTGAAATCGCATCAATCTACAAGTCTAAGTGAAGATTATAGGTTCAAAAAGCTGCCGATTTGGTTATAGTAAATCTAATTAGATTTGCTTTTCTTTACGGCCAAACAAACCTCCCTCGTACAAACAATATTCAAATGCAAAAAAAGACTGGACCAAGGACGATGACTAACCCCTTAAATCCAAACCGATCTGCAAAAATTCAAATTGCAGTTTTGTTACAATTATTTGCATTGGGCACGATGCCCTTAATTGCTAAGGAACCAGCATCGAAGATAGATTTCAACCGGGATGTTCGCCCGATACTCGCAAACCATTGCTGGAATTGCCATGGACAGGATGAATCTTCGCGAAAAGCTAAGCTACGATTGGATCTCCGCCCAGCGGCACTTGCGAAAACAAAAAATAATGATCACCCCATCGTTCCAAATAATCCTGCAGCCAGCAGTCTAATAATCCGCATAGATGCCCATGACAAATCCCAGATGCCACCGCTTTCGTTTAATAAACCCCTGACTGACACCCAAATAAAAACTTTGAAGCAATGGATTACAGAGGGTGCGCCCTACGCAGAACACTGGGCATTTGTGCCACCCCGAAAATCAACTAGCCTACCCAAGGTTAAATTGTCCAACTGGCCAAGAAATGAAATCGACTATTTTATCCTTCAAAAGCTTGAAGCCGCAGAAATCAACCCTGCGCTTGAAACTGATCGTAGAACTTGGCTTCGCAGAGTTACTCTTGATCTAACCGGCTTGCCACCAACCCTAGATGAAACAAAATCATTCCTTGCAGATAAAGCTGAAAGCGCCTACGAACGCGTTGCAGATCGCCTGTTGAATTCGAATCGGCATGGTGAACGAATGGCAATGCATTGGCTCGATGCTGCCCGATATGCAGACACCAACGGCTACAACAATGATGAGATGCGAACGCTTTGGCCCTGGCGAGACTGGGTGATTCAAGCCTTCAACAAAAACATGCCTTACGATCAATTTCTAACAGCACAAATTGCAGGCGATTTAATTCCCAATGCGACATTAAATCAGAAAGTCGCAACGGGTTTCAATCGTAACCATGTGCTCACTACTGAAGGTGGAATTATTGAAGAGGAATATCGGGTGGAATATGTTGCAGACCGTGTCCACACATCTGCCACGGTTTTTCTTGGTTTATCAATGCAGTGCGCTAGATGCCATGATCACAAATATGATCCATTAACACAGAAAGATTATTATCGGTTCGCAGCATATTTCAACAACATCCCGGACAAGTTGGTTTCTTATAGCCAAGGCCGAATGGCAGAACCGTTATTGAAAGTGCCAACACAAGCCCAGTTGGCAGAAAAATCAAAGCTGGAGGCAAGCAATGAAGAATTAACAAATCGCTTGAAAAAGCGTTCAATGGAAATTGATGCTGACATCACTAAATGGGAAATGTCTTTAAGCAAAGAACAAATTGAAACTGCTGGCCCTATGGGTTTAGTAGCGCACTTCCCCTTGGATGATAGCAAAGGCCCAACTATTGCTAACACCATTTCAATGCAAAACCCTGGAACTATAAAAGGCACCTTTACTTCTGTTCCAGGTCGCATTGGTAAAGCATTGCAATTGGATGGCAACACCCATATTTCTGCAATTGAAACAGGCGTATTCGAAAGTGATCAGACTTGTTCATTCGCTGCATGGATCAACCCAACCAGCAATCAAGCCGGCACCGTATTATCAAAAATCGATGATGCAAATGCCTACCGAGGCTACGATGTTATTCTTGAAAGCGGCAAAGTTGCGAGTCATTTCGTCAACCACTGGCCTGATCGTGCTTTCAAAGTTGTAACAAAAAAAGCACTTACCTTAAATGCCTGGCACCATCTTACCGTGACCTATGATGGATCACGAAAAGCATCGGGTGTAAAAATCTATGTTGATGGGCAACCTCAAGAACTAGATATCACGACCAACAATAAGCTTGAAGGTTCTCTTAAAACTGACAAACCATTCCACATCGGCCTGCGACAATCATCTATACCCTTTAGTGGAAAAATAGATGATGTGCGCCTTTTCTCAACCGTCCTTAGCCCAAAAGATGCAGCACAACTTTCCAAGGGTGAAACAATCCAAGGCCTTAAAGAAATATTGGTGGTTGCTCCTGCAAATCGTTCTTCCATCCAGTTGGAACAATTAAAATCCTATTATCTGGATCATGTCGACACTCAAGCAAAACAGATAAAAGCAGAGTTGACAGAGATTCCCAAAAAACTAGCAGAGCTAGAGAAAGCTATGCCGGTAACGATGGTAATGGGAGAACTGACGCCCCGTCGCCCCACCCATATTTTAAAACGAGGCCAATACGATCAACTTGAAGAGGTAGTAGAACCTGGTGTACCGGGGATTTTTGCAGAATTGCCTACCACCGTTCCGAACCGGCTTGAGCTCGCAAACTGGCTTACAAACCCCAACCACCCTCTTACTTCACGCGTTGCAGTCAACAGGTGGTGGGAAATGTTTTTTGGAACAGGATTGGTAGAGACATCTGAAGATTTTGGCATTCAAGGATCCCTACCAAGTCACCCCGAATTACTAGATTGGCTAGCATTAGAACTTATAAAGAAAAACTGGAACATGCGAGAAATCTTAAAGCAAATAGTGCTTTCTGCAACATATCGGCAATCTTCAAACACTGATGCTAAGGGATTGGAAAAAGACCCGCGAAATAAGCTAATTGGCCGAGGTTCACGAAATCGGTTACCAGCAGAAACTGTTCGCGATAATGCCTTGGCTATCAGCGGACTGCTTGTGGAACAACTTGGCGGACCAAGTGTAAAACCTTACCAACCTGATGGATTGTGGGAGGATGTTTCGGTAGAACGAAGGGAAAAATACAAGGCCGATTTAGGAGATGGTTTATATCGGCGCAGCATGTACACCTTCTGGAAAAGGACCTGCCCGCCACCCGGCATGGCGGCATTCGATGCCCCCGACCGCGAAACCTGTGTCATTCGCAGAGCACGCACCAACACACCATTGCAGGCGTTAGTACTTTTAAACGACCCCACTTATGTTGAAGCTGCTCGCAAGTTTGCTGAACAGATCCTGCTAAAGGCAAACGATAATCAAGCAAGGTTCGAATTAGCTTTTCAGATGGCCCTTTGCCGATCACCAAAAGCAGAAGAAGTTGAAGTACTTTTAAAAGTATTACAATCTGCAGAGAAGGGCTTTTCAGCAGATCCGGTTGCTGCCAACAACCTAACAGCAATAGGGCATTCAAAGCGAAATGAGAAATTGAATTCATCAACCCTTGCTGCTTGGACTACCATCACCTGCATGATTTTGAATTTAGACGAGACGATTTCAAAGCCATGAAAACCTCACCGATAATTTTGCTTATAAGCCATAAAAATGCGAACAGGAATTTAACCAAATGAACCCACTAATTGATTTCAGCAACCGGATGCGTCGCAGGGCTTTTTTGAATCATTCTGCGTCTGCTCTAGGAACCGCTGCCATAGCAGGTCTTCTCGCCAAAGATGCCAAGGCTCAAGAAAACGCTTTGAATCACCTTACGCATTTTGCCCCGAAGGCAAAGCGGGTGGTTTACCTTTTTCAATCCGGTGGGCCCTCTCACTTAGAGCTTCTAGACTACAAGCCTAAGCTTAAAAAATTCCACGGCACAGAACTCCCAGATTCTATCCGCCAAGGCCAGCGATTGACCGGCATGACATCGGGCCAGAAAAGCTTCCCGATCATCGCACCTAAATTTGAATTCAATCAAGCTGGAAAATCAGGAACCTGGATCAGCAGCCTATTGCCATACACCGCAAAAGTAATCGACGAAATCTGCTTGATTCGATCAATGCATACGGAAGCGATCAACCATGATCCAGCAATCACTTTCATTCAGACGGGTTCGCAACAACCAGGAAGGCCATCACTAGGAGCATGGCTAAGCTATGGTTTGGGAAGCGAAGCGGAAGATCTGCCAGCCTTCATCGTTTTAATCTCTCATGGGACTGGCAAAGATGCGAACCAAGGGCTTCTGGAAAGATTATGGGGCAGCGGGTTTCTACCTTCCAATCATCAAGGTGTAAAGCTGCGTAGTAGCGGCGACCCTGTGTTGTATCTTTCAGACCCTCCTGGTATTGATCGCAACTTACGCAGGAGCATGCTCGATGGCATAGCAAAACTTAATGCCAACCAGTTCAAAGAAACTAGCGACCCGGAAATTGCAACCCGCATCGCTCAATACGAGATGGCATTCCGCATGCAAACATCGGTGCCCAAGCTTACAGATTTATCAACCGAATCAAACAAAACTTTTCAGCTTTACGGTGAAGAGTCAAAGCGAACTGGATCATTCGCATCGAACTGTTTGCTGGCCCGTCGTTTGTTAGAATCTGGCGTGCGTTGCGTTCAACTTTATCATCGGGGCTGGGATCTTCATGGCGGTTTACCAACAAATATCCCAAAACAAGCGCTCGATGTTGATCAAGCCCAAGCTGCTTTAATCTTAGACCTTAAACAGCGTGGCATGTTAGACGATACTCTTATTGTTTGGGCTGGCGAATTCGGTCGCACCGTTTACGGGCAGGGCGGGTTGAAGGAAGAATATGGCAGGGATCACCATGGTCGATGCTTCTCGGTGTGGCTAGCCGGTGGCGGTATCAAGCCTGGCATTGTTCATGGGGAAACGGATGATTTTGGTTACAACATCACCCAAAAACCGATGCATATTCATGATCTTAACGCAACGATTCTGCATTGCCTGGGCTATGACCACGAAAAATTAACCTATCGCTATCAAGGTCGCGATTTCCGCCTAACCGATGTGCATGGGCAGGTAATAAAAGATATTCTTGCATAGAGGACCTCCAAGAATTGGAAAACTGGCGAATTAAAATACCCCTGAATACAACTATTATTATAAAACATCAGGAGGGATAACTCTTGCAAAAACAAGAAAAAAAATGCTAATGTTCAATCCTATTTTACAATCATAATGGCTGGTATGCTTGATTTAAAATCTATTGATTGTTCAAAAAACCAAGGTGAAGTTGTGCCAAAAGAAATCAGATCCATTAATCCAAGCCTCAGCTTTACAAGCATGGCAATTAATGAACAAGAAAAAATCGCAAAAAGTGTTGAGCATGAAATTCTAAAAGTCGAAAAACTAAGGGCGTTAATTTTCGCCATCATTATGGGATGCTTGGCGATTTTTTTCGTAGTAGCCTCCGGTATATTTATTTCTGAGCCTTCATCTTTAATCAAATCGCCAATACCTCGCAAGCTTATAGCACTGGTGCTTATTGGATTTTCTGGATTTGAATTGCTTATCTGGTACTTCATTAAACACTGTTTAAATACAGGTAAAAGCATTCCTGAAATATGGCGCTATGTTATTGCTTTTGTCGAAATAAGTTTGCCAACAATGTTAATTTTAATCGCTAGCCATGCACTACATTTTTATGCATTACTTCTACCACCTGTTTTCATATATTTTTTAATCATTGCACTTTCTGGACTTAGGTTGAATTTTTTCATTTGTATATTTACAGGTGCAGTCGCTGCACTCGAATATGTTTCTATTGCATGGCACCTTACTCATGGAATAGAAATGCCCATCGAGTTTAATGAGACATCGCCAGTTCATAGATTTCTAATTCATCTGACAAAAGGCTTAATGATCTTGGCCGCTGGAATTATCACTGGGATTGTTACCAACAAATTAAAAAAAGGGTTTCTCAAATCTTTCCAATCAATAAGCGAAAAAAACCACATCATGAGCATGTTTGGACAACATGTTTCTCCTGCCGTCATGGAGAAATTGCTACACCAAAAGAATTCAACAGAAGGGGAGGTCCAAAATGTTTGCGTGATGTTTCTGGATATCCGAAACTTTACTACATTTTCAGAAAATCGTACTCCACAAGAAGTCGTCGCCTATCTCAACTCCCTGTTTGATTTCATGATCGATATTGTTAATCGCAACAACGGGATTATCAACAAATTTTTGGGCGATGGATTCATGGCTGTCTTTGGAGCACCTTTTACTGATGGCTTTGATTGCCGCAATGCCGTGAATGCTTCAAAAGAAATCATCCAGAAACTCCAGAATGAAATTGCAGAAGGTAACATTGTTTCCACGCAAATTGGCATCGGCTTACACACTGGCGAGGCGGTGACGGGTAATATTGGATCAAGCCAAAGAAAAGAATACACCATCATTGGCGATGTCGTAAACCTTGCCTCTAGGATAGAATCCCTCAACAAACAATTTAATTCACAATTATTGATTTCCGAAATGGTAAAGGAAGCTCTTGGCGATGACGGAAACGATGCTGTCAGCCTTGGGAAAGTGGCTGTAAAAGGTCGGGTTGAACCTGTTGAAATTTTTAAGCTCGCGTGATTAGCCCTTTCGTTAAACTCATGGAAATCAATTTCAATCCCAGCATTTTTTGACAAATATTCAAATCAATGATGTCATCTGGAACAGGCAAGGTATTCACACCCAGGTGTTAAAAAGAACTTTATGTGTTTGCCTTTGGTACCAATGGAATCATCGGGTAGAATCCCATTTTTAAGTACCAGCAGTTTTCCATCGAACCAGTTTTTAGGCAAAAGGAATGCTAATGAAAATCAACACCGTTAAACAAAAAATCACCTCAGGTGGAACCTCCATTGGGACTTTTATTTTTGAATTCAACACTACGGGGATAGCAAGGCTTGCATCCCAAGCTGGAGCAGAATTTGCAATTTTCGACATGGAACATACTGGCTGGAATGCAGAAACCATCCGAATGCTGGTTGCAACATCAAGATCCACTGCTCTAGTGCCATTGGTTCGAATCCCCGCAACAGAATATCATTTCATCGCAAGCGTGCTGGATATGGGTGCAATGGGAATCATGATTCCGATGTGCGATACCGCAGAGCAGGCGCGAAAATTTGTGTACTCTGCTAAGTATCCTCCTGTGGGCCGTAGGGGCGCAGCCTTTACCATTGCCCATGATGATTACATCAGTGGAAACATTGTTGAAAAAATGAGTTCCGCCAACAGCGAAACTTTGCTGATTGCCCAAATCGAAACAATGGCTGGCCTTGAAAACGTTGATGCTATTGCAGGTGTAGAAGGCATCGATGTTCTCTGGATAGGGCAGACTGATTTATCAACCAGCTTGGGAATTCCTGGCCAATTTGATCACCCCTTGTTTCAAGATGCGGTAAAAAAAGTGGTCGATGCCTGCAAGCGACACAAAAAAACTCCCGGGTTCATGCCCTTGAGCATTCCCGAAGGCAAGAAGTTTATCGACCACGGCTTCCGCATGCTTGCCTATGGTGGAGATTTATGGATTTATCTTGCTGCTCTTCGTGATGGAATCAATACTCTCCGCGAGCATCAAGGCTAGTTAATCCTCTGCTCTTCAGCTAAAGATCACAACGTATGTCATTCATACAAACCTATTTTAATGGCTTACTTTCCAGAGAAAGTACAGTGGCACAACCAGGGTTCAATCGCTGGTTTGTACCGCCTGCTGCACTTTGTATCCACTTGTGCATCGGCATGGCTTATGGGTTCTCAGTATTCTGGCTGCCTTTAACAAAAGCAGTTGGCATTACAACACCCGTCCCCTACCCTGCTGGCATGACCTTCATTGAAAAATTGTTCTCAACTCAATATGATTGGGACAAGCCCATGCTGGGTTGGATGTACACGCTCTTTTTTGTTTTCCTAGGTTCTAGCGCAGCATTATTCGGACGATGGTTGGAACATGCAGGCCCTCGCAAGGCTGGATTCATTTCTGCCCTTTGCTGGTGTGGAGGATTGGTTATTGNNCCGCGCAAGGCAGGATTTATTTCAGCCCTCTGCTGGTGTGGTGGTTTGGTCATTTCTTCCTTCGGTGTTTACATCCATCAACTCTGGTTGCTGTGGCTTGGCGCTGGCGTCATAGGTGGCGTTGGACTTGGATTAGGCTACATTTCACCAGTTTCCACCTTGATAAAATGGTTCCCCGACAAACGCGGCATGGCAACGGGCATGGCAATCATGGGCTTTGGAGGCGGAGCTATGATCGGTTCGCCTTTAGCTGATTTGCTCATGAAGACATTTGCAACCCCCACCTCCGTAGGAGTTTGGGAAACATTCTTAGCACTTGCTGGAATTTATTTTGTTTTCATGATGATCGGATCTTTTGCCTACCGCGTACCGCCCGAGGGATGGAAGCCCGCAAATTGGAATCCACCTGAAGGCCAGACTTCAAACGCAATGATCACACAAGGGCATGTACATGTTGATCATGCCTGGAAAACGTCACAGTTTTGGCTTTTGTGGATGATGCTTTGTTTGAATGTATCTGCAGGGATCGGGGTGATAGGGATGGCATCGCCAATGTTGCAAGAAGTTTTTGCGGGAAGGTTGTTAGGAATAGAAAAAGAGTTTGATAATTTAAGTAAGGAAGAGTTGGGAAAAATCGCAGCCTATGCTGCTGGGTTTACTGGGCTGCTTAGTTTATTCAATATTGGTGGGCGATTTTTCTGGGCATCTCTCTCTGATATTATCGGGCGCAAAGCAACCTACCACATATTCTTCATTCTTGGATTTATACTTTATGCCCTCGTTCCTTACGCAGGAAAAATTGGAAGCATCGCAGCTTTTGCTTTAATCTTTTGCGTTATCCTCACCATGTATGGTGGCGCATTTGCAACCATTCCAGCCTACCTTGCAGACATGTTTGGAACCAAAATGGTGGGCGCAATTCATGGCAGATTATTAACAGCTTGGTCTGCTGCGGGCATACTTGGCCCAGTGTTGGTTAATTACATTAATGAATCTCAAATTCAATCGGGGATTCCAAAAAGCCATGCTTATGATACCACCATGGTTATACTTGCATCACT
The DNA here is from genome assembly GCA_002303765.1 of Planctomycetaceae bacterium UBA969. Taxonomy (GTDB): domain Bacteria; phylum Planctomycetota; class Planctomycetia; order Gemmatales; family Gemmataceae; genus UBA969. The sequence continues at coordinate 9,760 of DBCB01000307.1, forward strand.
TCTCCTGGGCGGCATGGTGTGCAATTTTCTAATTAAACCAGTGAGTGAAAAATGGTTTTTAAATGAAAGCCCAACCATGCAAAGTGAAACAATTGCCACACCAAAACCCAGCAACATTTCTGCAATTCCAAATGAAACTTCAACTAATAAAAACGAATGGTTATTGTTGGGCTCATTCTGGTTGCTGGTAGGGATACCCATTCTCTGGGGCCTTTGGAAAACCTTAAATCAATCCATGTTCAT
>DBCB01000271.1:0-12295 GCA_002303765.1 Planctomycetaceae bacterium UBA969
ACGACGCGTTAGCTTTGCCATTAGTAATCCCTTTTTATTTGGTTTTAAAAACCCTGCTTTGTACAACTTCATGCACTAAAGAGCGAAAAGCGTGATTCTCTTTCTTGGTTAAGCCAAGAATTTGCTCTATTACTTCACGATCCGAATACTGCAATGTAGCGCCTGTAGAATAAACCAAAAGTTTACCCGCAAGATTCCTTGCAATCTGATCGTTATCCAGAAGAACAATCTTTTTGTAATCATCAATGTTTGAAAAATGTTCGCCTTTATGGGTATCGCCTGAAGCTTCGACGGGCTTTGCCATCCAGACTTTTCGGCCAGGATAATTTTTCAACTCCACATATTTATTGCCATCCCCACCTTGCTTGGTCCTGTAAAAATCCCTCCAACCACCGATCACATCAAAATTTTCCAGCGCAAAGCCCGGGGGATCGATCTTCACATGGCAGGAAGCACAAACCTCTACTGTCTTGTGTTTCTCAAGTTGTTGGCGAATGGTGACAGCGCCTCTGATATCGGGCTCAATGGCTGCAACATCGGGAGGGGGAGGGGATGGAGGAAGCCCAAGAATTCGTTCAAGCACCCACACTCCCCGCTTGACCGGAGAAGTATAGGTGGCATTCGTGGAAAGCTTTAAAACACTGGCATGAGTGATAATTCCTCCCCGATGTGACCCAACAGGAAGTTCGACTTTCCGTAAATCCATGCCAACCACGCCATCGATTCCATAATGTTTTGCAAGCCTTTCATTCAGCATGGTCCAAGATGAATCAAAAAAGGAAGATGCTGGAAGGTTTTCATCCAAGACTTTCTGGAAGAATTTCTTTGTTTCTTCGGGCATAGACCAAGCGAGCTTGTCATCAAATTCCCCGTACATGTTGTCGGGTTTCATCTCATGGATTTTGCGAAGATCAAGCCATTGACCTGTGAAACTTTCTGTAAAGCGATTTGATTTTGGATGTTTCAAAAGCCTTTCGGTTTGTTCCCTTAAAATATTAGGTTTATTTAATTCTCCCCGTTTCGCAATTTCCAACAATTCATCATCAGGCATTGAATCCCAGATAAAGTAAGACAATCTGGATGCCAGTGCATGATCATCAAGCGCCCCGGGTTTTTCAATAAGCATCAAAAAGTAAGGAGAACAAAGAACCGATTTGTAAATCTTTGGTAATACAACCTCGAGAGGTTCCCCCTTGTCAAGCATTTCATGAGCCGAACTAATATAAGTGCCGAATAACTCTTCAGAAACATTGGATCGAAAGGCCCGGGGAATGAATTCACGAATCAAACGGGTGGCATCAGCCTTTGGATCTTTGCTGATCATTCTAAGACGGTTATGGGGCTTGGAAAATTCCCCTGCATTCCATTTACTCCAGTCAGTTTTGATGGTTTTTCCCGCAAGTGTGTCGGCATAAAAAAGATTGGGTACCCTAGGCAAACCCCCAAAAAACTGCTGATAACCCCTGCCTGCATCTAATGGCCCTTCAAGTTCAATCCAGTCCACTGCAAGTCCAGGCCCATTAAAATCGGGGCCTACAGGTTTGTCTTTTAATTGTTTCTTTAATTCAGAAAAAAAGGGCAAACCCATGCCTTCAAGATATATTTGTTCGCCCCGGGGTAATCCAACTTCAACTTCGATTACACGCTTTTTGTTTGCAGGTGCATCTTGAATTGAAATTACATGTTCCAGTTTTTCATGAGCAAACCTATCGGAACTTATTTTTCCCATTAGCACTGGAATGGGTTTCCCATCCGTATTTAGTGCGCTTACTGATGCACGGATTTTATATCTTCCGGGAAGCGATGTCTGTATCGTGGTCACGCTGCCATGCTTGTACAAGGTTGCACACAAAACAATTGTATCGCCTTCAAAACGTACAAATGGCTCCATTCCCTGTCGATTAGGCTTGGGCCTGCTTTCCAAAAATTCTTTCCCACTCCAGCGTTTTACCAACGGATTCATAAGCACAATATCATTTGGGAACAAGGCTTCAAGCGCGCGGTCTGCAGCAAGTTGGTAACGGACTAGATGGGTCGCGGAAATTTCCAACCCACTGCTGATTTTGTCAAACCCAGCAACTAGGTTGTCTTCGGGCAGCAAGTCTTTCAAAGGTATTTGAATTCCGAGGAGGTCGTGAAGGGTGTTTTCATATTCCGATCGGTTTAATCTGCGCACTAAAACGCGCCCTTCCAAGCCCTGCCTTTCGATATAAGCCTTCTTCAACCTGCCATCAATCCAAGAAAGAAATTCCTTTCGGTCTGCAACTGAAGGTTGAACTTCTTTTGGAGGTGGCATCTCATTATTTTGAATGCGGTCGTGAACCCGGGAAAGTTTCTCGAGCATGGCAGGGTTGGAAAAATCAATTTTGGAAACTTCGAGGGATAATGTTGCGCGCGGCTTGTCGCCCGAATGACAATCAAGGCAATGACTTTCTATAAAACTTTTTATTTTTGGAGGTATCTCGGCAGAGTCTGCCCAAGCATTGTTATTAATGAAAAATAAAAGGAACCCTGCGAGTACTTTAAAAAGTACTTTTGAATCAGACTCTGAAAATAATCTTCTGCAACCACCAACAATAAACATCCAAAGCCCCTTAAAATGCCAAATAATTTAAAGCTATGTTCGCATAGTCATAGTTGATTAAATAATTTCTTCAATGACTTGTCCGCGAGCCAATGGGTGTGGGCGCCCTGAATTGTCCAGATAATTTGTCTGCGGATCTATCCCCAGATAATCATAAATGGTGGCAAGAAAATCATGCGGATCGTATCGCTTGGTTTTCGGGTTTTCGCCTTTTGAATTGGTGGCACCTACAATATCGCCACGCTTTTTCCCACCTCCCGAAATCAACACCGACATTGCACTAGGCCAGTGATCACGACCGATGTTGCCATTCGCATTATGCTCCAACCTCGGAGTTCTGCCAAACTCGCCCGTAACCACCAGCATCACTTTTTCATCAAGTCCACGATCATAAAGATCTTCAATAAGCGTTGTTACAATATGATCGTACCAAGGAAGGCGGGCCTTCATTGCTTTGTTCATATCCCAATTAACGGCATGATCATCCCAGTTGTAGCCCTTGGCATCAGAACCATAAGGTTGACCACCGATATACACATTAACAAAATTAACTCCAGACTCTACCAATCTGCGCGCAAGTAATAAATCCTGACCAAAACCACAGGCATTATATCGATCCCGAAGCTTGATTTCTTCCTTGGAAATATCAAACGCAGTTGCAACCCTACTGCTTGTTAACACATCAAATGCCTGCCTTTGGTATTGGTTTACCGCATCCAATGCACCTGAATTATCAAGGTTTGCACGGAATTGATCAAACCCACTTAACAAATGCCTGCGGTCCCCGAATCGCAATGGATCGATTTTCAATTGCATCCCATCTGCACCCTGCGTCAATCCGTTGGAAGGATGAACATAATATTGGGGTACATCATACTTAGCACCAAAGAAACCCGGGCCTCGCCAAGGGGTAGAAGCCTTGAATGGCCCAACATTCACCGCGACCGGCATGCCATCTTTTAACATCCCTAGAGAACGATAAATCGAAGTTTCCATTGCAGGAAAGTAGGAATAGCCGTTGGCAGAACCGGGCATGTCATTTTTGTAACCGGTGCAAAGCCTGCGAGTGCCAAATCCATGGTCCGCTTCATCATGGGCAAGGCTTCTCAACAAAGTATACTTGTTTGCTATTTTTGCATGCTTGGGCAATAGTTCGCATACATCAATACCCGGAACATTAGTATGAATGGGCGAAAAGTTTCCGCGAATTTCAGCCGATGCATCGGGCTTCATATCATAGGTTTCTAGATGGCTTGGCCCACCATGAACCCATAATACTATCACAGCACGATTTTTCTTTTCTGTTTGACCGGCCTGAGCTTGTAATTGAAAAAGTTGAGGCAGTGATAAACCACCCAAACAGATAGAACCCACGCTAAGCATGGTACGCCTGTTGACTTTTTTATTACCACCTAGCGAGTTTACTAAATCTAACATGATTCAACCTTTTATGTGATAACATCAACCTCTGGCAGGATGACTCGACTATACCATATTTCACAAGGAATTCACAAGATTGTAGCAATATAAGATGGGGTTTATTTCCTAGGCAGGGAGTAGGGCCATTCTTTTTCCCTAAACCACTTGGTCAGAATAAACTTTTCGCCTTTGACCACTGGTTCGCCCGCATGGGATGATTCCGGGATGATGACACCATTATTTGTATTTTCCCACAGGATCAATTTGCCCGCTACCGGAGTCATTGCTTTTCCAATTGCAGGAAAACCCGTTGCGCCACCCTCTTCAACATCATTGAGATAAATCATTGCAGTCCAAGGGCGGTTGCCATAATACTGAACCGTTTCCTTATCCGAGGTGAAGGCATCAAAGTGTTGTTTGAATTCCTGCCCAGGCCTATACCACTGACCTTGAATTGGTTCGGAATAAAGTAGTTCGATTCCTGCCAACAGTTGAACTTTATCTTCAATTTCAAGGATGGTGGAAAAATCATAGCCGGGGTTTTGAAAGTAGGCGGTCATGCTGGTTCGACTGGCATCATAAGCAGTCTCCCTATCAGAACCAACGGTGGAAGGGTTGGCAGAAAAGCGAATCATATCGCATGCAATCTTGCATTGTTGGGGGTCAATAAAATTCTTGATTTCGAAAATATTGAAAGTTGGATGCAGTCGGCTTACGCCAGGAAGAGATTCAATTTTCGCAGGATCGATTTTTACGGGGCAAGATCTGAATAAATCAGGCAGTTCTAACTCAGCTTTAATAGCTTCGATATCAAACCGGTGTTGCATCAGGGTTTTTGCAACTTCAAGCTTGTGGATACCCAACCCAAGATTTTCCTTAACCCAACCCTTCCAACTCTGATCCAATTGCTTTTGCATAAAGCGCCTTTACCTGATTTATTTGGATGAACTATGCTTATTTTCCCTGATCTGATTGTACCTAACAAAGGCATTTTCATCCAGATGCAATCACGGCAATGGTTTGACTAGCCACCTACCCGCTTTTCTTCAAGCAATTCAGCAGGCATATCATGTTCCAGTTCCCAAACAAAAGAGATTGGGCGCTCTCCTTCAAATTTAACTTGGTTGGCTCGGCCTAGAAACTGGAATGGAGCTGTTAATTTTTCAAACTCACTATTTATTCTGACAAAGAGGAAAATCTGATAACCTCGCTCCCTGTGATGAATCAGGTTTTGCCCGTCAGTATGAACCTGTTTTGTGACAGATTGAGATTCCCAATGAAACAACTTTTCATTGATGGGGTAATCTTTGTACATGGTGGATTCAGAAAAATCTTTTTCTGATTTGTTTGTAGTAATAAGCAAAGCATAAGATTTTATCGATTTAAAATGAAGTACTCCTGGGCCTCTTTGAGAGTTTTCATTAAAAGTGTCTTTCCCAAAGGCTGCTTGAATTTCATAATAGCCATAATGAGCATGCAATTCCAAGGGTAAGCCTTCGTAAGCAATATCCTTTTTTATAAGTGATCTTTCCTGGCTAAAAGAAGCGATTTCTGAAATATCGTTACAAAAGTTAGGGTTAGCTTTTAAGCGGCGAAAAGATTCATCCAAGGTTTTTGCCCCCATCATGACTCCGGTTTGGTTCCCCCATACCAAAGAATGCAGCATACAAGAGGCAGCGCCCGAAGGAACTGGCGTATTGGAAAGAACCAAATCTTTAAGCCGTTGCAGGTGCTTGATTCCGGAAGATTGGCAGATCCTTCCTAGCGTAATTTTTAAAGCCTCCGCATCGGCATCAGTTACTTTGGGAATAATATTTGCTGCTGCTTTCCATTCACACCAAGGCTTCATCGCCAATACTTTCTCAGGCATTAAGTCATGATGCTTGAAATAATTTGCAAACGTAAGTTGCAAACCTGTTTCGTGTTCAAATGCCTTCAGCGTTTCAGGAATATAATTTTTAAGGTTTGAATATGCAGCCTTGATGTTTTGCAGAACCAAAACCATGGCTTGTTTTTCCATCTGGATAATACAGCCAGGAGGAAGATGCGGGAAACCCGCCAAGACTTCTTTTTCTATGTTGAATCGCCTACTTGGTAAGAGGGCCGCAAATTTGCGATCAATCCTGTAACGCTTGTGCATTTGCGCAACAAAATCTAAAACCAGCAAGCATTCCTTTTTTGTTGAAGTCGAGTGCCTTAGGCCGCGCCCCAACTGTTGCAGGTAAACGGTTAAACTATCCGTGGGCCTTAGAAATAGTACGAGGTTCACTTCGGGGATATCAACGCCCTCATTAAAAAGATCAACGGTAAATATAAATTTAATTTTGTTGTTTATTAAAGCCTGGACAGCATTTTTGCGATCTTCATCAAGGCTTTGCGCATGAAGCGCAAGCGAGGGCAAGCCGTTATTATTGAATTCTTGAGCCATGAATTCTGCATGTTTCACAGATACGCAAAAAGCAAGCCCTTTGTAAGACTGAATGTCCCCTAGGCAATAAAGATCAAGCGCACGGAAAATTGCATCAGTTCTTTGCTTTGCTGAGGAAGGATTATTGACATAAGCTTTTTCCAATTCTGATTGGGAGTATTTGCCTTTGTCCCAGAATTTTTCATCACTAATATTCACTGGGTCAGCAACACAGAAGTATTGGAAAGGGCAGAGAAGTTTTTCCTCTAAAGCCTCAGGCAGGCGCAATTCAGCAGCAACGCGGTCATTAAAATACTTGAGGATATTTTCGCCATCCATGCGCTCTGGGGTAGCAGTAAGACCCAATAAAATCTTCGGTTTAAAAAAGTCGAATATTCCTTGATAGCTAGATGCCGCACTATGGTGAACTTCATCCACCACGATGTATTCGTAATAATCTGCAGGGAGTTTAGTCCAAAGTTCTCTTGCATGAAAAGTTTGCACAGTACAAAAAAGATGATCCATGTTAGCAGGGTCGGGCCTGCCACCGCCCAACTGACTGGCAAAGTTGGCATCCTTTAAAACAATCCTGAAAGTATCAAGGCTTTGAGTAAGAATCTCATCTCGATGGGCAAGAAATAATAGTTTTGGCCTTCTGCCTTGATTGCTTCCTACAAACCTTCGGTAATCGAGTGCTGCTATTACTGTTTTTCCAGTTCCTGTTGCAGCAATGACTAGATTCTTGAATGAGCCGCGGAGCATTCTTTCCGCATCTAGGTTTTCAAGGATTCGATTTTGAAAAGGGTACGCATTAACATCCATGAATTTGGATTGGGAAAATGAATTTACTCGTATGCCGCTAATATCCAAGGCTTCTTGAAGTTTTTTCTTATCAACTCCCTGCCTGTAAGTACTAAAGATTGGGCTATTCCAATAACCTTCAAACTCCGCTTCAAATTTCTTGATTATATCGGGAAGGTCTTGGCTGGTTACTTTGAGGTTCCATTCCAACCCCTCACGCATGGCAGGATCTGACATATTCGAAGAACCAACATAAGCCGTTGAAAAACCACTGTTCCGATGGAAGTAATAAGCCTTTGCATGAAGCCTGGTATGTTTCTTATCGAACGATATTTTCAATTGCACATTCGAATACTTTGCCAGGCCCTCAATTGCTTCAAGCTGGGTTGCCCCGAGATAAGTAGTGGTGATAATTCTTACGGGGACCTTACGATCTTGCAGAATATCAAAGCCTTTGCGGAGCAACCTGAACCCCGAATTAAGGATAAAAGAAACCAAGATATCTAGGCGATCTGCTGATTCCATTTCGGCAATAAGCTCATTAAAAAGCTGTGGGCCATTTCGTGAACCAGTAAAAAGCGAACTATGCACCAAAGATGTAACGGGTGCAGAGGGTTTTTGGTTTTGGCCCGTACGCAGAATAGCTTCCAGCAATCTACATTTATCATCCAGCAATTTGTCATCATCGACCTGAGGATCCCACTTTTCAACTTCTGAAAGCACTTTATTAAATAAAAGAACCTGCTGTTGGACAGCATCATCCCCTTCAATACTTTCCAACGATCTTTGAATGAGTTGGCGGAGTTTATTGCTTAAAAAAGTGGGGGCCTCTGTTTTTTCAAGATCAATCACATTTTCGAAATCGCGTGGTTCCAATAACTTTTGCAAGCTTTTAGTCAATAACGCCGCATAAAGACCGGGATGAAGTTTTGCCATGGATCACCTGCCTGCCAATTTTAATTAACCAGATCCAGGTTATCACCCATCTATTCTTTAACCAGGAAAATCTAACTCGAAATATCCCTAGAAACGAAAAAGGAGCGCCAGAGAATATCTGACGCCCCTTTTAAAAAAGATTATCACTTCAAGGTTTACACTCTAGGCAGTTCGAATCCCTTGCGGTATTCCCGTGTGAACAACTTATTCGCTGCCTCATTGGTGGAAAGTTCTGTCTTCGGATCGATCGTCAGTTCTTCACCCATGTAAAACTTGGTGGCGTCGAAGTCCACATTGTGCTCTTTAAGGCCAGCTTCAAAGCTAACCAAGGTTTCAGCAACATGCTTGTTTTCAGCAAACTTGCTAGGCTTGGTTCCCAAAGGAACAACCTTGCCCAATCGATAGGAAACATTTCCAAGATGCGCCAAAGCGCTGGAAAGATGCCCCTGCTCGATGTCGAGATGCAAATCCTTATAGTCACGGCTCTTGATCGCCTTGACGAAATTTGCGAAGTGGGCCTGATATTCACCACCACTCCATTTGCCAAGCTGATTACCCTTGTAATCAAACGCAACGCCTGAAGTGTAGTTAGGGCCAACGGCATAGCCATCAGTACCAAACCAAATATTGCAAGCGCCAGTAAATGGCCCGCCCTTTAAACCAAAAGTTACAGGAGTCTTGATGGGCAAGCCCCGAACATCAGAGATTAATTGGGCGCCATCGTCCCACTGAAAAATACTAATCTGACTGTTGGCAACATCGCCATTATCCTTGTAACCAAGCCTGCCACCCAAACTGATCACACGCTTAGGAAGTTCATTCTTGCCCAAGGCCCATCTTGCCTTATCAAGTTCATGAGGATTTTGATTTCCGAGGTCGCCATTGCCTGTTTCGAATACCCAATGCCAATCGTAGTGCAATCTTTTTCTAATAGGAACAACCTTAGGTGCAGGGCCACACCAAAGATCAAAGTCCAAACCTTCAGGAATTGGGGCGGGGGTGTCTACCAAGCCAATGCTATCGCGTTTACGATAACAGATAGCTCGGGCTTCAGTGACTTTTCCGATTTTACCACTTTGAATAAATTCAAGCGTCTGCCTCATGCCAGTCATACTGCGGCTTTGCACGCCCATCTGACACATTCGGTTTAACTTGCGAGCCCACTGGGTCATCACCCGACCTTCAAGCACATTATGGCTGCAGGGTTTTTCGACATAGACATCCTTGCCCGACTGCATGGCCCAAATAGCCATCACTGCGTGCCAGTGATTGGGGGTTGCGATGGAAACAGCATCGATGTTTTTATCTTCGCAAAGCTTGCGAACATCCTGGAAGAATTTAGGTTGGTGTTTGAGTGACTTGAACTTGTTCATGTTTTTTTGGTAGGCAGCAGGGTCAACATCACAAACGCCGACAAGGTCGACATCCGGGTTTTTAAGCCATTCGCCAAGATGGCTACCGCCCTGGCCGTTAACACCTATGACTGCAACGCGCAGCTTTTCGTTGGCCCCAACTTTGCGTTCGGTTTTGGTGTCTGCTGCTTCGGAAGTTTGCGGAACCCCTGCTGCTAAGGCTGCGGAAGCTGCGATTATGGATTGTTCAACAAAACCCCTGCGTGTAATTCTCATCAGTTGAATCCCCTTAAATAATGAAAGAGCCTACGATAATTCTACAATATCTAATCTTTGGAAATATTCACGAAAATAAATTAATCAGCCCTCAAATTGAAACAACCTCTGGGCATTGCCTCCCATGATCATCGATTGTTCTAGGGGAGAAAGTGCTGCAAGATACGATCTGGTTTTCTCCCAATATGCACGATACGATTGCGCATCGGATTTGTCATCAAAGCCCCCGCCATAGATCAAACGCATGGGCGTGAATCGATTCACCAAATCCTTAATGACTATCCCTGCATCCCGCTCAGGAAACATTTTAGGGTCAGGTAAAGAAGAAGCTTTCATGATGGTGTTTTCGAACTTGGCCCATCCAAGCACACGCTTGTTTTCTTCAATGGAACCATCAAAGGGCCTGCCCATATGATCGATGATCACCTTGGTTTTTGAAAACTCTTTGATCAAGGGTTCGAAGCCTGCAGCATAGCGTGGTTCGAAATGCAATTGGATGTTCAAGCCAAGTTCCGAGGCTGCCTTCCATAAGATTCGTAGTTCTGGTTTTTCAAACGGTGGAAGTTTTTCTTTGTTGTAAGCATGAAAGCGAAGAGCAACAATCTTTCCTGGGTTGCGCTTGACCAATTCGCCCATAAGCCGGACTGAGTCGCCCTTATTTGCGAAGAAAAGGCATGTTCCTTTCAATTGTTTTTTGCCCACAGACAAACAGTATTCAAGGTATCGATGGTCATCCTGATAAGGTTCGGGATGAACAACAACTGCAAAATCAACACCGGCCTTCTTGATCTGCGCCAACAAAATCTGTGGCGAAGTAATCGCATCAGGTTGGTAGGGGCCATCGCTATGGTAGGGAAAGTCTTTGTTTTTATTGCCTGCAAAACAGTGGACATGAGTATCGATAATCAGAGATTGTTTCTGCGTTGCATTCGCCTGAGATTGCGAACAACCAATCGCCACCACCGAAGTGATGACAGCCTTTGCAAAGTTTCGGCGGGTAAGATGGTTCAAAACAAACCCTTCTATGATTAGGATAAAAAGCGTGTTACTTATTCACAGCGTCAACGAGCCTTTTGATTTTCCCTGCGATCAATTCTTCGTTATCTGCAGCCCAGCGCAATGCTGGACGGCCATATTCAAAAAGATTGGGGCCGCCTTCATAACCACCTTCTGCCCATACTCTTCGTGATGGAATATAAGCGATCATGTCATCCACATAGCCACAAACCCAAGTGCTTTTTCCGAACTCTGCTTTAAACCGAAGTGCGTAATCAACCACGGTCTCCGCACCCATGCCAATCATCAGCATTTCGTTTCCCAACTTCCACGCATGAAGAGGATAGGGGTACGAAGATTCAAACTTTTCCCCCGCATCCATCTTTTTAATCATCCGCTCGGCCCAACGCTTACGCACAGCATTGGTATCTTTGAGCGCAGCTTCAAGCTCGGAACGGGTGATTGTTTTTTCATACGGAAGGGGCATGAGTTCAAAAGAAGTTTTCAAGCCAGGCTGAACGTTTTTAAGAGGTTTCATAAGAGCCTCTTCCACGCCATCAGCTAGCATTTTCCCATACTTTTCGCAAAGTTCCACCTTCCTGCGGGGAAGAGGATTTTGATCGCCCCCACAAGTATTGACAAACATCGCAAGTGCGCCCGGATGATTCTTTTCGATTAGGATCTGCGCAAACCCTGGGTAGTCGCCACACCATTTGGTGAAGCTTAGCGTGGTCGGGTGACATGCGTATCCAAAAAGTATGGCGATGATCTTTTTATCGCTCCCTGAAACTGTCAAGACAGGCACGGTATGATCAACGGGGCCCTTAAGTGCTTCGCCCTTGGCAATGATATTGGGAACTTCGGCTTCTTTATTGTTGCGCCTATTGACTGCAAAAGTTGCCCGGCCTTCGCCCATGTTTAATGTTGCAGGTGCAAGGTTGGCGATGGATTCACCAATCATCGAAACCATCTTTAACACCATCTGATCTGTGTATTCATCAACCAACTTAACTTGTTCAGCTTCAATGGGATAGTAATCCACAAGATCAAGACCCAGGCGCGGACCGCAATGGTTGTGCGAAAAAGTGATCATCACCTGATGGCGTTCAAGGTTGTGTTTTTTCTTAAGCAGAACAAACACGGCATCGCTCATTTCCTTGGGTACGCCCTGAAAATCACTGGTGACAAGTATCGCCCGTTTACCATCGGGGGCTTCGAGTGCCAGAGATTTCATCCAGATGTCATGCAGCTTTCCATCAGGCGCGCGCTTCGAACCATACCCCNNCCCCGCAAGCCATACGCTTTTTTCAGGTGTGATAATAGCCTTAGCGACTCCCGCCTTCCAAGAAGTTTTACCTTCCTGCGCTACCCCCTGTGTTAAAAGAGATAACGAAATTCCAACACAAATAAGCCCTGCAGTAATTCTAATCATAGCTCGTGCCTTATTTACAAGGAGTGAAACCAACAGGGCTTTTAAGATTAGGCCAAGATTTCTCGAACCACTCTGCCATGCACATCGGTCAG
>DBCB01000271.1:12412-12579 GCA_002303765.1 Planctomycetaceae bacterium UBA969
TCGTGGAAATGAACTTTGTTCTCGACGGAATAATAACCATAATCATCGGTGGCACCGTAACTGATGCCGGGTTTTATGCCCCCACCCGCAAGCCACATGGTAAAGCCATGCGGGTTATGATCTCTGCCATCGCCCCCTTGGGCTGTGGGAGTACGGCCGAATTCACC
>DBCB01000224.1 GCA_002303765.1 Planctomycetaceae bacterium UBA969
GGGGTAATTAGTTAAAGTTCGGTTCAAGTTCAATTTCAAAGCTGGCGTGGTTCGATTAATTGTTAAGGTGGGGGTATCTGCAACTGGAGCAACTACCATTGGCCTAGGTGTCCCAACCTTAACTGGATAACCATAAGTTACATCCGTTGTAAATCGAGAAGCGGGATCTGTATTAACATCAACATCAATTGGAACCATTGCGGGCCTGTCTAAATCTGCACTTAAGGTAGTCACCATGTTGCGAATACGCTGCCGAAAAATAGCATCTGGGTTTGCACCCGAACCAGCATTAGCGTAGGGCATATCAAGACCCAAAGATTTAGGTAACAATTGGGCTAATTGGCTTTTGGTAAACGGTTCGCCTTTGCCCTGCCACCGAAGTATGGATGCGGTTTCTGAAACCGGGAACACGGTAGACACATCATTTCCACTGGACTGGGTACGGTAAGTATTGAAATTGCGGGCGTGATAATTAAAACCGGGGGTTACCCCATCAAACAAATATTCAGTTGCCTGCCCATTTCCAAATCCATTCCCATTCCCAAAAGATGGGAAGCCGTTTGCATTTACAAAGGTTGGCTTTGTAGTTGATAATCCCCAATTTTTTGGGGGGTTCCCCATAGGCCCAGCAGGTACACAATCCCCTGCAGCATTAAAATCAACTTGGGCATAAGAATGAGGAATAGTAGTAGAAAAATTAGTGACAGGTGGTGGATTAATATTGATAGGAAGATAATCTGCTTTAAAGAACCGGCCATATGTTTTCCATTGGTTTAATGGCGGATTTGGCGGTTGCATTGGCGGTGGAAAAGTTGTAGCAGGATTTCCGGAGGTCGTACCAAAGGATAATAAATTCAAAAACTCGTTTGCTGGACTTAATGGGGAATATACTGGATCTGTTCCAGTATAATTTTCAATTAATTTTTTCGGATTGATTTCCCAACGCCCCCACCCTTGATTGCTAGCATGATCTGCAGAATATGGATTTGCACCATCACGCTGCATCAAATTGCCAGCGACATTCAAATTAATTCTGCCATCTAGATCAAGAATCAACGGCGCAATTAGCGCTTTATATTTCCGACCATCTGAGGTAGTCATTACCGGAAAGCCCGCATCAATCCAAATACTGTCATTCCCCCCGGGATAACCTTCGAGATTTTTAACATCGTAGCCATCAAATTCAGGAGGATTATTTGGTAAAGGCGGGCGAAGATTGGTTACATTATCAAAGAAAAAAGAGGGCTTTATTGGCAATGTAGTTCCATCTGATTTAAGTGTATAAGAACCTAAATACAAATGATTTCTGTCTGGGTAGGTATATGGGGGATTCCATGATGAAATCTTTGTTGAATTTGGATTAGCAGTCGTTCTAATGCCTTTTTCTGGGTCCCTGACCCCTATGCCGTTGGTTGGCCCAACAACTATATAATTTGGGGATCCGTTCAATTCCGCAGCCGTGTCTTTTCCCATACCTTGAAAAGGCCTATCATTCACACTGCCAAGAATATAACCACCGTAAATATCTCGTGCCAAGCTATGCCCACGAAGGGCACTATTGGTAGTAACAACCTTGCCGCCCACAAGAACAGGATCTGCAACATCGTAAAGAATCTGCCCAAGTGCAAAATTAAACATGTAGCGTGGATCGATATCTGGCATTAAGGCATAGTCACTTCTCTTATCGGTAGCATTGAGATCAAAATCGCTAGTCCTACGGATAGAATCTGCAACGAGGAGATAAGTGGTTCCCACAACCAAAAACATTGAAAGAAAAGCAACAACAATCAGAAGAATCATGCCAGAGCGCTTGACATCGGTTTTGGTATTTAACAACATGGCACAACTCTCCTTTCACAATTAATTACAATTTTTGAACAACTACAAACATCTTTGCGGTATTAGATTTTTGATCCCAAATACGAAGGGATATTTGAACTGCTTTAATTTGAATACCTTTGTAAGGTTTATAAACATTAGGCATAGTGGAAGCTAAGTACCAGCCCCAAACAGGAATCGTTGCATTTGAAGCAGAGGTGGACGGTTGCCATTTGTTAGGTATAGTATTCCATTCTCCGAGATCATATTTAGGGATGGAATTAGCTGCGTTTCCCTGATCTGTCGTCCAAGTATCAAAAACTAAGCTGGGCGAATAATTACCAACTGCAGGGTTTAAGGAATAAGGCGTCCGAGTCAAAATTTTATTAAGCGTCTCGTAATCATATTGATCATCCGTTAGTAATTTTACATCAAAAGAAATCACATTAGTGGCAATGATATCGGTATTAACTTTAGTTGAGCTAGTATACTCAGAAAATAATGGAGTATTAACTGGAGGTTTGCCCAAGTAATGATTTGCAGTTAACCCGGTAAAGGTCCTGTTCCCCATGCGCTTCCAAGGAACAGTCAAATCCGATGGCTTATTAAAATCTATTTTTGAATTACTATCTAAGTGAAAGCTTAATCCGGAAAAATAATCATTTGCTAGCAAAACCCCAATTTTTGGATTTAAATTTGCATCAAGGTTAACATTATTATCAATTGGATTCGCCGAGATTATCCCTAAATTTTGATCTAATAAAGGCAATGCTGCCCCTTCAATATTGTAACTTGGTAGCACAAGCTTTTGCTGTCGATAAAGATTAAAATAGGGCAATGATGGAGGATTGTTTTTTCCATCCGTATTACCGTCAGCTACCGGAGTAGCAACTCCCACATTATGTGGGCCTAGAAAATAAGCAACTTCCGCCCAATCAGAATGAACACGACCAGAAGTTGTCTCAAACCTGCGGATGTTGGAATCAATCATTCCTTTAGGAGTTCCTGGACCATTAAAGAAAGTATTTCCAAAAGCCAATTTAATAGGTGCATTGATTGGTAAGGCAAGATTTTCTTCAAAAAAATCATTGGGGCTTTTACCAGGCAGTTTTGCCGTAAAGGCAAGCATATGATTAGCTGCTGCCGCACTTTGACCAAAAGTAACATTATTTGTCGCCCCCTCTGCAACATCATAAGCTTTATCCTGCCAAAGCATAAAGTAGCCCTCTTTGGGTGGGCCATTATCCCAAAATTCAGGGTCACTTAATTTCTTGCTTCCTTCAAAATGATTTGCGCCTAAATCGCGTTGCAAAAGATTTATTGCAGGACGAATTTTCTCCTGCATATCTGCAACTTCTTTAAGGCCCTGCATAGTGCCTGTAGCGATTACAAACGCCTGGCTCATGATGGAAAGCATGAGGATGATTAAGGCCATGGCAACCATCAACTCAACCAGAGTAAAAGCATTTTTGCGATTTCGGTTAATCTGCAGGGGGATTTGATTCGGTTTCATTAGCCTGCTCCCATATCAATAACCCGAACCACATCGGAGAGAAGGAAAACGCCTAGAATTGTGCTTGCACCGCTAATAATGGACGCTCCAAATTTTTGGCGTACCTCCAATTCGGTTCCAGTTATATTTTGAATTTGGTGAAAGGTTCGTTCACCCAAACTATTTAGAACCATTACCCAATCATTCTTTTTACAGGCATCAGAAAAAGCTGAATTTGCAACAATTATTGCATTGCCGGTATTCGCGGAAAGTGTAGCAACTGAAAAGGAAAAATCTGAAAAAATTTGACTACGCCCTTTAAAAACGAGCATGTACCTACGGGATGGCAAAGGGTTATCTAATGGGGGGTTCTTTTCTAATAAAAAAGAAACCGAATATCTTCCAATAGATGCAGGAGGGGTGGTTGCCGCCCGACCTGATTCATCAAGTTCAATGTCAAAATTAGAAGTAAAATACCGCTCATTAATTTCGAGTGGTAGCAATGGCGAAGAAGCGCCTTTAACACTGGCAACCATAACATTAGCTAAAGACGGTCGACCATTAATTGCTGCAGCTTGATCCAAAAACAAATATTGTGGCAACGGACTGCTGATTGTACTGCTTAAAAAAGAACCACTTATTGTGCTTATTTGTACACCACTTGAATTACAAATTAAATTAGGCTGATTCTTAACGAAATCCAAGGCATCGGTATCGAAGTTACTTTGCGTATTATTCACCACTTCGTTGATTTGATATTTTTCAATAGCTTGGCCCATCATCAGCGCAGCCACTGGAAAAATCGCAAACACGCTAACCATGCCGATCCCCATAATGAAGATGGCCATCAAGACTTCCAAGAGTGTAATACCTTTTCGGTTCACAAAAGTTCCTTTAAATGCCCTTGTTACGGGGATCCTTGGCAAACAAAATAGGGTTGTGTTTTGTAATATCATTTGAGTTTGAAAAATCGATTGGTTGCCCTACTTCGTAAACACCAATAGAGCCAGACATTTTTCTAACGGCAAGAATTGCATCTCTTGAAAAATTGCCATCCGAATAACTAGGAGCGGTACCAATAAAAGCTTCAAAATTATGCAAATGCAAGTAAACTTCAGATGTGGAGTTATTAAGACTGCCGTCAGGATTAAAAATGATATCAAATGCTCCCGAAACTGACAGTGAAATAGGCGCACTTGTTAATGATCCTGCTGAGCCAATATAAAATATGTCTATAATGTTAGAAAGTTCAAAAGGTGTATCGCCAGAAATCTCAATTGGGGATCGATAAACTTTAAACTTGGTGATTGATGTGGGCATCGTAAATGAAAAACCAGAACTATACGAAACTGATAAACTACGAACTGAATTAGATGGTGGATCTATAACATCAATTTTTGCCACATCGCCAGAATCCAAGGCAATAAAATCACCTAACTTAACATTATTTTGGATCGGGTATGTGGGTGGAAAAGTGAAATCAGTAGCAACAATAACACCTGACATGGGAGGTGACTCAACCGGGGTGGCAGTCAATTGACCAAGTGTACCAGCCCCAACCGTATAAGCATCCAGCGGTGCAGGTTTTTGAATTAAAACCACGCTTCCAACCTTGCCATTTGAATCCGCATAAAACCTTATTCCCGTAGGAAGGCGCTCGGCCTTGGCTCGGTTTCTAGCAGAAAGCAACGCCGATTGCACGGTGTTTGAAAATCGGGAAAGCTCTCTGTCTGCTTGATTGGCGGGATAAAAAGCTGCAGTCATGGCTGTGAAGATTACAATGATGGCCATCACGACCAACAGTTCAACCAAAGTCATCGCATTTCTTTTTAGGGTACCTTGCAGCATTGTAATTTCTCAGATGTTTAAAATGACTACTCAGTATCGTAAGCAATATCCACCCGCAGGGAACCAACTTTGAATGATTTATCTGCAGCATAATCTGCAGCATCTACATAATGGATTTTATGATAGATAACTGCACCACCAGGCTGAATAATTCTTACACCTGTACTATCGGTTGAAATCGAACCTGAGCCAAGGTCTTCAACTTTTAGCCCTTTAGGATGGGATTCAAGAGCAACCAAAAGGCAAGCACTTGAATCTCGATTAGGCGTACTAGCTGCTGCAGGTTTATTTTTTATGATGGTATTAACTGTCAATAATTGCTGAACCAAACTTGTGGAAGTCATCGATGCAAAAAAATTGTTGTAATTATATGGATTGGTTCCATCCAAAACAATCGATTTAATTGGACTAGGAAGGGTAAAATCAAAATCATAACGAGCAACTCCAGTAGATAGAATTTTATCCACTGAAATAGGAAAATTCCTAACGATTTGCGTATTAAAGAAAACCTGAATTGCCCGAGCATTCGGATCGGGCTCACCAATTACAGTAGCCGCAGGATTAACATTCTTTGAAAATAAATTACTGCCAAGAGTCTGATAATAAGTTTTATCCCCAGCAGATAGCGCTTGGTAATCCTGTTTGGCCTTTTGCTGAATATCTTGGGTTATTCGTGTAACCGCTTGTTTAATGGTATTAATGGTTTGCGAAACGCTTGAGTTGGGATTGGTAGGATCACGCTGCCAAGCCATCCACTTGACAACAGCACCGGCCATTACAGTAACCAAAACACCAATAATCAGAATGACAACCATTAACTCAACAAGAGTGAAGGCTTTGTTTTTAACTAGGCTTTTGGGAGAAAGAAGAAGCATGATTATTCGTCCTTCTTTCCGAGTTGTGTGGAAGAGAAATTCGCAAGATCATCATAGCCTGGAGCTGAGATAGCATAATCTCCACTGCCTGGAGTATGAACAACCCCAAAGGTCGTTCCACCACCAAAATTACCTTTTCCAAAACTTTGATCAGGTCCAGAACTTATGATTTGGAAAGTTTTTGGATTATAAAAAGCAGTGGGAGTTCTTATTAGCAAAGGGGAAATTAAACCACCAGTTGCCGAGTAAGCGCCATAACCACCATTAGCAACTGTTTTAGAAAAATTTAAATAATCAGAACTAGAAAAATAAGCGTAAGAACCATTCCAGCTATTCACAAAAGTTGGAATGGTTGTAGGAGTATTGTTAAGCACTCTAACGGCATCAAACTCATAAAAAGGACCTTTTCGTTTAGTGTTTGTAATATCCCACGGGGTGGAAGGGTAGGAAGAAAAACCTTGAAAAGTTCCATTAGCATCTCTAACCCCGCCAAGCCAAAAAACTAAAGCTTCCATACCCGTAAGAGTAACCGGATAAGTTCCAGTATATCCCACCCCCATCCAAGGAGATGCAGGACTTGACTGCCATGCCTTACCAAATGCTTTGGTTAAAAAATTTGAAGTTGAAACACCTAACGCATCTGTATTAAAACCTGCAGGAGTACTATAAAGCTTGATTGCACTTGGCAGATTATCTACACCGCCAAAGTTTTGTTTTGCAGCAGCTATTGCAGCTTCCAATTGCGAAATTTCTGTTCGGGCTGCAACCATCTTGCCCTTTTCCAGCGCCTTCATTACACCCACGGTGGCGAGGGAGGCCAAGATGCCTATAATCGCAATTACGATCAATAGCTCAACCAGCGTGAATGCTGAATTTCTAGATCTGGTTTTAAACAAATGCGACATGAGTTGGATCCTCCGTTTTCATTCTACCCGCATCAACGCGGAAAACTTGATTCACAATATTACACCCCTTGTTTTAAAGGGGTTTTATAACTGGACACTTGGTTTTTAAGAACCCGCAAGCTATTATTTGATCTGAAAGAACGTCTCCAAAACCGCCCTTGCCCGCTATTTACTCAAGCCTTCAAGCATACACGTTACTTTATTTACTCAAGCCTTCGAGCATACCAATCAGGGGCATGAACAAGGCAATAACGATGCCGCCGATGACTCCCCCTAGGAACACGATCATGATCGGTTCGAGCAAGCTAAGCAAGCTTTCGACAAGAATATTCACTTCCTCTTCATAAATATCAGCAACTTTATTAAGCATGGTATCAAGGTCGCCAGTTTCCTCGCCCACATCGATCATGTTAACCACCATGTCATCCACGAGCTTGCTTTCTCTGAGAGGCTGAACGATGGTATCGCCCTCACGGATGGATTCGTAAACGCGCTGGTAAAGGCGCTCGAAAACCTGATTAGTGCAGGTTGCCTTAACGATGGCCAAGCCTTCAAGAATGGGCACGCCTGAAGAAACCAAAGTCCCTAGGGTGCGGGTGGATTGGGCAATCGCAGTTTTTTCGATAAGGCCGCCAACCACGGGAATCCAAAGGTACATTCGATCGAGCACATACCCCCCCGTTCTACTCATGCGTAGCAGCTTAAGCAGCAGCCAGAAGGTAAGCGGAATCAGAGGAAGCACATACCAGTAGGTAGAAACCCAACGCGAGGTGGCCATGAGGAATAGGGTAAGCGTGGGCAGCTTCATACCGAAATCTTTAAAGATTTTCTCAAATTTGGGGATGATGAAAATCATAATGAAAACAAGGATGGAGATAGCGACAAAGATAACCACTGCTGGGTAGATCATTGCGCCTGTAATTTTGCGTTTGAGTGTTTGAGCTTTTTCTTTAAAATCTGCAAGGCGCTGAAGAATAACTTCGAGTGCACCACCCGCTTCCCCAGCTTTTACCATGTTGACATAAAGTCGATCGAAGCATTTGGGGTGTTTACCAAAAGCTTCGGAGAGGGTGGAACCGGATTCGACATCTTCGATAACATCAGCGATAGCGTATTTAAGGATACCGGCTTTCATCTGGCCTTCGAGAATACGGAGAGAACGAAGGATGGGAAGGCCTGCATCTTGAAGGGTAGAGAACTGCCTGGTGAAGGTACAAAGGGCTTTACCCGAGACGCCACCGATGGTGAAGCCTCGCTTTTTCTTGCCGCCCTTCTTTTTATCTTTGCCGCCTTTTTTAGCCGCCACCTGGGTTATCTTGGTAACGAAGTACCCCATTTGGCGGATTTTTTGTTGGGCTTCTTCTTCGGTAGCGGCATCGACGGAATCTTTGACTTCGGTGCCTGTGGTATCCATTGCTTCGAATTTAAAACTAGCCATATCAAAACTCCTGAAGAGGGAATCGTGAAAGATTATTCCTCGGTAACGGTCTCGCGAATGATTTCTTCCATAGTGGTAAGGCCTTGATGAATGGCATTAACACCGGACCAGCGTAAAGTTCTCATGCCTGATTTAACACAAAGATCGCGAAGTTCATCGGTAGAAGCTTCTTTAGAGATTAAATCGCGAAGTTCATCGGTCATGACAAGAAGTTCGTGGATGCCCATACGGCCTTTATAGCCTGTATTATTGCAAGTATCGCAACCTTTGCCGTAGAAGAATTTCTTGCCTGCAACCATTTCTGGTGTCAGGTTGAGCTCGAGAAGTTGATCGGGGCCGGGCTGGAATTCTTCGCGACAATTGATGCAGATTTTACGAACGAGCCTTTGCGCAAGCACCCCTTCAACGCAGGCGTTGATGAGGTAGGATTGCAAACCCATATCGCGCATACGAGTGATGGTGCTGGGTGCATCGTTGGTATGCAGGGTGCTAAAAACGATATGCCCAGTAAGGGCGGCTTGCACAGCAATCTGTGCGGTTTCGAGATCACGGATTTCACCCACGAGAATTTTATCAGGGTCTTGCCTAAGAATACTACGAAGGGCTGCAGCGAAAGTCATGCCTACTTCGTGATTGATGGGGCACTGAACCAGGCCTTCGATTTCGTATTCCACTGGGTCTTCGGTGGTGATGATTTTTTCTTCGATAACATTGAGTTCGTTGAGCGCAGAATAGAGGGTGGTGGTTTTGCCTGAACCGGTTGGGCCGGTAACCAGAACCACGCCGTTAGGCTTATTGATAAGCTCGCGGAACGTTGCGAGAACGGTAGCATCAATACCAAGCTTATTGATATCGAGGGCAACTACAGATTTATCGAGCAAACGAATAACAGCGCTTTCGCCAAAGAGAGTAGGCAAGGTGCTAACACGCATATCCACGCGGTTACCACCGATGGTTAATTCGATACGCCCATCTTGGGGAAGCCTGCGTTCAGCGATATCGAGATTCGCCATAACTTTAATACGGCTGGCGATAGCATTTGCTAAATACTTAGGTGGAGGCGGGAGTTCGAAAAGAACGCCATCGCACTTATACCGCATTTTATAATCTTCTTCGAAGGGTTCGAAGTGAATGTCGGAAGCTTGATCGCGGATAGCCATGAGGAAAACCATGTTGATCAGCCTGCGAACAGGTGCGGAATCGGCTTGTTCCATCAGGGATTCGAGATCGATACTGGTTTCGTTTTTGCGCCTGCCCTTGGTGCCATCGGCTTCGAGTTCTTGGATAAGATCAGCGATACTATCTTCTTTACCAGCGTAGGATTTTTTCTGCGCTTCTTCGAAAGCAGTGGGGGTAACGAGGTAAGGGATAACCTCATTTAGGCCTAAGAGGTTACGAAGATCATCGACCGAAGTAAGATTATTGGGATCGACAATAGCGACGGAAAGGATTTTGTCTTTAAAAGTAAGGGGGATAACCTTGTACATGGAAGCCATGGTTTCGGAAACCAGGAGCAGAGCTTCGGGCTGGGATTTTTGCTCGTTGAGGTTGCCGATCTTGATGTTGGATTGCTCTGCGAGGGCTTTAACGAGTTGTTCTTCGTTAACGAGGCCACGGGCGACAGCGACAGCGCC
>DBCB01000320.1:0-6326 GCA_002303765.1 Planctomycetaceae bacterium UBA969
CAGCGTTTTACAGGAAGGTAAGAAACTTCAAAAAAACTGGAAGAATTATTAAAGAAATTGGGTTTAAATGAAGTAATCCATTTCTTCGTGAGGAAATAGAATCTCGGGGCGATTCTGCTGGTTTGATTTGCTTAATTCTACTGAGTGCCCCTTTAGATATGCCAAGATGTTTTCTATTTCGATATCCGAGCGTCTTGGGTCTCGATGGCCTATATGTAATGATTTTGCGTTAGCAGCAAAAGCAGTTAATAGACACCATTCCATAGGGGAATGCCCCCACCCAATATGTTTGGTGGGAACCCCAGATCCAATACCAGACTCGCCTAGGTATT
This sequence comes from Planctomycetaceae bacterium UBA969, assembly GCA_002303765.1. Classification (GTDB taxonomy): domain Bacteria; phylum Planctomycetota; class Planctomycetia; order Gemmatales; family Gemmataceae; genus UBA969. The sequence goes on from DBCB01000320.1 coordinate 333, forward strand.
CAGAAAGTAGGTATTGTCCATCAAGGTAAATTGCATCGGCATTTTTGCAAAAGTTTGCAAGTCCGGTATCTGTCTCGGTCAATTGCTCATGATCAGATGCGTAAACATAGGACTTTCCCTTACATTCAATTTTATAGGCATTTGCACCGCCCGGATGATTAAGCTGGAAGTGAGAGATTTTTGTAGATCCAATGACAAGGGGAGAGTTTTCTTCGAAAGGTGTTATTTTTTTGATAGCTTTTATTTTGGATAAAATTGGTGGATAAAGAGAGTTAACCATGTCTGAGTTTTGGCCGAAAAAATCGATTAGATTTCCTGCAACCTTTTCGCACCCATAAAGGTCAAAAGAATTGTTTGGATCGTAAAATGACTGACACATTGGTAGGCCGAACAAGTGGTCGTAATGCATATGACTAAATAGTATCAAACCTTTTCTTTTTTCATTCGGAAGGTTTGCCCACTTAGATTCAAGATTGATTCCAAAGTTGATCACGCCGGTGCCGCAATCGATAACAATCATGCAGTCTTCTGTGTTGATTTCAACACAGGATGTGTTTCCGCCAAAAGTGGATTTCGAAGAAAAAGGCAGGTGATCATGAACCATTTTTGCAACACTTGATTCCAGATTTAAATGATCAATATCTTTCAGATGCCCACTCTTGGCCAGTGTGCAAATTGAATCAATAATTTTTTCGGTAACCTCGGAGGGTTTTAAAGGTGAGGAAATACTGCCACTAGTGCCCCAGTATTTTACATGGATATTCCAGTTATTTTTTGCGTTATGTTCATTCATAAAATTTAGTGTCCTGCGAGGCCGCCCTCAACTCGGTGATCTATTCCCGGGTGCAATAGTTTTGTTTTTGGATCGATAAGAATTGAATGAGCATCGCCCTGCCTTCTGGATGAAATATTGTGCCCCATGTTGCGGAGCTTTTTCATGTTTGCCTCGTACTTTGCATTACCCGCTTCCTCGAAATAAGCTTTATCAGGGAACCATTGGTGATGCAATCGCGCGGCATCAATCGCTTCCTGTGCGGTCATTTCGAAATCGATGACATTAATAATGATATTAAATACTGTGTTAATGATGGTTCTGCTGCCCGGGCTACCTGTAACAAGGTAAGGGGTGCCATTTTTTGCAACGATGACCGGGGTCTGCGAGCTGAGCATTTTTTTTGAGGGCGCAATCAGGTTTGCTTTAGTGCCGACTCTTCCAGCTTTATTTGTTTCCCCCGGAAACCAATTGAAATCAAGCATCTCGTTGTTGAGAAGAAATCCTGCGCCTCTTACCATAACTTTGGATCCGTAACTTTGCTCTAGAGTGTAGGTGTTGCTTACTGCCATGCCTTGCCCATCAACGATTGAAAAATGGGTGGTGTCTTCGCTTTCCTTGGAGATGTTGAAATCCTTTGCGAGATCGGCACTAGGGGTTGCTTTTTGCAGGTTGATACCAGCAGCAAGATTTTTTGCGAACTCTTTATCTAGGAGAGTTGCAGGAATATCCACAAACCCTTGATCTCCAAGATGCCTGGCTCGTTCACAAAAAGCACGCCTCATGGTTTCGATCAGCAGATGAAAAGTTTCAGGCGACCAGCGCCCCATCTTTTTGATGTCTATCGGTTCGATCATATTAAGCATTAAGCCTAGGGTAATAACCCCTGAACTAGGTGGTGGAGAACCGTAAATTGAATACCCTTTGTATTCCAGCTTGATGGGTTTTCTTTCTCTTGCTTGATAAAGAGCCAAATCGTCTTTGCCTATTAAACCGGCTCCCATTTTCATTTCGTTGCTAATAAGATCAGCGGTGGTGCCTAAATAGAATTCATCAGGGCCAAACTTTGCGATTTTAGTGAGGGTGTTTCCCAAATCTTTTTGAACAAGAATATCGTTCACTTCCCAATTATTGGTTCCATTAGTTGGTTTAAAAACCCTCTGAAGTTCTTCGAATTCTTTGGAAGTTGAGAGCAATCCGTTTAAGGAATTAGCAAGTTGCTTGCTAACCGGAAAGCCTTTTTCTGCAAGTTCAATAGCGGGGGCAAGAAGTTCAGCCCAAGGTTTTGAACCAAAGCGCTGGTGCGCCAAAGCTAGACCACGAACTGTGCCAGGCACGCCTGAAACTTTATGGGTGAACATGCCATCAGTTTTTTTAAAGACAGTTTCGAAAGCTGCTTTCGGGGCCATTTCTCGATATTCAAAAACCGTAGGTTCGCCTTTGCCAAAGGGCGGGTGAACAACCATGAATCCCCCGCCTCCGATATTGCCTGCTGCAGGGTGTGTTACTGCTAGTGCAAAGGCGGTTGCAACTGCAGCATCAACAGCATTCCCACCAGATTTAAGGATTTGTAAACCTGCATCAGAACCCGGTTGCGAAACAGAAACAACCACGCCTTTATTGAATGATTCTGCACCTTGCGAAAAAGTGCAGGTGAGTGCAAGTGTAACTAGAATGCAAATGTCATAAGCAATCTTCATAATGGCCCCAATGTGAAATCAAACACTAGGCCTATGGTAACGATTTATGGCAAATTAAATAAGATGAAAACTGAATCAAGAAAAAGCAGGGATGGGGGTGCCGTAATAGATATTGTTCGGGCGTTGAGTGGCGTCATGCCAAACTGCATCAGAGGGGATGCCAAGAGAGTTGTAAATGGTTGCAGCGAAACTTTCTGGGGTGTAAGGTTCAGTAGCGGGGAAGCCACCATTTTTATCTGAACTACCAACAACCGTACCGCCTGGAATGCCTGCCCCAGCAAAAAAGACGCTTTGCACAGCACCCCAATGGTCTCTGCCTGGAAGTTTGTAATGTGCAGGTAGCCCGAAGATTTTAGGAGTGCGGCCGAATTCGCCGGCCATTACCACAAGTGTGCTTTTTAATAATCCGGATTCTTCAAGATCATCAAGCAGGGCGGAGAGGCCCCTATCGGTTGGGGGAAGCAATTTTTCTTTAAGGTGGGGGAAAGCATTGCCATGCGTATCCCAAGTTTCATTATTTCCAAGATTAACTTGGATGAGCGGAACGCCAGCCGCGGCTAAGTTTTTAGCCATCATAAGCGACCAGCCGAAGGAATTCTTACCGTAGCGTTCCTGTTGTTTTTCCGGCGCAGTAGTAACATCGAAGCAGGTTCTAACTTTAGGATCAACAAGAAGGGAAAGGGCGCCTTGATGAAAACGATCAAATTGGTTGACCGTAGCCACGGTTTCGAGATCGCTAACTTGTTTGTCTAGATTTTTTATAAGAGAAAATCTGTTTTGCAAACGGGTGTTGGTCAAGGATTCAGGGAGAGAAAGATTAGGAGCGACAAATGCCCGCTTTATTCCCTTGATTTCTCTTTGTTGATGATCGAATTCATGGGTGGGGTATGCACCGTAAGCTTTGGAATCGAAGGGCGAAGCCTCGATGAACCATGGGTCACCCCGGGTTCCCATTTGGCCGCCAAACTGCCCAGGAATAACCCGGCCTGAATTATGAACCAATTTCTCGGGCAAAACTATTGCAGGTGGAAGGTTGTTGCTTGGTTTGGTTACATTACCAATGATTGATGCCATCGAAGGCCAATCCGAGTTTTTTGGTTTGCTTGGGTCAAACCCCGCAGGGGAGTCTGCGCGCCCGGTCATCATGATTAAATGGCCAAGGGAATGATCATTGGTGCGGTGAGTTAAAGAACGAAGCAATGCCCATTTGGAACTGCGAGCAGCGAGCATTGGTAGATGTTCGCAAATGGTGATCCCAGGTGTTTGGGTGGCAATAGGTTTGAACTCGCCTCGGATATTTTCTGGCGCATTCGGTTTAAGATCGAAGCTATCTATTTGAGAGAGACCACCAGAAAGAAAAATAAAAATCACAGACTTGGCTTTGATCTTAGGCTTTGCAGAGGTTGTTTCCATAGCCCTTAAAGCATGCAAATGATTGGTACCCAAACCCAACAATCCAACTGCGCCGGCCTGTATCGCTTGCCTGCGGTTTAACTTTGGGTGTTGGTAGTTTTGGAAATTAAGCGTCATTGGCTACAATTTTCCCGATTGCATTAAGGTATGAACTAAACCATCATGTAAGCATTGTGTCATAGGTACATGGTTGTTGGCAACTATATTTCAGGATTAAAACAATGAATCAAATTCTCCGATTAACTGCCTTGATGGTGTTAGTTTTAATGACACCCTTGTTTTATTCGGAAGTAGGCAGGTCGTTTCCTGAGGAAAAAGCTGAATTAAGATTAACTTTAAGATCAAAGAAAGAAATAAAGGGCGATAAAAAGGATTGGGCAACAGAACTTAAGGAAGAAAAATGGATTGCATCAAAAACCGCAGTAGTGGTTTGCGATATGTGGGACAAACACTGGAGCAACAATGCCTCGGCTCGGGTGGGGGAAATGGCACCCACGGTAAACCTTTTTTTAAAGAAAGCCCGAGAGAAGGGCGCAACCATCATTCATTGCCCCAGTGATACACTCGAGTTTTACAAGGATACACCTCAAAGGTTACTTGCCAAAAATGCCCCTGTGATTACCACAAAAATCCCCCTGATGCGGTGGTGCAAGCTTGATCCAACAATGGAAGAAAAACTTCCAATTGATGATACCGATGGCGGGGATGATTCTGTTCCTAAATGTAAAAATTACCGGGCTTGGACCAGGCAAATTGATGCCATCGAGATTTTCCCCCAAGATGCTATTACCGATAGTGCGGAAGCTTTTTACCTGATGAAGCAAAAAGGTATTACGCATGTTCTGGTGCTTGGTGTGCATACGAATATATGTGTGTTGGGTAGGCCATTTTCTATCAGGCAAATGGTGCAGCAGGGTATGAAGGTTGCTTTGGTTCGGGATTTAACGGACACGATGTACAATCCGGAAAAAGCGCCATTCGTAAGCCATTTTACTGGTACAGACCTAGTTGTGGAACATATTGAGAAGTTTTGGTGCCCGACAATTAGCAGTAATCAAATATTAGGTGGAAAAGAATTTCGCTTTAAAGAGGATAAGCGCCCCCGGGTTTTATTTGTTGCAGCAGAAGATGCTTACAAGTCTAGGATTTGGATTCCAGAGTTTGCGCTGGCAAGACTTGGAAAAGAGTATCAATCTCAATTTGCGTTTTCGTCTGAAGCGAGGTTTGGCAGCCTCCCCGGTTTGAATATGCTTGATTCAGCAGATTTACTAGTGCTTAGTTTGCGAAGACGGGGAGTGCCTGAGGAAGAGATGAAAATGCTAAAAGAGTATATCGGCCAAGGAAAGCCTTTACTTGCAATCCGAACTGCAACGCATGGTTTTGCGCCTAATGTGAAGTTGCCTATTGGTTATGCAGAATGGAAGGATTTCGATAAGGAGGTTTTAGGCTGTAACTATCAGGGGCATGAAGTTGCTAATTCTTTAACGCAGGTGATGCCTGTATTAGATCAGTTTAAAAACATCAATTTTGACAAAGTGAAAAATGAAAACTTGGCTTCACACCTTTATAAAGTGAATCCGCTCGCCAAGGATGCGAAGGTCTTGCTCGAGGGTAAATCCGTTCCTGGTGGAAAGGTGGAGCCCGTGGCATGGATGAGGGAAAAGCCAAAGGGCAGGGTGGGTTGTTTTACTTTAGGCCACTTCGATGAGATGAAGCATGAGGAAATCCAAGCGGTATTAAAAAGCATGATTGATCTGATGATAGGCAAAAGGGATTTAAAGTAAAAGATTGCCCAGATTGTAAAAGTTAAAATGGGCGGGGCTACGCTCGAAAGGTTCGATTTGATCGTGCCTTGGATTAAATCTGATGGTTTCAAGAAGGAATTTGTTCCTACTATTCAGATTGTGATGAATTTACCATCCACCTATCCGAAACCCATAAGGAATAAAGCTTTGAATCGACTTGCATGCAGTTTTTGTGGGGTACATTCGTTGTATGATGCACAAGTTTGATCTGCGCGCAGGAGGGTTGCGAGATGTTAGTATTAAGTCGGAAACTTGGAGAAAAGATTTACATCGGAGAGAATGTTTGCATTACTGTCGTGGATAT
>DBCB01000320.1:6388-6672 GCA_002303765.1 Planctomycetaceae bacterium UBA969
TACCGCCAAGAATTGCTTCCCTCAAAGGGTGGCGAAGCGACCGCCCAAGAAGATACAACCTCTGCGATTGTTCAATAATCCTAGAGCTGAAATAATAAAAACAAGACTCTGATTAACTTCAGGGTCTTGTTTTTATTTAGGGGGATGTTTTTTTGAGCAAGTGAATCTTAGATTGATTACAATCGTGAATATGAGCGAGCTTTTCAAAAAATCGTTGGCTAAATTCGGGCCAGAAAGAACCTACCCAGTTCTATCGCTGGAGTTTTCTCGTCAGTTCTGCCTTA
>DBCB01000043.1:0-1382 GCA_002303765.1 Planctomycetaceae bacterium UBA969
CACAGGGAAATACTCATGGGCCCTGAATCCTAATATGCCTGCGAGTGTTTATTTGAAACTAATGGTAAAAGATTCCGCAGGCAATATTGCGGTTGCGCAAACTCAGGAACCCCTGTTGATCGATCTTAATATTCCCGAAGTTAATGTGCTTGGAATTTCATTAAATTCAAAATAATTCAGATTGTTGATGATAGAATTAATTTTGATGGCTTTCCCTGCTAAAATAAAACATAGTATTAAATAAGGAATACTTAATTTTAGCGGGGCGCTATGGTGGAAAAACTTTCCGAAACTCTTGTCTCACATCCAAAGAAGCAGGCCCCTGCTTCTTCCAAAGATGCATGTCTGGTATTGATATATCCAACTGGGCCCGGCATGGGGCTTCGATTTGCCCTTGCTGATCAAAATGTAATTATCGGTCGTTCCCCTAGTTGCCAAATTCATATCGACAACGCTTCTGTTTCTAGGCAACACGCCAGAATTGATCGGGATGAGGCTGGAGTATATTTTGCAACCGATCTTCAAAGTACCAATGGCACATTTGTTAATGATGTTCCTGCCAACCAAACCATAATGAAGGATGGCGATTATTTGAAGGCAGGAAATTGCATTTATCGATTTCTTGCGGGTGGAAATATTGAGGCAGATTATCACGAGGTTATTTATAATCTTACAATTATCGATGCCCTTACTAGTTGCCCTAATAAAAGATTTTTCAACGAGTTTTTAGACCGTGAAATTGCTCGATCCAACAGGCATAAGCGCCCTTTATCCGTGCTTATGATTGATATTGATAACTTTAAAACGGTTAATGATACTATGGGGCATCTTGCAGGCGATTACACTTTGAAAGCAATGGCGACATTGATTCGTGAAACTATTCGTAGGGAGGAGCTTTTTTCAAGGTTTGGTGGCGAAGAGTTTGCGATTATTCTTCCCGAGACCAAAATTGATCAAGCATTAATTCTTGCTGAAAAAATTCGGGCATTTGTTGAAAGCAATCAATTCGAGTTTGAATCTAAAAAATTTAATATTACCGTTAGTATTGGTGTCGCTACTACTGATGGCGATCCTCCTGTTACTATCGATCAATTAATCCAACAAAGTGATGCCCGGCTTTATATGGCTAAAAACACTGGAAGAAATAAAGTGGTTTTTCAAAGTCCATCTCACTGATAACATTAGTGGTCTGCCAGAAATGTTCCTAAAAGTGTCTCTGTCCCCATACGGTCAAAGTTGATTTGACCTCGGTATTTTCCGTCCAAAAGTTGGATTATCATAAATGATTCCGTATCGGCGATAATTTCGTAATTACCCCTATCCATTCTTATCACCACGCCCCTATCGTTACTTACCGGTCCTTCGTATTCGAGATATTCCAA
>DBCB01000043.1:1397-3605 GCA_002303765.1 Planctomycetaceae bacterium UBA969
GATCGTGAATTTTTTCTGCAAGGAAGGGCGTATTTCCAGGCAATAGATTTAAACGCCACGTTTTAAGAACCCCTTCTTTTTCAAGCATAAAATCGAAGTGTTGGGTCGGGTGGTCGTGGGATAGGATTACATATCGGTTAAAGGATTTCATAAGTTCTCGGATTTATATGGCTAATCAATTGCAATTCAGCTGCTAAGATTATATTCTATTCAAATACCAAGAGCGTCTTATTTAATGGCTTTCGAGGTAGTAGCTGAGCAGTTGTTCGCGTCGAATAACTGTCTTGCGCTGGGAGCTACTATCTCGATTTTTTTAACTTTATAACCCATCTCATGAGTATAAATCAATTTAAGCTTTTTGCAACTTGCGCAAAAGGACTCGAAGATATTCTTGCCTCTGAACTTTTGGCCCTTGGTGGGGCAGATGTCAAGGCAGGCGAAGGGGGCGCTTCTTTTAAAGGCGATTTGGCACTTGTCTACAAGGCAAATATTTGCCTCCGAACTGCAGTTCGCGTTCTTTTTTTTCTCGCAGAATCTCCTGTCGATAGTGATGAAGCCCTTTACGAGTTTGCTTCTTCCATTGATTGGTCCAACTACATGACTCCCGACCATACGCTTATGGTTGATTCTAATGTTCGTGATTCTAATTTGACCCATAGTCAGTTTACTTCCCAAAAAATAAAAGATGCGATTTGTGACCAGTTTGTTGAGAAAGTTGGTAGGAGGCCTTCCGTTGACAAGGAAAACCCTCTCGTTAAAATTAATTTTCATCTCAGCAATAATCATGGCGTAATAAGTCTCGATAGTTCAGGTGATTCACTTCATAAGCGCGGGTACAGGCCAAAGCAGTGGAAAGCTCCTCTTAACGAGGCTTTGGCTGCAGGCCTGATTCAATTGGCTGGATGGAATTCTTCCCAGACTTTTTGGGATCCCATGTGTGGTTCCGGAACTTTGCCTATCGAAGCTGCGACTCTTGCAACTGCAAGGGCTCCCGGCTTAACCCGTAAGAAATTCGGTTTCCAAGGTTGGGTGGATTTTGAGCAATCCCTCTTTATCGAAATCCGAAACCAAATTCGAAATCAGGTCGAAATTATTCCAGAACTTAATGTTATTGGTTCAGATTTAAGAGGCGATTCCCTGCGGGCTTGCAAGGATAACGCAGGAGCTGCTGGGGTTGGTCATTTGATCGATTTTCGAAAAGAAGATTTTGAAAATATAAAACCAATTCCTGGTACAACCGGTATTTTGTTTTTGAATCCTCCTTATGGAATTCGCTTGGATCAAGAAGAAGGCGTTGCTGATGTTTATCGTCTAATTGCTTCGGTTGCCAAAGCTCGTTTTTCTGGATGGAAATTGGCTGTCATGACTGGGTATGTTCATGCACTAAATGAAATGAAAATGACACCACAAAAAACAATACGGCTTTTTAATGGCGCAATCCCTTGCAAGCTTTACCTTTTTGATCTTTAAAATTTATTCTTCTGCTCTTCGGTAAGCATATTTTTTTGCCAGTTTTTCAACTGCATCTTCGAATAAACGATCTTCTGTATCATCAGAAAATAAGGATGGTAATTGCGGTGTTTTTAAGATTTTTGCCTGCATCGATGTTCTCAGAATAAACATTTGATGCGTTTCGATTACACCTTCTTTGCGGATATGGCTTGGGAAAACTTTTAATTTAGCCAGAGCGGGCGTAATCATTAATGCCCGGTGGCAGGTTATTGGGTCTTCTTCACCGCACATTAATGCTGCATTTTCTTCTTTTGCCCAAGTCATGAATTTTGCAAGTGCGTCCGAAAAAGATTTACTTTCTCGTACTGCGAGATAGTTGGCGATACCGTTTTCATGATAATGCGATTCGTCAAAGGGGCGGCCGCCTAAAGTATCCCCCATGAAGTGATAATTGAATCCCGCCTTTGTAAGCGAATGATCAAGTTCTGTGCGATTGAATTGTGGGTTTCGTGGACTGAACGGAACGCTGCGCACATCCACAAGATTTTTGATTTTGTGCATGCGAAGTAAATTGAAGAAATCTTCAAGGCTTAATACGGAATGTCCAACAGTAAATGCTGCCATGGGTTTCTATCAAAGAAAAGTAATTGTAATTGATTTAATGATATTTGAAATTAGGCGGCTTGTAAAATAGGAATTGCCTGAGAGAGTGGTTTAAAGCCTTTAAATATAAGATGTTTGCCTACGAGTCGCTCG
>DBCB01000024.1:0-13307 GCA_002303765.1 Planctomycetaceae bacterium UBA969
TCTTTTCTAGCTGCGCAATCCACAATTTCACTTCTGGATCGTTTGGAAGGCCATCGTGAATCACTTCAAAGTGGTCTGATTTTTCCTGATTGAACCCCACGAAGCTTGTAGAAAGACTAGCAAAAGCTGGGTCATTGGCACTTTTTTCTTGAGTTGCTTTTTTCGTTTTGGTGTATGAATCAAGTATCGCAGATTTACCCTTACCATCCTTGATTAGAGTATCCATGGTGTCGGAAAACTCTTTTGACATGCCATGCTCGAGCGAAAACATCCCTATGCTTTTGAAAACATCGTTGACATTTTTTTTGTCTTTTAAAGCTGCGGATCGATCTGTAAGAATTTTACTGAGCGACGGTAGAGCAACAGCTTTACCTTTCACAGACTCATCAGAAATAATCTGCACAAATTGCATCGAACTATTGGGGACAAAATATTCGCCAGTTATAGCACCGGGCGCATCCGTAGTAACTAACGGCATAGTCTTCCCATTCCAAGGATGATCGAACCGGTTCCAATGCCCAATCTTTAACTGAGCATCAGTTACTGCAGGCGGCGCCCCTGCTACGCCCGGTTGGGCAGGATTCGGTTGCCCTGCAGCAGGTGCCCCTTGCTGGTTTATTTTGTTATCCCCATCAACTATAATCCATGGAAATAGTTGCTGAGGAACTGATACCCTTTTATTAAGTTCAACCACTGTGAAAACAAATCGGGAATTAAGGGTGAATTCCCCTTTTTCAATAATACCACCTGAAAAACCTCCCTCACCGGCCACCCCAACTCCTGGGGGCGCCATAGGGCGCATCGGCCTTACACCAGGGCCACCCGGCATAGGCGGCGGCATAGGTACCCCGCCCGGCATTGGTACACCTGCACCAGGTCCTGCTTTATCCAAGGGTTTAGTTAAATCCACCCTAATCAAATAATATTCAGCATGAATTGCTGCAGTGGTAATAAAGAAAACAGCCAAGGCAATGATTCTGCTCAGCATAAATAATCCCCTAAGTATCAATAGACCTCAATAACTATTATCCTGACGGTTTTACACACCAACTGCAATGGTAAAACAACGAAAATAATTGAGCAAAACTTCGAATATACTTACTTTTCAAGAAAGCATCCGTTCAAGTACATCGTGAGTATGGGTTAAATCTTCAAATAACAAATCTGGCCCGTGGGAAGCTAATTCTTTACTAGTATGCCAACCGGTTGCAACTGCCAGCACCTTTGCATTAATCGCTCGGGCACACTTGATATCCAGAGGAGTATCGCCAAGCACCCAAACTTTGGAAGTGGCAAAATCCTTGCCAAATCTTGTATGAATTTCGCCCAAAGCTTCCCGCGCAACATCATCCCTATCAAGGTGATGATCGCCAAAACCTCCAAATTGAAAGTGTTCAAAGATTCCAAAATGACCCAGTTTTATTTTCGCTCCTGCGCGAAGATTTCCCGTAAGAAGCCCAACCGCACAATCCTCTCGGGTTTTCAAATCCTCAAGCATTGTTTTGATACCAGGCAAAATCTTTCCTTGTACACTTTTAAGGCACTCCGGAAGATTCGCTAAATATGCTTTCATCATCGTTTCATACGAAGCATCGGTATGCTCAATTCCATGAAGCCTGAGCAAATCGTGCAGAATACCTTTATCGGTACGGCCACTAAGGCTTAAGCCATCAACGATATGATCGATGCCGAATTTGGAAGACATCCCTTTTTCCAAGGCATCTTTCCCCGCCCCTGCGCTTGAAAGCAAAGTTCCATCAATATCAAAAAGAAGAATATTTTTAACCATTATCATTTTCCATTGGTTATTAATGTAAATAGTTACAACAAGCATTATCTTAGAAAGTATAGCCAATGCATTATCTAATTGATGGTTATAACCTTTTACGAGCGGTAAGGAAACTAAGCGATTCAGTTCCACCTGGGGTATTGGAACTTGAAAGGAATTGGCTGTTAAAACATCTGCACGAACTACTTAAAGATAATCCTAGTGTCAACCATGAAATTACGATTGTATACGATGCGAAAAGAGGCATAGCAGGGCCGAAAAAGGCAAGTAAGTACCCAGAAATAGCCGTGGTTTTCACCACAGGATCTGATGCAGACAGCTACATTGAAGCAGCATTGCTGGAGGAAAGATTCCCAAAAGCTTTAGTGGTGGTATCTGATGATAAAAGGCTGATAAAAGCTGCAGAGAAAAAAGGCTGCCTGCAAGTTGGATGTTTAGATTTAGAGTTTCATCTAAGAGACAACAGCAAGCCCAAAGAAGAACTTCATATTCCCATGAAACCCATCGAGCTTACGCCAGATGAAACAGCCCAATGGGAAGAGCTATTCTTCCCCGAAGGCAAGGGGAAGGAAGAATTTGAAGGTTTAAGCGACCCATTCTTCCGACCCAAAATCAAGAAACCCAAAAAGAATTAACGGTTGGGATTATTTCGGTAGGTGTTTAAAACCTGCCTTTGTGGGCCCTGCACTCTTTCAAGCGAAGTGCTAACTGCAGCTCTTGAAGGCCTGCCAAGTTTTTCATACTTGGAAGCAGCTTCAAAGGCCTCTGCTGCCTCAGCCTTGTTTTGCGCCAATCGAGAAAGCCCTAAGTAATATTGATAACGGGCATCCTGTCTTTCATTTTCAACCGCAGCCATGAATGCTTTTTCAGCTTCAAGATATCGCTTGTTAAAATAAAGTGCCATGCCTGTAGCGTAAAAGCGTTCAGCTTCAACAGGGTTGGCTTGATTGCCTAAATTATGATTCGTCAAGCTAGGATGATCTTCGATTATTTTCATGAGGTTTTCGAAATGGATAGGCCCCATTTTTTCACGAAGCCCAATAACATATTCCCTGATCGCTTTGGTAGGCAACCCTTTGATTGCATAAGCTTGTGCCTTGGCATCAAAAGGAGCATCGGGCGAAGCAAGAATCTCATCCGCAAGCTTACGAGATTCCTTAGGGCTGATTTTGGGGCTTTCAGGTGGGAACACAATTTCTGGCTGTTGGAAATAAAATCCCGTCAGCAATAATGCAAATAAGTTTGTCAGCATTTCAGGCTCCTTTTTTTCGAGAACGCCAACCTTTTCAACATCAGCTTCTTTAGGCTTGATGTTATTAGGCAAAACTGAATTTAATAACCTTGCAAGTGCGATTCGATAAATAATCCCTTGCGCATCCAATGCCTTATTTTCGTTTACAGCTTTACGATAAAAATCAATCGCATCGATAATTTCGCCACGAACCTCAGCTACTCTTCCCTTGGCATAGTACCCAAGTGCAGTCTTTGATAAGACCGCTTCATCGGCATCCTTGGCTGCTGCCAAAAGCGAGGGGTCATTGAGTTGTGGCTTACCCTTTGCTCTAACCTGGGCTCGTTCAATTTCCACCAAGCAACGATCTGCAAGGAGCTCTGCCCTTCGCTTGGGGCTAAACTGCGTTGAAAGTTCAATTGCCTTGCTCAGCGAGTTTACAGACTCAACAATTTGATTCATGGACTCTTGTTTTTTACTTAATTCAACAAAATGGGTGACTGGGTCGTTTGCCTCTTTTAGTGCAATATCAGCTTGAAGTTTCCAAGCAATATCGCCTGCATTTAAAGCTGCTTTACCTTTTTCAAGCAAAGCCTTTGCTTCGACATACTTACCTTGGTTTCTAAGGGTGATCCCCTTAAGAACTTCGGCGCGTGCCTTTAATTCAGGATTAGCAGCAGCATCTACCATCACTTTTTCAACATCTTCTGTAGCTTTCTTTTCCAATTCTGCCTGGCCTTTTTTCTCCATCAAAGTGCGCCAGTAATCAAGCATTTCTCCAGGCTGTCGACTTTCCTTTAATTTCTTGTCTACCACTTCGATTTGCTTGGTGAACTTGTTGGTGTCGTCAACCAATTTGGTTTGCAACCCACGAATCATACCTTGGGGATCTTTGCTCTGGATGATTTCCATACCCTTTTTCAAGCCATCCACAACATTCATCGGGTTGGATTTATCTTTCACCAAATTAGCCTGGGAAAGTTCAGTTCCAATGGCTCCGACAAAGTCTTCAGATTTCTTAAGGGATACTTCTACTTTTGTTTTTTCATCCTTCAACATTGCAAGCTTGGTATCAGCTTCTGCAAGTTTTTTCTCAGTCGCTTTCTTTTCCTCTGCGATTTCTTTTTTGGCTGTATCCTCGGTTTCCTTAACCTTCTTATCTGCTGCTAACATGGTTTCTTTAACCGTTTTTTCAGCTTCTGCTTTTTGATCTGCTAGCTTTTTATCTGCATCTTTAAGACTTTCCTTGTAGGTCTTATCTGCTTCATCGAGTGCAACTTTTTTATCATCAGCAGCCTTCTTCAACTCAGCTTCATGCTTGGCAAGAAATACTTTTTCTTTGGTTTTGTTATCTTCGTCAGCTTTTGCTGCTTCTTCTTTGGTTTTGGCAACTTCCTCGGCCTTGGATTTAGCATCAGATTCAGCTCTCTTTTTGCCATTTTCAAGAGCGATAACTGCTTCGCTTTTATTCATGCGAAACTCTTGGGGAATTTCGATCCCAAACTCATATAAGCCGCCAAAAATGCCTGCGCCAAGAATGGTTCCCACCATTGTACCTACCAACATACCGCCCCTCTTGCGTGGCGGTGCAACGGGTTCTGGACCCGCCTCTTCAGGTTCTTGTTCGGGTTCAGGTTCAGGTTCAGATTCACCTGTTTGATTGCTATTATCAGGCTCACTGTACTTATCAAAATCATCATCATCCGTAGTTTGATTTGTTTCTTGAACCGGATCCCCATCAAATGCGGTAGACGCACCTGCAACTTCTTCCTCAATTGGTTCTTCAGAATTATAATCATCTGCAGATACGGTTGGTTCGCCAGAAACTTCCTCCTCACCAGTTTCTTGATCAGGTTCGATCTCGGAGCCTGCGGGGGCAAATTGCGTATGTTTTGATTGCTTGGAAGCCAACTGGGTTTTCTTAGGGCTAGGTGCCTGCACTTCTTCTTCAGCATCATTCCCGTTTGCAATCGAAACAACTTCGCTTGAAGAAGATTCAGAACCAAATTCTGGAATATTAAAACCCGAGTCATCTAAAGCATCTTCGATATCAGAATCTCTGGCAAGCATGGTTTTCTTAATTTCTGGTTGCTTGGTATTTTTGATTTCATCCAAGGCGGAAAAGTCGCTTGCATCAGTAGAAATCGTATTATCTTGAACCTCTTCTGCAATTTCTTCAAACATGTCGACTTCAACTTCTGGAGGATCCAAAGCTTCCGCTTTTTCCAAATCAGAACCACTCATGGCAATGGTGGAATCACTATCCTCAAAAGGTTCTGGGATTTCGATTGCGCCTTCTTCTTTGGGGACAAGAAATTCTGGGTCACTATCTTTTTTTTCTTTTGCCATGGCTTGAATAATCTCCGAAAAGCTTTCTTCAAAAGTACGAGGAATCAACAAATTCCCCACACTCAGTATTGATGATTTTCTAACGTTCATATTGTCTAAAGCCAAAAGGCATAACGCAAGAAGTTTTCCATCTTTCCCCGATCTCCAAAACTATTGGTTCCTTGTTTTCGTTAGAATCGATACCAACAGAACTGAAGTATACAAAAAAACAGTAGTCTTCAATTTTGAAGTAGGCTGGAATAGTAAAAAGGGGGTAAAAAGGCTAAAACATAAAGAAGAAGGCAAGAAATTACTGAATATATTGCCTGTTGGATTTTAAATCGTAGAATGAAAAGCTTAAGGCGATAATCGATTAATTTTTCCCGAAGGGGCTGGGACAATGTCTTATAAATGCGATGTTTGCGAAAAAAGAGCGGGCCAAGGTAACACCTATACTTACCGCGGTAAAGCAAAATACCTCGGCGGTATCGGCCGTAAAGTAACAGGCAAATCCAAGCGCTTGCACAGCCCAAACCTGCAAACGATTCAATGCCAGGTGGGTGGCTCGGTTCAACGCCTTACTGTATGCGTTCAATGCATTCGGTCCGGAAGAATCCAACGCCCTGTTAAGAAGCGTCCCTTCCAAATCCAAGCCGGCATGGTTTAATCGTATCTTCTAGGGAGCTTCCCTTGGCGATTACCGCAGATGAAATTAAATGGATTGCTCACCTTTCAAGGTTAGAGCTTAAACCAGATGAGCTAATTGCTGCATCCACGCAGTTAAGCTCTATTTTAAACTACATTAACCAACTTCAAGAAGTTAACACGGATAACGTTGAACCTTTAGCTCATGCGCTAGATGTTTCCAACGTTTTCCGTGAAGATGTATTAAAAGAATCACTCAACGTAAACGAGGCACTTGCAAACGCTCCTGATCGTCAGGGGAACTTTTATGGTGTGCCTGCGATATTCGAGTAATCATTTTCCTTCGATGAATTTGACATCCAATTTAACTTTGCAACAGGCCAGAAATGTCTAATTTAACCAGCAAATTGACTGAAAAAACCGCTGCAGAGCTTATCCAAATTCAAGCAAAAGGTGAAGCCAACGCAGAAACTATCACCAAGGCTTTCCTAGAAGCAATCAAAGCCAAAGATCCTAAAGTAAAAAGCTTTTTACTCGTTAACGAAGAATCTGCATTGGCAACCGCTCGATCCATCGATTCAAGGCGTTCCAAAGGCGAAAAACTTGGCACTCTTGCTGGCGTTCCTATCGCAGTCAAAGATAACATTTGCACCAAAGGAATTACCACAACCTGTGGCAGCAAAATGCTGGAACACTTCGTCCCGCCCTACGATGCGCACGTAACCGAAAAGCTTCATCAGGCCGATGCCGTGATTCTTGGCAAAACCAACCTTGATGAATTCGCAATGGGATCATCAACCGAAAATAGCGCATACCAAACCACACGAAATCCTTGGAATCTAGAATGTATTCCTGGCGGTTCGAGTGGTGGTTCAGCCGCGGCTGTCGCAGCTTGCGAAGCACCAATTTCATTGGGTTCAGACACGGGTGGTTCTATTCGTCAGCCCGCAAGTTTATGCGGAATCGTTGGGTTAAAACCCACTTATGGTAGGGTTTCCCGTTACGGTTTGGTGGCATATGCCAGCTCGCTGGATCAAATCGGAACCTTCAGCCATGATGTAACTGATACCGCTCTTTTGTTAAATGTGATTGCAGGGAAAGACGATCGCGATAGTACCTGCACTGCAAACGAAGTTCCCGATTACACTGCAAATCTTGAGGTCCCATTAAAGCCGTTCACCATCGGCGTTGCGCGGGAATATTTTGCAGGTGGGTTGGATGCAGAAGTCGAAAAATCTGTAAGAGAAGCACTTGATGTGCTTAAAAGCAGAGGCGCAACTATCAAAGAAATTTCACTGCCACACAGCGCTTATGCGATTGCAACTTATTATCTTGTTGCAACAGCAGAAGCATCCAGCAATTTGGCCCGCTACGATGGTGTGCATTATGGGCACAGATCAAAAGATCACAGTAACCTCATCGATATGTACAGCAAAAGCCGAGGAGAAGGTTTTGGCTCTGAGGTTAAAAGGCGCATTTTACTAGGCAATTATTCGCTATCTAGTGGCTACATTGATGCGTTTTATTTAAAGGCATTAAAAGTTCGAAGGCTAATTCGGGATGATTTCGACAAAGCCTTTGCAGATTGCGATGTAATAGCAGGTCCAACTGCGCCAACCTGTGCCTTCAAAGTAGGCGAAAAAAGCTCAGATCCGCTTTCTATGTATCTTTCCGACATTTATACAATAAGTTGCAATTTAGCGGGCATCCCAGGCATCAGCATCCCATGCGGTTTCAATTCGAAAAACCTTCCGATAGGGTTGCAATTATTAGGCGCACCTTTTTCTGAAGAAAAACTTTTGCGCATCGCTCGAACCTACGAAAAAGAAACCCCCTGGCATCTGAAGCGCGCTCAAATTTCCTAATCCTAAGTGCCCAATGTGTTGCCATATAAATCGATATGCAACCTAGGGCAGTAGCGGAATCCTTCTTCTTTACAAAGCTCAACCAGCCATTTAGATTTTTTGTCCAAGTCCTCGCGGGTGATTCCTTGAGGCATTAAAAGCACCTTCGATTTTTCGATTTTTCCCAACGATTTAAGGAATTCACGCACCTCCGTGGTATCCTTAGGAGAATCAATCACGAACTTTAATTGATAATCCGAAATATCCATTAACTTTCTGACAACATCGGGCTGCAAACGCATTTCATCATGTCTCAATTTGTATTTGCCGTTCTCCCTGTGATGGGGAGTTGAATTAGAAAGCTTCGGGCTAATACTTAAAAGATTGCATTGTACTTTTTGAAAAATCGTACCTGCAGTTTCCAAAGTAATGTGGTAGCCAAGTTCTTTATATTTAATGCAAAGGTCGTTTAGGTCATGGTGTAAAAAGGGTTCGCCCCCGGTAATAACCACATGGTTGGTATTGAAGAGATTGGTTTTGACGACAATTTGATCAAGAGAAAGGGTTTCGCCTTCTGGATTCCAAGAAGTTTGGGGGGAATCGCAAAAAACACAGCGCAAGTTACAACCCGTGGTGCGAACAAACGCCGAGGGAACACCATTGAGAATGCCTTCGCCTTGGATCGAATAAAAAATTTCGGATATTTTCATAATCCCACTCTATCGTAAGAAATAGGATCGATAAGGCCAGCTTCTTTGAATCCTTCAAGTCTTAAAATACAGGCGTCACACAAACCGCATGATTTGCCATTATTTTTAGGATCATAGCAGGTATGAGTCAGGGAGAAATCCAAATCAAGATCGTGGCCCAATTTGATGATTTCTTTTTTGGAAAGAACGATCAAAGGGACATGAATTTTAAATTTTCCTGTTTTTTCGACCCCTGCTTTGGTGGCAAGGTTGGCAAGACTTTCAAAGGATCGAATAAAATCTGGTCTGCAATCGGGGTACCCAGAATAATCAACTGCATTTACCCCAAGAAAAATATCAAAGGCATTGAGGCTTTCGGCCCAAGCCAGTGCAATGGAAAGAAACACCGTATTTCTTGCAGGAACATAGGTGACTGGAATTTCGCAGGCCATGGAAGCTTGGGAACGATTTTTCGGAACTGCCTCCTCAGAAGTCAAAGCTGAGCCGCCAAAAGCCCTTAAATCTAAGTCAATTACCTTATGATCGAAGACTCGCAATTGCGTGGCAACTCTTTTTGCAGCTTCGATTTCAGCATGATGCCTTTGCTGGTAATTAATGGTCAAAGCATGGCACTCGTACCCTTCCTTAAGGGCAACCGCTAAGGTCGTGCTGGAATCGAGTCCACCACTGAGCAAGACCACTGCTTTTTTAGTTGTATTCGGAACCATTGATTCGCCATCCAATTAAAAAGAATAAGGATTACACGATTATACTTAGACCTTCTTTCCATCTATAATATGGAAATGTGGTAAAAACTTTTGGCCTCGCACCATGCCCAACGGCCCTTTACAAATATACTAATAATTACACTTAGTTAACCTAACGGAGGCGCAACCATGCCAGCCATGACCCTGACCGAGAAAATCCTAGCAAAACACGCAAAAACTGATTTTGTAGAGCCTGGGCAAAATATTTGGATCGATGTCGATATTTTAATGACCCACGATGTTTGTGGCCCGGGCACCATAGGTGTATTTAAAAAACATTTTGGAAAAGCTGCCAAGGTCTGGGATCCCAAGAAAATCGTTATTATCCCCGATCACTATATTTTTACCGCAGACAAGATGGCCAATCGTAATATCGATGTCTTGAGGGAGTTTTCCCAAGAGCAAAACCTGCCTTATTACTATGATGTTGGCACTGAAAAATACAAAGGTGTTTGCCATATCGCACTGCCTGAAGAAGGCCATACCCGCCCAGGCGAAGTTTTGCTGGGAACCGATAGCCATACCTGCACCGCTGGGGCATTCGGGGAATTCGCAACCGGCATTGGAAATACAGACGCAGGGTTTGTGATGGGTACAGGCAACCTTTGGCTTAAAGTACCACCAACCATGCGATTTGTTTTCGAAGGCACTTTACCCCCATATTTAATGGCTAAAGACCTTATTCTTGCTGTTATTGGAGATATCGGCTGCGATGGTGCAACCTACAAGGCAATGGAGTTTGACGGCCCTGGTGTTTTTGCTCTTAACATGGAAGAGCGCATGACCCTTTGCAATATGGTGATTGAAGCAGGTGGCAAAAATGGCGTTATTGCGCCAGACAAAGTCACACTCGATTTCATCGATTCTAGAAACAAACACAAAGTTCCGTACACCCCTGTTTATACCGATCCCGGTGCGAAGTTTATTTATGAAAAGGTTTACGACATAAGCAAACTGCAACCGGTAGTGGCCAAGCCACATAGCCCAGATAATAAAGCTTTTGTAAGCGAAGTAAAAGGTACAAAGCTTGATCGGGCATACATCGGTTCTTGTACAGGCGGAAAAATGACCGACTTCCGTGCCGCTGCTAAAATTATGCATGGGCATTCTGTAAAGATTGACACCTTTGTGGTGCCTGCCACAACTGAAGTTGCCAAGGGTCTTAAAACCGAAAAGATGCATGGCAAAACGCTCGAACAAATTTTCTTGGATTCAGGCGCAAAAATGGGCGAAGCTTCTTGTGCGGCTTGCCTTGGCGGGCCCAGCGATACTTTTGGCAGGTTGAATCAAGCCATTCGCTGTATCAGCACAACGAATCGCAATTTCCCAGGCAGAATGGGCCACAAAGAAGCTGAAGTTTTTCTTGCCAGCCCACTTACCGTTGCTGCTAGCGCTATTACAGGTATGATCACCGACCCTAGGGAGTACTTAGCATGAGTAAAATTCCAAACGAGATCACAGGCAAAGCTTATGTTTTGGGGGATAATGTCGATACCGATCAAATTATTCCCGCAGAATATCTTACCTTTAATCCTGCGATTCCTGAAGAATACAAGCAGTTTGGAAAATACGCCCTCAGTAGCGTACCACCAGCACAATCTGGCTTACCCAAGGGCAATATTCCTTTTCATACCGATGATGAGTTTGTTTCGCCTTACACTTTTATCATTGCAGGGAAAAACTTTGGGTGTGGCTCTTCCCGCGAACACGCCCCCGTAGCTCTTGATGCTGCTGGTATTAAAGTCGTAATTGCAGAATTCTATGCCCGTATTTTCTTCCGAAATGCAGTTAATGGCGGCTATTTAGTCCCTTTTGAATGCACCGATAGATTATGCGACAAAGTCTGTACAGGCGATGAATTGAAACTGGATGTGTTGAACTGCAAATTGCACAACTTGACCACCAAAGAAATCTATCCACTTAATCCGTTAGGCGAGATAGCCCCCATCCTGAATGCAGGCGGGATTTTCGCTTATGCCAAGCAAGTTGGCATGCTTAAGTCTTAGTTTCTTATTTAATTAATTAAGCATCAGGTTCAGGAAACTGAATCTGGTGCTTTTTTATTTTAGGCACATTTCTTAGTTCGTATTCAAGCGAGAAACGCACACTTTGGAAGAACGCAAAAACACAAACGACCTTGATTAAAATACCCTCGGTAAAAACCTCAAAACCAAGATAGGCCTGATAGCCTAGGGTGATTAGAAACAAGCCTAAAGCTATAACTGCTAATCCACTGGGTGCCAGCGGTATAAAAAATGCCAATATTACAATTCCGATGCCTGCGCCAATACTGACCTTACTGTTGCTTTTAGCATTGGCGATAACTAATTGTCTCTTTGATTCAAGTTCTTCCTCGGTCATTTTTTTTTCTGGTTCCATGGCATTGTTTTGAGCAACCAACATTTTTGTGATGGACTCATCAACGGTTTTTAAAACAAAAGCATAAAAGCAGATATTGAATAAGCCAATCGCAAGCAAGATATTGCGGGATAGATTTAAATTTACACTAGGTTCAGGTCGGTTCATGAAAAACAAGCCTTTGGAAAGATTGAGTATCCTGTTCCAACAGTCTAGTAAATTAAGGTTGCTTGATATGACAAAAATGCCGTCATCTAATTGCCAAGTCTGCCACTCTGACAGTTATTATTCCTCCCCCTTCCCAGACAAACTCCACAAACCTATACATATCAATAACTTATACACATTCGATTTCATGGCATAACCTTTGCTAATCTAATTGCTCATTCGCTAAAAGACCTTAATCGGTCTGAATGAATTTTAGAATCATAAATCCGGTTTGTAACCGGCAAGATGGCAAATGAAAAGCATTCAATAGTTTCGTGGTTAAAGGAGTATGTGGATGGGTTCTAAACAACTGACTTATGCTGATGAAGCGCGTCAAAAAATGCTAGCTGGCGCTAGCAAACTTGCTCGGGCAGTCCGATGCACCCTTGGGCCCCGTGGCCGAAATGCTGTAATCGACAAAGGTTGGGGCAGCCCAACAGTAACCAAAGACGGTGTTACTGTTGCAGAAGAAATCGAACTTCAAGATCCTTTCGAAAACATGGGGGCGCAACTTATCAAGGAAGCCGCCAGCAAAACCAGCAATGTTGCAGGCGATGGTACCACCACCGCAACTGTAATTGCTGAAGCTGTTTTCAGAGAAGGCCTTAAATACCTTGCTGCTGGGCAGCACCCAATGGCAATCACCCGTGGCGTTCAAAAGGGTGTGGATAAAGTTGTCGAACAACTAGCCAAGATGGCTGAAAAGATCGACTCCAAAGACAACAAAGAAATCACCGAAGTTGCAACCATTGCTTCCAACAACAACTCTGAAATCGGCAAAAAACTTGCTGAAGCGATGAGCAAAGTTGGCGCAACCAATGGTGTTATCACCATTGAAGAAGGCAAGATTACTGAAACCGAAGTAGTCGTTGTTCAAGGTATGCAATTTGATCGTGGGTATCTTTCACCCCACTTCGTCACCAATCATGACAACATGACTTGTGATCTCGATAATCCTTACATTCTTATCTACGAAGAAAAGATTAGCTCTGCTAAATCTTTGATTCCACTCCTCGAAGCTATTTCCAAGAAAAAAGAACCCTTGCTCATCATTGCTGAAGACATTGATGGCGAAGCTCTTGCAACCTTGGTTCTAAACAAGCTTAAGGGTGTGCTTAATATTTCTGCAGTCAAAGCCCCAGGCTATGGCGATCGTAGGAAAGCGATTCTTGAAGACATCGCTGCGCTTACCAAAGGCAAAGCTATTTTCAAAGATCTAGGCGTTCCTCTTGAACAAATCGAACTTTCTGATCTTGGACGAGCCAAGAAAATTAAAATCGATGCTGAAAACACCACCATCACTGAAGGTGCTGGCGACAAGAAAACCATTGAAGGTCGCTGCGAAATGATCCGTAAGGAAATCGCCAAGACTGACAGTGATTATGATCGTGAAAAGCTTCAGGAAAGACTTGCAAAGCTTGCAGGCGGCGTGGCTCAACTTAAAGTTGG
>DBCB01000024.1:13416-23857 GCA_002303765.1 Planctomycetaceae bacterium UBA969
GTTGCCCTTCTTCAGGCACGCAAATGCCTTGATAACCTTAAGTTCGATTGCGAAGTAGAAACGATTGGCTTGAATCTTCTGCGCACCGTAATGGAAATGCCCTGCAAGATGATTGCTGAAAACGCAGGCCTTGATGGCTCTGTTGTTGTTCACAACATCAACAAATCCAAAGAAAAGAACTTTGGCTTTGATGCAGATAAAGGCGTCTATTGCGATATGCGTAAAGCAGGCATTGTCGACCCAGTCAAAGTGACACGAAGTGCATTGCAAAATGGTGTTAGCGTAGCTTGTTTGCTGCTTACCACCGAAACCATGATCGCAGATATTCCTGAACCCAAGGGTGCAGGCGGTGATCATCATGACCATCATCATGGTGGTGGTGGTGATATGGGCATGGGTGGCATGGGTGGCATGGGTGGCATGGGTGGCATGGGTGGCATGATGTAAGTTGCCCTATGACTTTTGTATTACCTTAAATCATTAACCATAATTTTGTATGAAGGAAGTAAACATGGCCAAAGACAAAGATGTTGATTTGAAAGTTCGACCCCTTGATGACAGGGTCGTGGTTCAGCCTTTAGAAGCTGAAGACAAAAGTGCAGGCGGGATTTTGCTTCCCGATGCTGCAAGACAAAAACCCCAACGAGGACGAGTCCTTGCAGTTGGACCAGGCAATCTTCGTGAAGATGGCCAACGGACACCTGTTTCGGTCAGCAAAGGCGACGAAGTTGTTTACGGTCGCTACGCTGGCAGCGATATTGAAGTTGATGGCAAAGAAATTAAGATACTTCGCGAAAGCGATATTCTTGCAAAGATTACCAAGTAAATTCGTACATCCGCTAAGGGAGATTTTCATAAATGTCTAAGCAACTTCTTTATACCGATGATGCCCGTAAGAAACTTCTTGCAGGCGCTGAAAAACTGGCCCATGCCGTAGGCATTACTCTTGGGCCCACAGGTAGAAATGTCATCCTCGACAAAAGCTTTGGCGGCCCCACGGTCACCAAAGATGGCGTGACTGTCAGTAAGGAAATCGACCTTGCTGATCCTTTTGAAAACATGGGTGCCAAGCTTGTAAATGCTGTGGCTCAAAAAACAAGTGACATTGCAGGAGATGGTACTACAACTGCCACTATTCTTGCTCTTTCCATTTATCAGGAAGGCTTGCGCAATATCACCGCTGGTGCCAATCCAATGGCAATCAGGCGCGGTATTGATAAAGCGGTCGCTGCTGTTGTTGAAAACCTCAACGAAATTTCCAAGCCCATGAAATCCTCCGCTGAACTTGCTCAGGTTGCTGCTATCAGCGCCAACAATGACATGGTCATTGGGCAACTCATGGCTGATGCTTTCGAAAAAGTGGGTAAAGATGGCGTGATCACGGTTGAAGAAGGTAAAACTGCTGAAACCACCCTCGACTTTGTTGAAGGTATGCAGTTTGATAAAGGCTATGTTTCGCCTTACTTCATCAATACCGAAGACATGACCTGCGAACTTGAAGACCCGATCATTCTCATTTACGAAAAGAAAGTGAACAATGTACGGGACTTGTTGCCCTTGCTTGAAAAAGCATCAGCAACGGGCAAGCCTTTGCTTATCATTGCTGAAGATGTTGAATCTGAAGCGTTGGCAGCTCTGGTTATCAACAAGCTACGCGGTATCTTGAATGTTTGCGCAGTTAAAGCTCCTGGCTTTGGCGATCGTCGCAAAGCTATGCTTGGTGATATTGCTGTTCTTACAGGCGGCCAATTCATCAGCGAAGATCTTGGAATTACCCTTGAGAGTGTTGAACTCGAAATGCTTGGTAATGCTAAGATGGTTCGCATTGAACGCGAAAACTGCACTATCATTAGTGGCAAGGGCGATAAAGCTGCTATTCAAAAGCGTATCGAACAAATTCGTGCTCAAATGGGCCAGACCGAAAGCGAATACGATAAAGAAAAGTTCAGCGAACGACTTGCTAAGCTTACCGGTGGTGTTGCTATTGTTCGGGTTGGTGGAACCACCGAAGCCGAAATGAAGCAGACCAAAGGTCGCGTTGAAGATGCTCTTCACGCAACCCGCGCCGCTGTTGCTGATGGCATTGTTCCTGGTGGTGGCACCGCTCTTCTTCGTTGCATCGGTGCTTCAGAAAAAGTATCGGAAAAGCTTAAAGGTGATGAACGCTTAGGTGCAGAAATCATTACCCGAGCGCTTGAAAAACCGATTCGCATTATTGCTCAAAACTCTGGAGTAGATGGTGCAGTTGTTGCTGCAGAAATTCTTTCCAGAGATGCAAAGCCAAATTTCGGCTATAATGCTAATACTGGTGAGTATGTCGATATGTTCAAAGAAGGAATTATCGACCCCACCCGCGTTACAAAATCTGCCCTGCAGAATGCGGCAAGCATCGCTGGCCTGATGCTTACCACCGAAGTCATGATTACAAAGATTGACGAGGAAAGTTCTACAGGTAAGGTTTCTGGAGCTGTGAGGTAATTTCGGTTCCCTCATCTCCTTTGGTTTCTTGCGCGGGTCCAGCTTGTTTGGGCCCGCGTTTGTTTATAAATAGTATTTTGACCCTTTCTAGTTGAACTACCGGGAAATGCATGGCAACTAAACGCTGCTATTACGAAGTTCTTAGCCTTTCTAAAAGTGCTGACGCTGATTCAATCAAAGTTTCTTATCGCAAACTTGCAATGCAATATCATCCAGACAGGAATGTTGGCAATGCAGATGCCGAGGTTCTTTTCAAAGAAGCTGCTGAAGCTTATGAAGTTCTGCGTGACCCAGAAAAAAGACAACGCTATGACCGTTACGGCCATGCAGGCATGGACGGCATGTCAATGCCCGATTTTGGTAATGCTGATTCGGTGATGGATTTATTTGGGGATCTGTTCGGTGGAGTGTTTGGTGGTGCAGGCAAGGGTAAAGGCCGAAGAGGCCCTCAAGCAGGAAATGATTTTCATCTAGGAATTGAAATCGATTTGATTGATGCCATGAAAGGTGTCGAAAAGAAAGTAAAAATCCCACGGGATGTCACCTGCAAAAGTTGCAGCGGTAATGGCTGTAAACCTGGTTCCGCACCTGTAAAATGCAAGCGTTGTGATGGTAAAGGTGTTGTCATTCAGGGGAATGGCTTTTTCCGAATCCAACAAACTTGTTCGGGGTGTGGGGGTAAAGGCGCAACCATTCCAAATCCTTGCACTAATTGCCGAGGAGCAGGCCTGATTCAAGAACACGAAGAATTAGTTCTCAATATTCCACCCGGAGTTGATGACGGTGTAAATATCCGCCACACCGGCTCTGGTGAAGCTTCACGTAATGGTGGCCCGCCTGGCGACCTTTATGTACAAATCAAAGTTAAGAAGCATTCGTTTTTCCTTCGCAACGGTGCTGATTTACATTGTGAAGTACCAATTACTTTTAGTCAGGCTGCATTAGGTGGCGAAATCGAAATCCCATCTCTTGATGGAAAAAAAATAAAGTTCAAGTTGCCTGCAGGCATACAGAGTGGTGAGGAAGCGAAAGTTCCTGGCAAGGGTATGCCTTCTTTACGGGGAACAAGGACGGGCGATTTGGTGCTTCATGTTCGCTTAGAAACGCCAAAAAATCTTACAAAACGGCAGGAAGAGTTGCTTAGGGAGTTATCAGAACTCGACCATAAACACATTTCACCTCATCGAAAAAGTTTCCTTGAAAAGCTAAAAAGCCTTTTTGTACCATCAGAAGCCGATTCTTCCAAGGAATAACAATGAAGATTAATCTCATTTTTGCAACTAGGAAATAAAAACATGACAAATGAAAACATTGATCCAGATAACGAATTTAACCATGATTATTCTGAACCGCCTATCATTTCAGAAGTTGAAACCTTGAAGGAACAACTCCTTGAATCCGAGAAAAAAAAGGACGAATATCTCACGCTTGTAAAATCCACCAGAGCAGACTTTGAAAATTATCAGAAGCGTATTCTAAGAGATCAGGCAAACGAAAAACGCTTTGCACACTTCCAATTCGCTGCCGACATTTTACCCGCAATGGATAACCTTGATCGGGCATTACAGGCATCCAAGCAAAGCGGAGCCAACGACCCCATGGTACAGGGAGTCAGCATGGTTTTAGCCCAAGTTTTGGATGTTTTTAAACGCCATGGGATTCAACGCATCCAAGCCGAGGGAACCCTTTTCAACCCGAATCTTCATCAAGCGGTAATGCAAGTTCCGTCCAAAGATTTACCTGTTTCTACTGTGGTTCAAGTTCTTGAAAATGGCTACACACTGCATGACCGAGTGATTCGCCCAGCGAGTGTATCGGTTTCATCCCAAGCAGATTAGTAGTTCTTTGGAATTAATTGGAGCAATAAAATGCCAACATATGAATATGAATGCGATGCCTGCAACCATGCTTTCGAAGAGTTTCAATCCTTTTCGGAAAAGGTGTTAAAAAAATGCCCGAAGTGCAAGAAATCAAAACTTCGAAGGCTATTTGGTACCGGGTCTGCAATTCTTTTCAAAGGATCTGGCTTTTACGAAACCGATTACCGCAGTGATTCTTACAAAAGCTCCGCAAGTGCAGATAAAGAAAGCAGTGCAAAATCTGAAACAGCAGCAAAAACAGATTCCACTCCAACACCATCGACTGATAGCAAAAGCAGTACAAAGGAATCCAAACCCACAACTCCAAAGCCTTCCTCCAAGAAGGACTGATATGACCCAAGTTAAATGCCCTATTTGTGATACTGCCATGAATTTTCAGGCCAGAAGCGAATGGCCCGACTTTCCTTTTTGCAGCCTTCGTTGCAAACGAATTGACTTGGGCCGTTGGTTTGGTGAGCGTTACAAACTGCAAGGCCATGATTATCCTGAAGACTTTCATGAAGAAAATGAAAGCGAATAAAGTTCCCTTCTTTTTTCGCCTCTTACAATTTAGCTAGTTTATTTAGCTGCTATTCTGCACCGCCTCGATTAAAATCAAAGTTCAATATTACTACTTGGTTAAATCTATGAACACTTTTTACAAGATACTATTTGGACTTTCCCTACTTCTGGCAACTGGTTGCAAACAGGCAACGGGCAATAAGCTTTATCTGGGAAATCGACAAATAAAAGTGGTTGCAACAACCACCATGATTGCAGATCTACTTAATAACGCAGGTAAGGGAAGGGTTTTGGTGGAATCACTCATGGGGCCGGGCATTGATCCCCACTCCTACGAACCCAGAGAAAGCGATGTTTCAAGACTCATGGACGCTGATGTTGTTTTTTACAACGGCATCCATCTCGAAGGAAAAATGGCGGATCTCTTTGAAGAATCATCCAAGAAAAAACATGTCTTTGCGATCGCTGATGGGTTGTTACCTGCGGATATTCGTAAAGAAATTCAAACCAACACACCTGATCCCCACATTTGGTTTGATGTTCAATTGTGGATCAAGTGCTTGGAATTTGTGAGTGCCAAATTAATTGAAATCGACCCAGAAAACAGTGCCATTTATAACACGAACAAAACGAATTATTTAGCTACGCTTAACGATCTCCACAAGTATGTAAAACAACAATCAGAAAAAATCCCAAATGAACAGCGAGTTTTGATCACAGCCCATGACGCATTTGGGTATTTTGGAAACGCATATGGCTTTCAGGTAAGAGGCGTGCAAGGGATCAATACGGTCGCAGAAGCCAACAGCGGAGAGATTGGATCTCTTGCGACATTCATGGTGAAAAACAAAGTGAGGGCTTTTTTTGTAGAAAGTTCTGTGCCTCGCAAAAATCTTGAAAAGCTAAAAGAGGTTGCAGCCTTACTCGATCCTAGTTTTGTACTGTCTTCTGGTGGAGAATTATTCTCTGATGCATTGGGCCCTAAAAACTCACCTGCTGGAACTTATGAAGGCATGGTAAAGCACAACATAGATACCATACTCAAAGCTTTGATTCCTTAAAAACAGGATGTTTCATGACTGGGCCAAATGATAAAAAAATGGAATTCGCATTAGAGATCAACGATCTTACGGTGAGTTACAAAGATAAACCAGTGCTTTGGGACATCGATTTAGAAATACCCCAAGGGGCATTGGTAGGAATTGTGGGGCCGAATGGTGCAGGAAAAACAACTCTAATCAAATCCATCCTCGGATTGCTGAAGCCAGTTGCAGGTTCTGCAAAAATACTCGGACTTGAGATTGATCAAGGGATCAAGAAAATTGCGTATGTGCCTCAGCGCGGAAGTGTTGATTGGGATTTTCCTGCCACGGTTTTTGATGTGGTTCAGATGGGTACCTACGGAAAATTAGGATGGCTTGGGCGCCCCGGGATCAAAGAAAAAAAACTTACTAAAGATGCTCTCGAAAAAGTTGGAATGCTCGAACTTGCTCACAGGCAGATCAGTCAACTTTCAGGCGGACAGCAACAGCGTGTATTTTTGGCCCGAGCCCTCGTTCAACATGCTGAAATTTATCTCATGGACGAACCTTTTCAGGGTGTGGATTCAACCACTGAACAATCTATCGTAGAACTATTACGTGAATTAAGGAATCAAGGGGCCACCGCTTTGGTGGTTCATCATGACTTGCAAACAGTGAAAGATTATTTCGACTGGGTGGTTTTGTTGAATGTGCGAAAAATTGCAGCCGGGCCTGTTTCCGATGTTTTCACCGAAACAAACTTAAAGCTCGCATTTGGCTCTAGAGTTTCCTTGGGAGAATAACGATTGTTTGAATCGCTTTCAGTTCCTGGCTTGGGAAGCGTTGTTGCTGGAACTGCGCTGTTGGGCTTTTTATGCGGAACCCTTGGAACTTTTGCTGTTTTAAGAAAGCAAAGCCTTATGGGCGACGCAATCTCACATGCCTGCTTGCCTGGGCTCATTCTCGCATTCCTTCTTTTCAACAGTAAAGAATCTTGGGCGTTAATGCTGGGCGCTGCAATTTCAGGCACCATCGCTGCCATGGTCATTCTTGGAATCAGCAGGTTTAGCAGAGTTAAAGAAGATAGCGCATTGGCAATCACCCTTTCAGTATTTTTTGGTTTTGGCCTGATGCTTCTTACTTGGGTCCAACGACGGCCAGACGCTGCTCAGGCTGGGCTGGCACGCTTTTTGTTCGGCCAAGCTGCAACACTTTTAGATCGTGATGTTTGGCTTCTTGCTGCAATTGCAATCCCATGCCTTATTACTGTTTTCATTTTCTGGAAACACTTTCAACTGGTTTGCTTTGATCGATCTTTTGCCCAAAGCCTTGGCTTTCCTGTTTTCTTAATCGAAGTCTTACTTTCCTTATTATTGGTTATGGTTATCGTTGCAGGTTTGGAAACCGTGGGTGTCGTTTTAATGAGCGCATTGCTAGTTGCACCCGCTGTTGCTGCTAGACAATGGACAAATAAGCTTGAAATCATGGCGATCTTAGCAGGTGTTTTCGGAGCATTTTCCGGTATCGCTGGCGCGGTATT
Organism: Planctomycetaceae bacterium UBA969; assembly: GCA_002303765.1. GTDB lineage: Bacteria > Planctomycetota > Planctomycetia > Gemmatales > Gemmataceae > UBA969. The sequence continues at coordinate 20,838 of DBCB01000024.1, forward strand.
AAGCAACATTGGCAAAACAAGTATTCCCACGGGCCCGGTAATTGTCTTGTTCATTACTTTGATTGTGTTTTTATCAATCTTGTTTGCGCCTGCGCGCGGGATCGTTTGGCTTCAGTTCAAACATTGGCGAGACAGTAAAGTTCTCCAACTTGATTCGGTCCTTTCAAATCTTTTAAACCTTGCAAGAGAACACAGCGGGAAACAAAATGGTCACAGTATGGCTATGCTAAAGGGAATTAGTTCGAACCCTTCAGGTGTTCCCAGAAGCGTGCATAAATTATTGGAAATGGGCTTGGTTTCTGAAGTGGACAAAGGCCTCTATATTCCTACTTCCAAGGGTGCAGAATACTTGAATGAAAAAACATCCCATATGGGAGCACCCCTTAAATGACACAAGCTCAACTCGAAATCCAATTGCTTGCCATGGCAACCGCTGTAGCATGCTCTCTATGCGGCGTGTTTCTTGTTCTTAGGCGAATGTCTTTGCTAAGTGATGCAATAAGTCACACCGTTCTTATTGGAATCGTGATTGCTTTTTTTCTAACGGGAGACATGACATCGCCTTGGTTGTTGGTAGGCGCAACTACAGCAGGTGTATTCACCGTATTGCTGGTTGAAAGTTTACAAAAAACCGGGGTAGTTCGCGAAGATGCTGCGATAGGCTTGGTTTTCCCTGCATTATTTAGCATTGCAGTACTGCTGATTTCCATTTTTTCAAAAAATGTTCATCTAGATATGGACGCAGTGCTTGTGGGAAAGATTGCATTAACCCCACTGCCCTCACGAAGACTCGAATTCGGAGGATATGATTTTGGCCCAAAATCGCTCGCTCTAATGATAGCGATCATCATTGTCAACATTGGGTTCATAATCTTATTTTTCAAGGAACTGAAAGTCTCAACTTTTGATCCAGCATTTAGCAAAGCCATTGGTTTTAATCCTTACTGGATCCATCTTGGGTTGGTGCTTTCTGTTTCAACCACTGCGGTTGCATCCTTTGATGCTGTTGGCTCTATTCTTGTAGTTGCGTTAATGGCTGCGCCTGCTGCAACAGCATACTTATTAACGGACAAGTTATCAATCATGCTGGTATTAAGCTGCATTATAGGGATGCTTTGTGCGGTACTAGGATACTGGCTTGCTCATTTTCTCGATGCATCGATTGCTGGCTCGATGGCCACTGTTGCTGGAATTTTATTTGGGCTGACATTTTTCTTTGCCCCGGAAAGAGGATTATTCTCAGTCTGGCAGCGCGCAAAAATCAGAGACCGAAAATTCAAGCTTGCTCTTTTACTGGTACATCTCACCCAGCATGAGGGTACAATAAGGGAACTGGAAGAATGCAACATTGAAAGCCTTCATCTTCATCTTCGTTGGGATGAGTACGAAACTCGTTCCGTGGCTTTTGAAGCTGTTGAATCTTTCTGCGCATTACAAGAAAATAAGGTTCTTAGATTAACCCCCAAAGGCAGGATTATTGCTTTGGAATCATTACAGATAGGGACGAATCTCTCCTGATTTTTTATTAGATAAGGCCGATGAAAAAACAGATATCTCAACACATGATGGATTGGCTGAAAACAGAAGTACATTGCTGGAAGTCTGAAGCTATAATCTCAGAAAACCAGTTGAACTCCATCATTTCCCAATATGATTCTAAAGCTGATTCAGAACAAAAAAAAACTACAGCCTTCTACACCTTAATCAGCGCGGCATCGATACTTGCAGGCGCCGCACTTCTTTTATTAATTGGTTACAACTGGGAAATACTCAATTACATCGCAAAGCTAGCCATAATATTCGGCATCACCATATCATTTCAATGCTTAACTCTGGTCTCGCGGTTTGGCTGGAAAAACAATGTTCTTTCCGAAATATTCAGTTTGCTAAGTTGTATCAGTTATGGTTCGGGAATATGGCTAATAGCTCAAATATTTAATCTTAATGCTCATTATCCCGATGGTTTTTATTGGTGGGCCTTGGGATCAATCCCTCTGGCATTTCTTGGCCAATCATCGCTACTTTGGTTTTTAGTTATCGTTTTGGAAATCATCTGGTGTTTTACTGAAGCGGATGCGAATTTTAATTCGACTTGGTTGTTTTTTGGAAGAGATACGCAGCTTCCTTCTGCAGCTTACCTTATGCCTCTTTTATTATTGCCCGGTTTCATTTGGGCATACCTGAAAAACTGTCCCACAACAATGGCGCTGCATTTGATTGGTTTTGCATGTTGGTGTCTAAGTTTATGGATTGCTTGGAATTTTCAAAGCCTTGCAGTGCCCCTGCTAGGCGCCCTTTTCGCTTTATACTGGCTAGCGGGAATGGTAATCAAAACTAAAGAAAAGCTGGTTTTTGTTAGCCATCAAATTGGCTTGCTTGCAACTTGGCCCATGCTTTGTATTATCAGCTTTTATTCTTTTCAACAAGAAATCACTGAAAGAATTAAACCTGAGCATAACCATGGGTATGCAGTTATTGATGGAGTACTTATTTTCTTGATGGGGATTACGATTCTGCTTATCTATTCAAGGTCAACCTTTTTAAAAATCTCATTGAAATATATTTCGCCCAAAGAATTGATTTTGGCATTTACGATCCTGACACAGTTTAGCTTGATGCCTGCAATAAGTTACTACTTTGGTTCAGAATCCTCATTCGCAATGGTTTTAACTGCTAATATTTTAATGCTTATTTACCCAGCAGTCATGATGGATGAAGGTCTAAAAACCAATTCATCTCCAAAATTCTTCCTTGGGGTATCAACCTTTTTATTATGGACAATCATCCGATACTTTGATCTTTTTGGGAATGTTGGGGGCATGCTTGGGGCCTCTCTTCTCTTTTTCCTAAGTTCGCTCGCGCTTATTGGGCTGGCATTTTTTTGGCGTCAAAGAAAGGCGGGCTTTCATGTCAACTGAAACCAACACACCGATTCTGCCCCCGTGGAAGGATCCTGCAAAAATAGGGTTGGCAATTTTTACCGCCTTTGTTTTTCAATTGGTCATCCTTTCAGGTTTAAG
>DBCB01000266.1 GCA_002303765.1 Planctomycetaceae bacterium UBA969
TTTTCTTGTGGGCTGGCTGGCCAATATAAGGCGTGGTTTGAATTACACCACCCGCTAACCCAGCTAATAATGAAGAGATTGCTTCCACAAAAAGCACCGATCTTGTATCGTACTCATCCCCTGCAGATGCAGCACTTTCGGTACAATCAATGCCCCCAATTATGGTTGCCAAGGCAAAGGGAAAAATCATTGGCATTCGTCCCACAACCTCGTAAAAAATGGTGTTCCACCACTGCGAATCTCCTTCGGCAAATGCCCATGGCACCTGAAACCCAAAATGCCCCATGAATTCAAAAGGCTTGATCTCTGCAACAATACTAATGCCAAAAGTTTTCCCTGCGAATATCGAGATCATATAAAGGGCCAACCCTAGCAACACCGAAAATAATGCCCCGGGAAATCTAAAGGGCAACACCCGGTGGGCCAAAAGGCATATAAGTATAACCAAAAGGCAGGGCAAACCAACCACGGGCATACCTGCAATATCTTCGCGTAAAGGCATAAATGAAATCAAAGTCAAAGCGATAGCGGCTAAAGAGCCTAATAACCCTGCACGAGGCACCCATTGCCTTACAAGGTTTCCAAAGGGTGAGAAAAAAGCTTTTATTAATCCTGTAAGAATCAAAACTCCTAGGCCAACATTCCAGCCAAAGGTCATGGCTTGGTGGTGATCCTGTGGATAAAGTTCGTTGCCTTTTGCAAGTGCGGGCAAAAGCACCAAAAATGCCATCCCGAAAGTACTGGGTGTATCCAAACCCAATGGCATTGCGGTGACGGTGTCGCTCTTAAGTTTTTTTGCTAGCCCCCATGCCATCAACGTAAAGGCTATATCACCAGCAAGCACGCCAAGTGCAGTTCCAGGCAGCATACGGGTCAATACGAATTCAGGAGTATAACCATTGGGAATACCAGCAAAGGTCAAAAGGCTAAACAAAGAAATCATGACTGCGAGGTTATCGATGGACAAACCAAAAAAGGCATTCCAATCTCCGCGTGAAAACCATTTCATGTTCATTTCGAATCCTTGAAAATAAAAGTTGGCACGATTCAATAAGTCCAAGCTAATAATAAAATTAATAGCACTTTCCGACTTTAAAGTGAAAAGAAAAACAAAGGCTATTTGCACTTGAGGAGCGCATCAGGCTATTTAAAACCGTAGGGTTTGTAACGATTATTCTGACAAAGCGGCTAACTTTAAAAAATTTAACATTTGTTAAGCAAACTGGATTCACATAACTATTGCGCATCACTTTTGAATATGGGTAATATAGGGCATATGAGAGCACGCAGTACGGTTGAGCATAGGAAGCTTAGCAAGAATAGGCGTTTTATTTAGACACTTTTGTTTCAGGGAGGCTCGTCCAGCGTTTTTCGTTGGGCGTTTCTATCATGCGAAGAGTTGTTGTTACAGGTTTAGGAGTTGTTGCTCCAAACGGTATTGGCAAAGATGCATTCTGGAAAAATTGCGTTGAAGGAGTTAGTGGCGTTGGCCCTATTAAAACTTTCGATGCTTCTTCCCACCCTGTAAAAATAGCTGCAGAAGTTCCTGATTTTAACCTCGACTCCTACATCCCCCACGAACACCGTAAAAGTATCAAAATCATGGGCCGTGCCGCAAAGTTTGGCGTCGCTGCTTCAGGCATGGCAATTACCGACAGCGGGCTTGATCTTAGCAAAATTGACCCTGAACGACTTGGCGTTATCATGGGCACGGGACTTGTTCCCATGGATCTTCCCGATATCGCTCCCTTACTTGCAGAAGCATGCAATGGAAGCGGGTTCAGACCCGAACACTTGGGCAAACAAGGCTCGGGCGCTTTATTTCCCCTTTGGATTTTAAAATATCTCCCCAACATGGTAGCTGCTCATATTTCTCTGATTCATGGCGCAAAAGGCCCCAACAATACCATCACCACTGCATGCGCTGCAGGAACTCAAGCCGTAGGTGAAGCTTTCAGATTAATTGCTAGAGACGATGCAGACTTTGTATTGGCAGGGGGCGCAGATAGCAGAATCGACCCTCTTCTTTTTCTCGCATACTCCTCTATCGGCGCTCTTAGCCCCGCTAACCGCGAAGCTTCTGAAGTTTCACGGCCCTTTGACGGGCAACGCGATGGGTTTGTACTAGGCGAAGGGGCTGGTGTTCTTTTACTTGAAGAATATGAACATGCCCGAAAACGAGGCGCAACCATTTACGCAGAAGTTACCGGACTAGGCAGCAGCTTTGATGCTTATGCAGTGACCAAACCCGACCCCGAAGCGGGCGGCGCTTCTCGTGCTATCAAGTGGGCTCTTCGTGAAGCTAAACTTGATACCGACGATGTTGACTATATCAACGCACATGGCACCAGCACACGTTTGAATGATCAAATGGAAACCATGGCCATCAAACAGGTGTTTGGCGAAAGAGCGAAAAAACTGCCATTATCCTCGATCAAATCCATGATTGGACATTTGATAGGCGCTGCTGGGGCAGTCGAAGCTGTCGCAATGGCATTAACCCTAAAGCAGGGCGTACTGCCACCTACCATCAATCAAACCAACTTCGATCCCAAATGCGATCTTGATTATGTTCCCAATAGCGCGCGGGATAAAAAAGTTCGCACAGCGCTTAGCACCAGCTTTGGCTTTGGCGGGCAGAATGCAGCGCTAGTAATGCAAAGCCTTTCGAACTAAGTTCTATTTCTTGCTTAAAAAATACCCAAAAGGCTGATGGCAATCTTGCCCGAAAAGCAAACATCCACATCGGTGCCAAGCTCTGCATGCCTTGAATGGTAATCTCCAGCATATTTAAAAGAATCACCCTCGACCCTAAACGCCAAAGGCAACGGGGATGTATTTGGTTTGCAAAAAACAAACTCTGGATCTGGGTCTGATTCCTCCAGATGGGGAAGGTTCACATTCCAATAAGTTCCAGGCTTGATCGGCTTTTCTATTAAATGCGTAACTATAGAACGGGCAAACTTTTCTGACCGAGCCCAGTCCATGGGCGTCCCACGCCTGCGATATTGCGAGATTGCAATACCCGGAATCCCATGAAATGCAGCTTCTCTTACCGCTGCCACAGTTCCAGAAATAAAAATATCTACTCCGAGATTACCCCCAGCGTTTATTCCAGAAACCACCCAATCAACCTTGGGCAGCAACGAATGCATTGCAACACGCACACAATCGGCAGGCGTGCCATCAACCGACATAATTCCGGGCCTTACCTGCTTCACCTTTAAAGCTTCATCTGTAGTCACGCGATGCCCGCATCCCGATAACGCCCCCGAAGGGGCAACTACAGTGACTAAGCCAAAACCTGCAATTGCTTTTTCAAACGCCAGAATACCTGGAGCATCCACTCCATCATCGTTCGTCAGTAAAATTTTCATATTAGTAATACTCTTTGCCTTAGGTTCCTTAGAATGATGTTAGGCAATTTTAGTTGAAAGGTCGAACATGAATCAATATTCCGTGAATGAACTCAAGCTTGTTTACCGGATTCTTCATAAGAATCTCGCAACACACATCGAATTAATGGACGCAGATTTTTTAAGCGATCTGCAATCATTACTGCAGAAAAAAGCGGTAGCGGATGGGATTGATGTAGGAGATCATGGCGCTTGGGATGCATGGCTGGGTAATGAAACAGTCGCTTGCCAAATTCGCAATGAAAACAGAACTCAACTTAATTAAGTTCAAAAAAGAATAGCTTAGCAGAAGTATTTTAAGGCTCTGAACCTCGGGCAGTACCCAATGCCTGCCATACGGTCGAACTGATCTGGTTCTCTACAAAACGAACACTGCCATCACACATTGCAACATTAACGCCGCCTGTGTGCCTGCTGCGAGCAGCAAAAGTTCGCCAATTAGTCCCGCCCTGATAGGTGGTGCATGGGGGATTAGGCAGATCCGGGTTACACCAAGGACGCAATGAGGACCAGGTAACATCGGGGTTGGAATCGTTAGGCCGAAGATAGGTCATGACGCCCGCACCAGAACCCCACCAGAGCAGACCTCGAACATCCTGTTTATGACCCTGGATCATTTCAGAAACCATAAGCGTGTTGCTAGAACCATCCGTAATATTTGCGATTTTCTGAGGCTTCCCTTGATAAAAAGGAGCCTCACCAAAAGTAACACCATTGTAAGTAGTTACCGGGTAGACATCTGTGCCTGAACCGCCCCCCTCACCCACCGCGGTATTACCAAAATTGATTGCATAATTGTGATAGGAAACCCCATTCCATGTTTCGTTGGGTTCTGAAGGAATATCCGATTTGCAGGTAAGCACAGGAATTCTTCTGGTAGTAACTGGTAAGTTGGCGGGGTCCCAATAATTCCGACCATTGGTCAGACCATAATCAACATAAAGCTTCGCCAAATCAGCCTGCTCTAGGTAAGGCAGGACCAAAATGGCCCAAGTACCATGACCATAACCTCCATTGGCACTTACCCCTTCAGGAAGCACGGTATTGGCATCGTGATAATTATGCATCCCTAGAGCAATCTGTTTGATGCTGCTTTGACATTGAAGCCGGCTGGCAGCTTCACGGACTTTTTGAACTGCGGGCAGCAACAACCCAATCAAAATTGCAATGATTGCGATTACCACCAGCAATTCAATTAGAGTGAAACCAATTCGAATCAATTTTTGCATCGCCATTAAATCCAATTAGGGAATTATAAATTCAAAAAAGTTCTTACCCTGAGCTGTTACTTCAACAACCTGCAAAGTTTTCTCAAAAGAGCTGAATTGAGGAGGAAGCTTTTCCTCAGTTGGTGGGCTACTTCCTTTAAAATTTATAGGCGGGGTTTTAACTTCTTCAGCACAACTAATAACAACCTTGTATTTCCCCGGAATTAG
>DBCB01000267.1 GCA_002303765.1 Planctomycetaceae bacterium UBA969
CAACTTTGATTGCAAGGCTTTGAAGCACTGTACCAACAGGCTGGCGATAGGTAATTACCCGTGTGCTATCGGTTTGAAGTGCAGCAACGATAATATCATACATAAGCGCAACTTCATCACGACCTGCAAGCCCTTGTTTGGGTTCAGTAAGTGCAGCTTTGGGTTTTAGTACATTAAGCCATTGTTCGTCTTTACCAAGGCGAGTTTCAATGTCGCGAATGCTCTGAAAATACTCATCCAATTTCGCAGTGTCGGTCTTGTTCAAGCTTCGTTGCAGGTCACCTGCATCGGTTAGCACTGCATCCAAGACGCTTCGCTTTTGTGCAAGCATTGCTTGTCGTTCGGCAAGGGGCGTGGTATCCGCAGAGAATAACTTATGAAAGGCAAATACTGGATTATCAAGGCCAGCAACAGGCTTGCCACGGGAATCCCACGCAAGAGAAAGTCCGGGGCCATGGCCCGAATTATTTACATCAGGGCTATTTAGTTGAAGCGATGCAAAGCGAGTTTCTTTACCGAACTGCAATGCTGCAACTTGATCCACAGAAATACTATTGTGCATACTCTGACCGGGCTCTGCATAACGATTGGCACCCGTAAGCCAGAAGGTGCTGCCCCAATGGGCTTCATTAGCAAATTTGTTTGAAAGCCCCTGTACAACCGTGATATCTGCCTTGTGCCTTGCCAGGGGAACCAAACCGGGAGGCAAAAGATAATCAGCACCCGTTTGTTTCAAATCAGGAAACCATGTTTCATTAGTCACGCCCCATCCAAAGTTGAGAAACACCGCACGTTTGGGGCGGGCCTTAGCAAAAGTAGCTGCAGGGGCTAACTTGCGAAAACCAAATGATTCAAGCGCAGGCAATGCAATTAATGCACTCGCACTACGAAGAAAATGACGCCTAGATTGTTTTGTTTTCATATTTGTTCACTTTGTTTGAAAAGCTTTACTCTTGACCAATTCATAAATGAATTCGCGCATTGCAAATTCTTTATTTTCTGCTTGGGCAACTATTCTTGCAGCGAGATCTTCATCACTGAAGCCATAAGGCCTTCCCAGAGCATATTCAATCAACGCTTCGGTCAGACCTCGGGAAAAGTCCGCAGGTTTGGAAGCCACAATATCTCGAAGTTCAAAATAATCCTTGAAAGCCTCACCTTTATGGAATGCCCCGGATGGATCAATGGTCCAATTTTTCTTGCCCACACCTTTTTTCTCATAACTATCAACAGTACGCCATTTACCAACCGCATTAAAATTCTCTAATCCAAATCCAATCGGATCAATCTTACGATGGCAGCTTGCACATTGTGGTTCTTCTTGGTGCGCCAAAAGCCGTTCACGGGTGGTCAGCAACTTGCCCTCTAACCGGGTAAGTTGAGGCACTGCAGGGGGCGCGGGTGGAGGGGGATCATTAAGAAGAAACTTTAGTACCCAAACTCCTCGCTCTACCGGACTAGTGACTTCGCCGTTGCTTCCCATTGCCATGATCGCTGCCATACCCAGCAAACCACCGCGAGGCGATCCCTTAGGAACCACGACCTTGCGGAATTCGTCACCACTTATGCCATCGATGCCATAATAATTTGCAAGGATACCATTGATTACAACATAATCAGATTTCAATAAATCACGCACGCTACTATTCACACGAAGCACATGCTCAATAGTTCGAAAAACTTCACTGCGAGCGGCAGCCTTGGTACTTTCATCAAAATCACGATAAAGCTGAGTGTTAAACTGGAAGAAATCCAAGCGGTCCATCCGAAGCCATTGATGAGTAAAACCATTAACAAACTCCCGCGACTTGCTACTCTCGATCATGCGATCCACCTGCAACGCAAGCACATCGGGCTTGATCAGATCACCGCTCTTAGCAAGTGCAAGCAGTGTTTCATCTGGGGGCGCGCTCCATAAAAAATACGAAAGGCGGGAGGCAAATTCTAAGGGTGTGAGTGAACGCGGATTCTTATCCTCTGCTGGTTCACTAAGGTATAGAAAATGTGGTGTGGCTAAGACTACGCTTAGCGGTTCCTTAAGTGCAGTATCAAACTTATCCCCCGCCTTGACTCGCATATCAAAGATCTTCACTAATTTTTCGATATATTCTGGCTTGGGTACCTTATCACGAAAAGCACGAACAGCAAACGTCTCGATAATTTTCCGGGCATGATCTCGATCACTTGCACTATTCTTATTTTCAAAAACTACTGGAATTGTTTTCGCCCTTGAATCACTGGCAACCAATGGGCCCTCGTATTCAATCCAGTCAATCCACAAAACTGGGTCGCGCTGTTTAGCATCAGTGATGGCACGGGTGCGACCAGGCAGACTGATACCCTCTTTTTTCAGCGGGCGCTTCTCCATCAGGATGAACTTTCTCGCCCCACCTGGCCTCACTTTAAATGACAGTTCAATAATCTCAGGTTTGCTGATATCCGCAGTTATGTGCTTGTTTGAAAGAAAGGTGCGATCATCCTTGTCGATTGGGCTGGCTTCGACAAACGTAAGAAAGGCCCGCTCAGCCGGCATGCCAGGAATACGGCCAATCTTCACCCGCATCACATAATCGCCTGCCTCAAGATTCGAAGGCAGATCTATCGCGTATTCGGATGTCTCATTGACGGTGTTATCGAGGTAAAGTCCGGTCTTGGATAATGGCCAGTCAAGGTATTGTTGAAACCAACGGCTATTCTGTTCCCACACAACCTTGGCGAACTCAGCATGCGATTTGTCAGTAAACCCAAAGTCCTTTAGTTTTGCTTCCTCGCCACCCGCAGCCTTCCATTTGCCATATTGCTCGTTAAGAAATTTGTAGCGAAGGTGGCTACGCTCCACCTCTGCCCGACGCAATTCGGGTTCAATGTGTTGAATTTTTGCAACTGGCAATTGCTTCACCAATGGGCCTTCCCACTCCACCCAGTCAATCCACAGCGCATTTGGCGGACCAACACCAGTTGCTTTTTGCGCAGCAGTATAAATCTCATGATCTAGCTTCACATCTCGTTTTTCGCGAAGCACAAAAGTGCGTGGGCCAACCGCTGTAATGCTAACAGGCACTTCGATTATCTGGGGCTCATCGGTGCTACCACTAATCTGAAAGGTCTGCATCAAACTAAATTCATCTTTTTCTTTCCTGCTGCCAAGCTCCACGAAATGCCTCTCCTTGGGCGTCCCCTTCACTGCTCCAATACGGAAGCGCAGCATGTATTCGCCTGGCGTTGCGTTTTCAACTTCGTGCTTTGTCTTGAGCCATCCCGATGGCTGATCCGGAGGCAGCGTGATAACTTCCTCCGTATGCACATTAAATGTGGTAAGGTACGCACCAGTCTTGGTAAGAGGGTCATTCAGATAGCGTAAAAAACTAGGTCCATGCTGTTCAAAAACCTTTACACGAAACTTAGCTTCCTGCTCATCGGGAATGCCTTTTTGCGGCTGGCGAGTCTCTAAGAACTTTTTGGCAGCCTCGTTACCACCTTTGAAATAACCATTGTAAGTACCACCGACCATTGCATTCGCATGCAGCTCCACTTCGCGACGTTCTTTGATTGTCTTGACCATAACATTGGATGCGTTAGCGCTTTCTACTTCAATCCAATCGATCCACAAAGCAAACTCAGGACCAATTCCATTGCGCTGCTTCGCCTCGGCAAAGAGACGGCTTGAGGCAGCATCGGATTCGTGTGATCCACGTTCGCGAAACATGAAAACGCAGGTGTTCGTCGGTGAGAATTTCAGCGGAATCTCGAGCACCTGCGGAACACTCTGCGTACCCGTAATTTCGTGCGTGCTTATAACTGAACATGAACCCCCTTCGTGCTGAGGGCCGAACTCGACAAAGCGCCTCTCCTTCGGGATTCCTTCCATCCCCGCAATGCGCACACGCACAACATAATCACCAGCAGGCCAATCGTTGGGAATGCGAAACATCTGGCGGGAGTTTACAAAGGCATCATCTATCGTAAGAAATGCTCCCGTCTTTGTTAAAGGGTGTTGCATATAAGCGCGGTGGTGGGGCACAAAATGCACCCAGTCCCTACGCCCCTGTTCATCCGCATTCACCGCATCAACAAAACCAAAATCCTTGGGCGATGGCGCACCGGGAACTTTATTCCAAGAGAAATAAATGTGGGTGGGTTTGTCTTTCTTCTCGGCTCTAATCTGTAAGGAAACGGCAGCATTCTCAGGCTTTTGCGCTGCAGAATCGACTGCAGTAGTCCATTTCACATAGCGGTCGTGATCGTCCACTCGCTGTTGAAGTCCTTTCGCAATTCGTACGTTCGTCGCCTCCGCTTCCACATGCATCTTCCTTGGTTGTGCGCCCGTTGGCAACACAAAGCGTGAGAAGTGTTCATCCAGAGCTTGTCGCCCGATGGCAAGGTATTGCTCGAACTGATCCGAAGACATGAAAAGAGATGAGCCGACCGTATCGAAGGTACCCGCACCACCATCCGCAGGAAGCTCACGCACATTGATTTCTACCCCGAGCAAATCACGAATTGTATTTTTATACTCGCGCCTATTAAGCCTTCTCATGGTGATATTCCCACCACCATCAACCAGCGACTTGCGCGCAGTAACCAGAGTGCGAGAGAGTAAATCCAAAAACTCAGTCTTTGCAACCCTCTCTGGTTGTTTGGCATCCTCAGGAGGCATCTCGCCTGAATTCATTTGATTAAGAATCTTCTGCCAGCGATCTGCCTTTTCCACCGAGTCAATCGCAAACGAAATATCATCAAGCCGAAGCTTGCCTTCCTGCTTTTCAGCATTATGGCAACGAACGCAATAGCTTTTGAAAAACTCTCGCTGTTTCTCATCGAATATTGCTTTGGGAGGCTCTGCAAAAGTATAGGGCGACCCTAACAATAGCATTAAAAACGATGCAAATAAGATTCTGAAAAATGAAGGCATTTTATATTTAGCCCTGAAATCTAATTACACTTAGAACTTAAGATCGAACTACTTTAAATCAAAATTTCTTTCACGACTTCGCCTGCGACATCGGTTAGGCGATAATCTCGCCCGTTGAAGCGATAAGTTAGTTTGGTATGATCAAGCCCCATTAGATGCAGTAGTGTTGCATGTAAATCATTCACATGAACTTTGTTTTGAACTGCCTTGTATCCAAATTCATCAGTTGCACCGAAGTGAAAACCACCTTTCACACCAGCGCCCGCAAGCCAAATGGTAAAACCATTCGGATTATGATCGCGGCCCTTGGCGCCTTGCGAATCGGAAGTGCGACCAAATTCGCCTCCCCAAATCACCAGGGTAGAATCAAGCAATCCCCTAGCGGCTAAATCTGTCAACAGCGCCGCTGCAGGTTGATCGGTGTGTAATCCGCATGACCGATGATTAGTTTGCACATCGCTATGGCAATCCCATGGCACATCATTCACGCTGCCATCACCGCCAACACCCTTGCCCGCAAAGATTTGCACGAAGCGCACGCCTCGCTCGACCATTCTTCGTGCGACTAGGCACTGCCTAGCAAATGTGGCGCACTCGGGCTTATCAAGGCCATAAAGCTTCTGCGTCGTTTGTGTTTCCTTATTGATATCAAGAGCCTCGGGTGCCGCCATTTGCATACGATACGCCAGCTCATACGAGTTGATGCGTGCCGAAAGATCGGATTGCGTGGGGCGGGAAGAGGCATGATGTTGATTCAATTTACGCATCAGATCCAGTTGTGCAACTTGTTGGGCATCTGTATGTTTTTGATCACGGAAAAGATTATCGATCGATTCTTTTCGTCGCGCATCAAGCGCAAGGGCCTGATATGATTTTGGCAAAAAGCCTGCAGACCAAATTTGATCATCGCCACGCGGCCTTGTATCGTGCAACACTACAAACGAAGGCAAATCCTGATTCATTGAACCCAGCCCGTAGTTTAACCAGGCACCCATCGAAGGTAAACCAGGGCGGTTCGTACCGCACATCAACTCTATCGAAGCAGGCGCATGATTGTTCTGCTTCAAATACATCGAGTGCAAAAAGCACATCTTGTCTACATGCTGCGAAAGATGCGGAAAGATTTCTGGCACCCACGAACCCGATTGCCCATGTTGTTTCCATGCGAAAGGCGACTTCAAACACTTTCCACTAGTGCTGAAGAATCCCGTTTTGGAATCAGAACCTGCGAGCGCCTGACCATCCCGCTTTTGTAATTCAGGTTTGTAATCCCATGTATCAACCTGCGAAGGAGCGCCCGTCATGAACAACCAAATGATGGATTTCACCTTGGCTGGAAAATGAGGGAGTTTAAGTGCAAGTGGGTCTACAGAGCTAGGTGCGGCTTTCGCTTCTTCCTGCATCATGCTAGCTAACGCCATCGATCCAAAGCCTAGGCCTGCCTCTTGCAAAAACCTGCGACGCACTGGAAGACCCAAACTTTCAAACGGTAATTCAAACATCTTTAACTCCCATTATGATTCACTCTGCAAACTTAATCGATGTACACAAATTCGTTGAGGCAAAGCAGCGTATGACAAAACTCAATGAAAGCTTTATCGTTATTCGCTGGGTTTGCACCGCCCATGATTTTTCGTTGCGACTCCATGAACTTTTGCATTTCTTCCTGCTCGTTATCGCTAGGCGACCTTGCAAAAGCAATACGATAAGCCGCTTGTATTGCATCTTTCATCGGCGTTTCAGGGGAAGGGGCAATACGCTTTGCCAACTTTTCCGCTTGCTGCCTTACGAGTGGCGAATTAAGCATTACCAGCGCCTGCGTGGGTACCGTGGTGCTAATGCGTTCGCCTATGCTTTGCGTTGGTTCAGGCGCATCGAAGGTGCTCATCAGCGGAATTAATTCGCTTCGTTTAACACGAAGATAAATGCTGCGCTGCTGCGAGTTATCGTTAGTGGCACTAGGCCCGTACATATTCTTGGTATCAAGATTCCCGCCCACCGCAAGCAATGCATCACGAATGAGTTCAGCATCCAAACGGCGTGGCTGATAGTGCCATAAATAACGGTTCTCGGGATCGATCTTACTATTTTCGGCATTGGATTCATGCGATTGCTGATAGGTGGCACTCAACATGATCTGCTTATGCAACGGCTTAAGCTTCCAACCGTTCTTTGTGAGTTCCTTGGCAAGCCATTCGAGAAGTTCTGGATGGGTTGGTCGCTCTCCTTGGAATCCAAAATCATTTGAAGTACGAACTATGCCATTACCAAAGTGGTTCTGCCATAATCGATTCGCCATCACTCGGGCAAGCAAAGGGCCTGCCCCTTGTTCCAGATCAGTCATCCAATCCGCAAGCGCAATACGGGGATCTTTTTGTTCAGCCGCTTTGGGTAACTCGCCCCGGGTGAGAACTTGCAAATAGCCGGGCGTTGCTTTTTCACCCTTGTTATCCACTTCGCCCCTGCGCAGATAGAAAACATCCTGCCCGCCATCTATAGTGGTGTAAACCTCTTTAAGAGGAGGACGCGGCGTGGCAATGTCATGACTTCTTAAAGCTTGAACAACTTTATTCGTAGCTTCATCGAATGGGGCAAACCACCGTGCCAAATTTTCACGCAACGGCTCAGGCACCTTGTTATTATTCGCAGCAAGAATACCTCGAAGTTCATACACATGCTGTGGTACAAAATCGCCCGCCCATGTTGTAGGATTTGGTTCGGTACTCATTGCAACCCGCAACCGGCCAATTCCCAACTCACGGAATTGCAAAGTGATTTGAATCTCCGTTCCGCCTACAAAGCCTACGAGCGGTTTGTCCAGTTCGAAGATG
>DBCB01000315.1 GCA_002303765.1 Planctomycetaceae bacterium UBA969
GATAAGCGAAATTTTGGGGTTGGCGCTTAATTCAATCGGGCCGATGCTGGGAAGGGCGAGATTAAAATTAAAAGGTTTGCTTGCGTAATGATTACGGTGCAACGCCTCGGGTACGCTGGATGGGTGCGCCTTGATCGGGTGCCCATCGTGCAAGATCAAAGCCGGGCAGGCTTGATAAATCGCCTCTGCTAAATAATCGCTCTGAACGCTCTGGTGTTACCGTAGTGACTTGCATATCGTTTAAGCGCAGAACCATTTCCATTTTTTCTTCAGGCCAGATTATCTTGATTCGCTGGGGCAAAATTGCTCCGGTTTCTTTGCTTTGTTGCACTTCGTAAACAGTTGCGTTGCATATTTCCTTCCCTTGTACATCGCGAAGAATATGTCCCGCGACTTGATACTTCCCTTGGGAAAGCGCTTTGCGTAGGAACACAGTCGACTTGCGTACCTGCTTGCCTTGGTAATTTGCAACAGGCTCAATCAGCTCGACATTCTGCTGATTCACTTTTACTTCGTATTGTTTTGATGGGTCGTATTCACCCATGCCCAATGCGCTGACAATCATATCGGGGTGGAAAGGGAAAGGTAAACGAACATTACCTTTTTCAAGTTCATCATAATTGCAATGAAACACATAGGGAACAGGCTCGACCTTGCTGATCCAATACCAGAATTCCTGATTGTTGGACCCAATATCCACCGCAGGTTGGCCAATAACCTTGGCTTTAAGCCTAAAGTTTCTGGGCTTTTGGCAGACCATCAATCCATCTAGGCCTGGCGCTGTTTGATTCCCCTGTTTTGCATCGATTGAAACTTGATTACATTGAATCGCTTGAACACGCTGCCCGTTATTATTGAGGTATGCAACCAGTTGTTGTGCGGTTGGAGTTTCCGAGGGCGCATTTCTTGACGTCTCACGATCTCTTAAACCAGGCCAACTATTGCAACCAACCATCAGTGATAGAAGTGCAAATGTGGAGGCTTTTTTTATCAGCATATTTATTTTAAGCAGAGTCATGGCATTCTCCATTGTCGGGGGGATTTAATCCCAGCCCAGAAGTCCCATGACTTCTTCTTGAACTTTATCAAGTTCGCTTTCGGTCAACTTGGTGTGTAATACTTCATGGTCTGTACTGGTTTTTGGGCATCGTAGCACCAGCTTTTCCATGTCACCAAGATTTTCAGTTTTAACTAGTTTCAGTTTTCGTTTTCGTACCAGCATCAATCCTATTATATACCTGAAGTTCTGTTGCTTGGGGTCGTCCTGCCCCTCTAATCTTTCGAAGCAATCCATCAATAGGCTTTCATCTACAGGGTGAGCTTTTTTCGCAGTTGTTTCTTTTATCTTGCCTTTCCAATGCGAGAAACATCCTTCTGGTGCACCCTTCCAGTTCTCTTCCGCATAATCCTTACGAACCAACTTTCCCTCTTCATCCGCAAGAACGGTATACACGGTTTCACCTGATTGCAGCACTCGCCCACTGATCGCACACTTGCGCGTATTCGGTTGTACTTCGTATTCCACCATCGATTGCACTACCTCTTTATCGTATCGGCAACAAGGCAAAAGACTCAATCGTGAATTTAGCAAGAGTCTCAACAAAAATAATTAAGAGCACCGAAGTTGCGGACTAGAGAACATGTAAGGGCTCAATTAATCTTTTTCAATGTTTCGTTTCAATTCGGAGTTTATTTCCGATTGTGTTTCCTGGCCCCAGCCCAAGCAATTCAACCGAACAATCCCCTTGGCATCCAATAGCAATATCTTGGGTGTTGATTCAAGCCCATAACTTGATCTCAAGCCACTGCCATTAAGTACAGCGAAATTGAGTTTAGAATCCTCGGCTTGTTTTTTGACTATTTCGTTATCATCAATCACGCTCATGCCAAGTACGGTAACTGAGTCGCCATGATTTGTTTGCATAGTTCTGGCAAAGTCAAGTATTTCGGTGGAGAGAGGAGACTTAGGGTTGTAGAAGACCAGAAGGATGGATTTACCTTCGAGCCTTGCAAGCCTGATGGATTCTTGTTTAAGCATGTTTTGAGCGATAAAATCTGGGGCTTTGTATCCTAACCTAGCAGTCTGCAAACTTGTTGCTGATACCGGTACAATCACGGATTCAGAACTATCGCCTTTCAAGATGTTTTCCAGCCTTTTGGTTGTCTGGATTATGGCATCACGATAAGGGGTCTGGCTCATGATTTCTGATTGGGTTTTAACTTGCCTTATTAAAGCCTTTGTTTGGGCGGTATACTTTCCTATATCTTGGATGTACGAGTTTGCAGATTCACGGTAGTTCGTCGCCAGTTGAATTTCTTTTTTGCGATCTTGAAATAACTGCCCAGGGTAAACCAGACTGGTTTCAAGTTCAACGCGCAAGGTGCTTTTTTGAGAAGGCTCGTTATGTGCGGGTTCTTTGATTTCGATGGTGCGTTCTAATTTCTGAGCGACTCCCAATTGTGGATGAAGCCAGACGGTGTCAGTCCTTTTCCACGCTTGTCGGTCTGCGCGGGTTTTTCTCCAATCTTCGGTTTGTTGGGTACCAATCAACTTGATGCATTTAACGCCTTGCATCATTTCAGTACCTACAACAGTCCAGATGCAAACAGGCCTACCATCTTCGTTGGTTTCCCATGTGTCATTTTCAACAAGTTTTGTTTTTGGTAATTCGAGGAGGTAGCCGTATTCAATGGTCGATGGACCCTCTAAAGATATCTTTCCGAGATTGTGACCGGGTTGAATAACGCCTTTTGAATCGCAGCGGAAAGTTTCCAAGCGGACAGAAGTTGCAGGAGGTTCGGAAGTGATGGTGGGTAATGTTGCAGGGTTATTGCGTTGTTTTAGAATAGTCAGGCATGCAAGAAGGGCGCTGTTTTTTTCAGTTTCCAACACTAGGCAACGCGATTCGACTCGGTAGGAACGTTGGAATTGAACCCTGCTTGATCGGGCTTCCTCGGTAAATAAACCTCGGTAAAGCAACTCTTGCGATGCTTGAACCCGGAAACTGATATTGTTTGCGACCTGCATGGATTTTGCAGTTTTGTTTTCTTCCGCTTGTGCCAATCCTAAACCTGTTGCAAGTATTAAAATGGAATACACTGTGGCACCTCTCCCAAACAGGATTTTAAATGAAAACCTAAACACTCCAGCGGGGCGGATTATAACAATGTGGCTGATTCTCACAAGATTGCTTTACAGCCGACCAAAGTTCCACGGGGATTAAAGTTATGCCTTATATTGTGCAAACACCCTGATTGATCGCTGATTTAAAATAGGGTGTTTTATTCTGGGTTAAATCTGTATTTTTGAACAGGTGGGAACTCTGGGAAATTGTGTGGTTTCGAATATTTCAATGCTTTTTATTGGCATGAATCTAGTAAGCTAAGGCCATTGCTTAGGAAAAGGGCAAACAACTTTGATTCATGGAGTCGTACTTTGTTTGGATTACTATTTGGCGTCTTTCTCTTGTGGATTTCGATCACCGTGGTTAGCGGTGCGTTTTCGCATTTTCTTCAAGGTAGAATTTATAGCCAACCAGCAGATGGCTTTATTTGGCGCGCACCTGCAAGTGGTGCAATAATTACCCTGACCCTTGGATTGTGGATGATGTTGGATTATGGCTCGCCCGGGCTTTACAGGCCAATTCATGAATCACAGTCCTACACCCCTGATAACAAAAAGGCCACTTTGAAAGCCGAGGAAGGCGCACCGTATCCTTCCATGACGGTCACCCGCGCTGATGGTAAAAAAGAGGTTTACTTCAAGCAGCCTGGTAATCGCCTCGAGTACAAATCTAAAATCAATCTGCCTTTGCCTTCTACACCTGTTGCAATCGAAGTTGAAGAAGAAGGTAAAATCTCGGTGTTCAAGCCAGAGAAGGATGCCAAAGGTAATTACCTTCGAAGGACTGGGCAATCGCTGTTCTATAAAGATGAACGTGGCAGGCAGATGATTGAGGGAAGCTTGGGGTCCCTTGTGATAAATCGGCCAGGCGTCACATTTTTAGTTTTGTTCTTACATCTACTTCATTTTCTGGTTTGGTTTGCCTGCCTTTGGTTTCTGTTCGAATTTCAGCCATTGCATGCCTTTGGTTTAGGGGCCGCCTTCTGCCTTTTGATGACGCTATTCTTTTTGCCACCTCTCCTAAATTTCACCGAGACAGTATCCAAGCAGCGAACCAAACCCGAAGTTGTTTCAACGCCTACCAAAGCATCATAAATTTTTTATTAAGGATCAAGCATGCCATTGACACGTGTTGCTCTATTAGAAAAATTTCGTCATCAACTCTCGCAAGGCAAACCAATCGTGGGAGGTGGCGCAGGAACAGGCATAAGTGCGAAGTGCGAAGAAGCAGGGGGCATCGATCTAATAATCATCTACAATTCAGGCCGTTACCGAATGGCAGGGCGGGGCTCTCTTTCAGGCATGTTGCCCTTTGGGAATGCCAATCAAATCGTGAAAGAGATGGCTTACGAAGTTTTAACAGCAGTAAAACATACGCCAGTTCTTGCGGGAGTTTGTGCAACCGACCCCTTCATGCTGCGGGATCATTTTCTTAAAGAACTCAAGGACATGGGGTTTGCTGGAATCCAAAACTTTCCCACAGTCGGATTGATCGATGGGTTGATGCGGGAAAATCTTGAAGAAACCGGGATGAGTTACAGTCTGGAAGTTGAATGCGTTGCTGCTGCCAGAAACATGGAGTTGTTGACCACTCCTTACGCCTTTAATGTTGAGGAAGCCAAGCAGATGACCCATGCCGGTGCTGATATTGTTGTGGCGCATATGGGCCTAACCACTAAGGGCGCAATAGGAGCAAAAACAGCCAAATCTTTGGAAACCAGTGCTCTCGAAGTTCGAGCAATCGCCGAGGCTTGCAAGTCCATCAGGCCCGATGTATTGGTGCTTTGCCATGGTGGGCCGATTGCCATGCCTGAAGATGCGCAATTCATTTTGGATCGGGTGAAAATAGTGGATGGTTTTTATGGTGCCAGTTCGATGGAAAGGCTTCCAGTCGAGGAAGCCATCGCCAATCAAACCCGTGCGTTCAAGCAAATGAAAATAGGCGCGCGCTAGTTGGCGTTCCGACCATGGATTAATGAACTGCTGATGTTGATTGTGGCCCTTAAGTCCATTCAACCTTTTCTTGCATGTCCTTCGAGCATGAAGCGCAAGCGATGGAAGTATGGGCAAATGTAAAATGGGGATTAACAAACCGTCGCTGACGCTTCCGACTCTTAAGGAAAATTGTAGGTAAGGATGGGTTGCGCAGTATTCCTATTGAGCAGTGGATGTTAATCCGCTGGTTCTGGCCCACACAGGAAATGCTGATGTAAAAATTAATAAGAGATCTTCAATAAAAGTTGTTGCACCATCTAGTATCGGAATGCACCAGCGGATTAACATCTGCCGCTCAATGAAGAAAAACTGGCAAAATTGGAGCGCGTTAGTTTTTTAGAAGCATCTGCCTTGCAGCGATTGCAGCACCCAAGATGCCTGCATCATTCCCCAAGGTTGCGAAACAAATGTCTTCGCCTTGGGCGCATTCTTTAAACGCCTGATCTTTTACAAACCAGCGAATACGCTTTAAGAAATCATCGCCTGCTGCAATCATGCCCCCGCCTAACACCACTTTCTCTGGATCAAAGAAATGCAGGATGTTGATAACCCCTAAGGCGAGTGCGGAGGAAGTTTCTTCGACAAGTCGGTCTGCGAGGGGATCTCCATTGCGGGCTGCATCAAAAACATCCTTGCAAGATAAAGTCTTTTTTTCAGCAGGTTCATGTAGGTCGGAGATTTTGTTGAAATCCTCTGCAAGTGCCTCGTAGGCCCGCTTTAAAACAGAGGTAGCTCCGGCATAGGCTTCCAAGCAGCCAAAATTTCCACAAGAGCAAGGCCTTGGCCTCGACATTTCAATTCTTGTATGTCCAATTTCACCAGCCAGTCCGTGTCTTCCTTCGATGATTTTTCCCTGATGAACCAAGCCCCCGCCAATGCCTGTACCGAGGGTAAGGAATGCCATGCTTTCGGCGCCTTTACCTGCACCGAGCCAAGCTTCGCCCAAGGCCGCAGCGTTGGCATCATTTAAGAATGCGATGGGCTTGCTGAAAATGGTTTCAAGGTGAGAGCGAACAGGCACATTTTTCCAGTCGGTGAGATTCACTGCATCAAGAATCATACCGTTTTTCAGATCGATAATCCCAGGCACTGCTGCACCAATAGCTTTAATTGAATCAAGTTTAAACCCAGCGGATTCAATACAAAGGCGAATGACTTTTTCCATTAAAGCGAGGCCAGCATTGGGGCCAGCATTTTTATTAGTGGGCTGCATGAGTGAATGTATTAAGGTTCCCTCAGCGGAAATAATCCCCGCCTTCATTGCGGTGCCACCTACATCCAGCCCAAGATAATATTGCGAGGTTTCCATGGGCAGCATCGTAGCGGAAATAAGCGGGTTTGTGCAGATGAATTCCGGATAAATAAAAAAGGCCGGGGTTTTAAGCCCCAGCCTTTTGGTTTGAAATCGCTGCGCTAAAAAGCTCAGGAGATTAATGGTTCAACAGAAACTCGTTACTGTTGAGGAGTGCCCAGAAAAGATCCTGGTAGGGATCCATTGGGCTTTTGTCTTTAGTTCGCATTGCAAGACCCTTTGAAATTTTCAGGGTCTCTGCAGGCCTTGCTGGCCGATTTAGGGTTGCTAAAAACAGTTCGTTGATGATGCTGTTGGGATTCGATTTATTACGAGCCATAGCCATCGATACCGTTCCTTTTTCTTTCCTGCTGATGGCTTCGTTGATTTCTTTGCCATTCATCATAAGCAGAGCTTGAACAACGGTACCGTTGAAGTTTACTTCGTTGCCTTCGTCGTCGCCGAAATTACTGACCAGCTTATTAAGCCAAGCAGTACGAAGGTTTTTCTTGGCATCTTTGCTTTCAGCAGCTTCAGCCTTGGTGGAAACCATAAGGGATTCAAAAAGCTGTTCAGGGCTCATTGATTTCAAAAGCATTCTGCTGAACAAGCCTTCAACTTCAGGCTTATCGTTGGTTTTGTTGGCAACGAAAGTGAGGTTGTAAGCATTGCTGTTACAAATCCAGCGGACAAGTTTCTTTAAATCGTAGTTGTAATTCTTGAAGCTGGAAGAAAGTTCTTGAAGAAGTTCAGGGTTCGTAGGAACATTCTGCTCGTTAAAGTCATCGATCGGGGAAGTGAAACCTTTGCCGAAGAATACACTCCACATGCGATTTACCGCAGATTTGGGGAAGTTTTCGTGATCAATGATGAAGGCAGCTAACTGATCACGCCTGCCTGTAGCCGCAGGACCACTAGCAAGCTTCTTTTCTTCCATGAAGATAGCCTTGGTGGGGAGAATTACACCATTTCGTTTTTCATAGAAGATGATCCCATCCGCATTAGTCGAAGTATTATCTTTTAGACCAAGCTTAGGAAGGGTCATCATTCTGTTTCCAGTTTCAGCAGGGGGTGTACCCGTTCTTTCTACCTGACGTAGGAAAGCATTGATGCCCCAGAAATGTTTTTGCGTGATAGAGTTGTTGAAAGGATGATCATGGCATTGGGCGCATTGCATCTGAATACCAAGGAAAAGCCTGGTAATTCTTGAAGTAATAGGCACCATTTCAAACTTGCCTTCCTGGCTTTGTTTCGCCTGGGGAACAGCTTCGCCAAGATGCGCCAAGATGAAATTCACTGCAGCATTTTCAGTGTTTTCACCCGAGGCAGTTATCACTTCTTTAGCTAACTCATGATAACCACGGTTACTTGCGAATTGGTCTTCTAACCATACAGCCATCTCTTCGTGGTATTTGCCTTTGCCGAATGTACCTGAGCGGGTCAAAAACCAGTTAGTAAAGTGATTTGCCCAATGGCGTGGGTAATCTTCGCTTGCAAGAAGATCTTCAATAATCTGCGATCTTCTACTGGTTTGCGGATAGCGCATGTACTTGGTAATTTCTTCGGGGCTTGCAATTCTGCCCACAACATCCAAGCTTACTCTGCGAATAAATTCATAATCATCAATGAACCCGGATGGTACAATTTTGTTTTCTTTCCATGAAGCTTCGAGCTTTTGATTAATCGATTTTACTACCTGCTCAGTGATTTGTTTTTCTTCTGGAGTCTTGCCCACGATTGTCAATTTTGGAAAGGTTGGATAAGGAGGCAATGGAGCTGACTTTTCAGCTAGTGGTTCTTTTTCGTCTTTCTTTGCTTCTTTATCATCCTTGGCAGCCGATTGCTTCTTGGTTTCTTTTTCTTGAGCTGCAGAGAAATTGGCGCTGAGCAATAGGCCGGTGGATACCGTACCAAGTGCTACCAAGTGCCAAAATGAGAACTTGGTGTTTGATTTATGTGCCATAGGTAAAATCCTTAAGGTTGAAAATGCGCATAATAATCTTAAATGCACACGATATAATTATTACCACTGCATCGCGTTTAAACAACACAAATTGTTAAAAAAGAAGAGGTTCCCCGAAGGTAAATTATTCTTTTTTTTAGGCCAAATCCAAAAATTATTAGTTTTAGCTAGCCTTTAATGTTATCTGTTATTTTAGTCGAAGGGGAAAAGGAATAAGTTCCCGATAAATTGGCAGGTTCTTTAATTATGCAGCTAGATCTCGAAAAAGTACGAATATATGCAAAAAAGGCAGACAATAGGGCCTTGCTTGATCGTCTAACGGTGTTTAAGCAAGGTATGGAGCCCGCAGCGATTGAAATTATTAAAATAGAACTGCTCCAAAGGGGTATTTCTCCCGCAGATATCAGCCAACATGAAAGTGTTTATAAAGATTTGGTAATCCGCGGCCCAGAAGGTATGCCCAGGCTTTGCAAAAAATGCTCATTGCCCGCAGTAAGCTTAGAGTGGGGATGGCTTAAAGTCTTTGGCTTTATTCCGCTGATACCGTGGCAGTATTTGTTTTGCGAAGAGCATAAAAAAAAGGTTAAATAACCAAAAGCAGCCCTTTTTTATAAGGACTGCTTTTGTGAAATTTTAAAATAAGGGCTTATTACGCCTTCAAGAAGTTATCAACATCTGCCTGCACAATTTGCTTGGAAGGCTTGTCGATAGCTTGGCTTAACCAGCTCATAATGGTTGGCGTGTAAGGAAGCCCACCAATTCCCAGAGCGGCTTTTAGCCTAAGTTCTTTACGATCTCTTTCCTTGTTCTTTTTCGCGCCATTCTCAATTCTGGAGCGGCGTTGATCTTGTTTCTGCAAGGTTTTACGGAGTTTTCGGGAAATAGCTGCCATGTCAGGCCTCAACTTTAAACATTAAAATTACAAAAATACAGTTATAAACAAGGATATTAAGATTTTGGTGCTTTGGCTAGGGGTTGAGCTTTCTTATACCGCTGTAAAGATGCTTCCTTGGCCCCAATTTGCTTTTCCAAATCTTGAACTTTTGTGGTTAGCGTGGTAACTAATGCTTGGGCTGCAGGCATTGCCTTTTGCATGGCATCAATCTGCTTAGGTAATGCGGGAACCATAGGCGTAGCAGCAATAAGCTTCATTTGTGCATCTTTAAGGCCTGCAACAGCCGCGGTATAAGCTGCAGCTTTCTCCTGAAGGGCCTTCTGCAAAGCGGGTAATTCTAGCTTCAGTTTGTCAAGCTTTTCTTGAGCAGCAGTCGCATTTTTCGCCAAGGCTGCATCTAATTTGTTCTTGTCCGATTGATCCTTAATTTTTTTCAAGCTATCCGTGCTTGCTAGAATCATGGCCTCGCGAGCTTTAACTTCATTGGTGGCTTTAGTCTGTTGGGCCAAAGCTGTAGCCTGATCTGCAGTCAGTTGCTTTATTTTTGGAGGCAGGTCTTTGACCGCAAGGCTGGCTTCTGCAAGATTTTTTTGGGCAGTTGCCAGATCGCCTTGTAATTTCGCATCTTGTGTCTTTGCATTAGTCAATTCAGCACTTGTTTTAGACAATTGTTCACGAAGCAAAACGATTTCCTTAGCGGAAAGTTCTACACGGTCTTTAAGGGTGGGCGGATTACTAGGCAAAACATCTACCTTTTTTCCATCTGCAAGCTTGTATGCAGTTACATTCCCATTCCATTCGCCAACAAATGCAAAAACAGCATCGTGTGAAACAGCAACCCGAAGTGCTAAATCGGTCAGCGGCTCCATTGTTAGAATTGCAGTTCCATCACTTTTCCAAGACTTTGAGGTTTTATCCCTGCCGCTGGTAACAATGGTGCCATCCCGATGAAAAACCAAACCCTGTGCACCACCTGCGTGGGCGGGAATTGATTTAACCAAAGTGCCGTTCTCTACTTCCCAAAGCTTAAGAGAGGCATCTTCACTCACCGAAGCGAGGATATTGCCATCTGCACGCCAAGAAAGATTGTTGATGTAATTGGTATGACCTTTAAGGGTAAAATACTCTTTGCCGTTGTGAGATTCCCAAACGAAAAGATTTCCGCTTCGATCGCCTGAAGCAAAAAGAACACCATCTGGACTGTATTCGATGCTGGTAATCCAATCAGTATGTTTTTTGATTTCGTGAAGTAGTTTGCCATCGGCGGTTGAATAAACCCGAACGACCTTGCTAGGTCCACCAAGAGCAATTTGAGTTTGATCGGGGCTGATATCCGCAGCGAGAACAGCATCAGATTCTTGGCCAACTGTTAGGACTTTTTGTCCGGTCTTAATATTGAATAAAGTAGCGGAGCCATTTTTCCCCCCGCGGCCACCCCCAGCAAGGAGGAATCCACCATTTCTGCTAAACTTTAAAACGGTAGGAAAGCCATCTGGGAAAGGAATGACGCCAAGGTATTCCATAGTATCGGTGTTATAAAGCACGATTTGCTTCTGACCACCCACCGCTAAAAGAGGGGCCCAAGGGCTTGCTGCTAAACCAATGACTGCGTTACCTTTAGAAGTAACAACCAAAGGATCAAGGGGAAGAGGTTTTTCGGGCATGGGTGGTGGGCCATCAGGTTTGCCCCTGCGAACGGTACCTAAAGCAATATCGGCAGTGGGTTTATTCAAAGCCAAAGCCTTGCCATCTGCTGTTTCAAGCAACCCTTCTTTGATCCATTTTTCAAGCATTACAATTGAAGTGTCTGCAACTTTCGGGCTTTTAGGAGGCATGACCGGTTCAGATTTATGAGCAACCACTTGAAAAAGCGAACTGCCTTCGGGGTCACCCGCCTTTACAATAATACCGCTGCTACCACCTTCAATAATTTTGCTGTAACTGTTAAGAATAACGCCAGAACTTTTTTTGTCCTGGTTATGGCAAGCAACACACTTGTCTTGAAAGAAAGGCAGGATGTGATCTTGATAGTTAATTTTCTTGGCTGAAGGCTGTGCAATGGCTGACTGGGTTGCCAAGGAAAGCAAAGCTACCAGCAAAATAATTGAACGAATCATGACCTCTGCTCCGTAAACGTTATCTTAGTGGTTAAACATATATTCGCGGGTATTAAGCACTGCCCAGAAGGCATCTTCCAGGACCTGCTTTTTATCTTTTTCAGCATTGACCAAGGCGAGCACCTTAGTTTTTTCATCCGCAGAAGGCATTCTCGAAAGGCAACGAATATAAATTTCGTCCAAGATTTCTTCTGGAGTTTTCTTTTCCTTTAGAAGTTTGCCAATCAAATTGCCCTGAGTTATTCGCTGCGTCGTTGCATCGCCATTAAGCAAATGCAAACTCTGGCTTAAAGTCGGATCCAACTTCACTTCGCAAGAGCAAACAGATTCGCGGGTGGCTCTGCCAAAGGTTGTAAGGAAATAGTTGGAAACCTGACCATCAGCAATTTGAACAGCTCTTGCACCAAGTGGCAAACCAGGAAACTTATTCTTGGTTTCAGTTACTTGGCTAATGCAATCCAAGAAGGTTTCAGCTTTGATTCTTCGGATGGAGGAATGGCTGAAATTCTTGGTGTCGCTTTCGTTACTTGAATTGGTTTGGGTTGAAAGCTGATAGGAATTGGAAAGAACAATGTCCTTCACAAGGCGTTTGAAGTCGTAATTGTATTCAGTAAACTTCTTGCCTAATTCCTGAAGCAACTCAGAGTTGGAAGGGGGGTTGGAGACACGAACATCATCAACTTCATTAATGATGCCCAAGCCAAAGAAGTGCGTCCAAACCATGTTGGAAAGATTCGTAGCAAAGTAAGGATTTTTAGGAGAAGCAAGCCATTCAGCCATTAATCCCCTGCGATCTTTACCAACAACATCAGGAACTTCACCACCCAAATACTTGGGAGCCATGCGCCTGCCGCCAACAGGATGGTTGATTTCGCCACTGCCACTGTTGAATACCACGAGTTCGCGTGGATCATCCGTTCGCTTTCTGCCAATCTGGGTAAAGAATGCAGCGAAACCATAGTAATCATCCATGGTCCAACGATCGAAAGGATGGTTATGGCATTGAGCGCATTGGATGCGCATACCCATGAAAACTTGAGCAACATTTTCAGTCACTTTAAGAATGTCAGTTTCGTTCTGATAGTAGTTCGTAACAGGGTTGTTAAAAGTACCACCGTTGGCACCAAGCAACTCTTGAACCCACTGATTAAGGGGAACATTGCGTGCTATACGATCCTGAAGCCAGTTGTAATAAAGCAAGGTTGCTTTGTAACTAACTTGGTTAGAGCTGCGAATTTGTAAGAGTTCAGCCCACTTTAAAACCCATAGTTCTGAAAATTCTTTTCGTTCCATAAGGTCTTTGACAAGTTGCTCTCTCTTGTCTGCTGATTTGTTAGCCATGAATGTTTTGTATTCATCAACCGAAGGCAGCATGCCTGTAAGATCGATGAATATCCTGCGCAAGAAAACTTCATCAGAGCAAGTCGCAGAAGGGGCGATACGAAGATTTTTAAGCTTTGCATTAACTAAGGTGTCGATGTAATTCTTTTCAGGAGTTGGGGGGAAAGAGAATTTCAAATCTTTTGGAAGAACAATAAAGGGTACGCCCACAGTAAATGTTGAAAAACGAGCCATAACAAAGGCTTCGCCTCGATCGCCTGCAGTTACCAAACCATTGGGGCTTACTTTGCCCGAGCTATCATTGCTACTAAGAAAAAGGGCAAGGGAAGTAACATCGCGTTCGGAACCATCGCTGTACTTAGCCCTGACGATTAATTGTTGGGTACTACCTTTGCCATCCAAAAGAGCGGATTTAGGAAAAAGATCAACCGATACAGGGGTAGGAATGCCTGCTGGATCTTGTGGGCCACCAGCATCAACCCAGCGAACGAGATCGTTGTAATATTGCTCGCCTACTGCGAATTTCTGACCACCGGTATGGGGCACCTTGCCAATCGATTTTTCAACCAAAAGGCTCTCTTCAGGAATCGCAAGGTTAATTCTTCTGCCATTGAGTTCGCGGGTCAAACGATAATGATCGCCATCGGGATCAAAACCAAAAAGGGAAAGACGAAAACCATCTTTGCCCCTAGCAGCGCCATGGCAACCACCTTGGTTACAGCCATTGCGTAAAAAGATTGGCATCACATCAAGTTTAAAACTGATGGGCCTATCTTTAGTTGCATCTTTAACATCAACTGGAACTTGAGTAGTTTTGCCTTCAAATTCTACAGCAATGGAGCATTTGCCATCGCCTACAGGAAGGACTTCGAGATTGACAATCTTGGCAATTTTGGGGTCACTGATGGTAACTTTTGCTTGAGCGGTAACATCGCGGGTAATGCCATCTGCGTAGCTGGCTTGAACGATGATGCGTTGTTTCCCCCGGGCGGATTGAACATTAACATCGGGTGGGAAAACCGCAATGCTTACAGGTGCGATTGCCTGGATGGAAGTTGCAGAGGCAAGTAGCAATAATGCACAAGCGCCAGATAAAATAGAAATCTTCATCGTAGGGGTCTCCAGAAAGCTTATTTCTTTTGGGGTGTTGGTGTGGATTTTTGAGCTTTTTCGCGTTCTTCTTGTTCGAGTCTAAGCTTCTCAAGCCTGCTTAGTCTCTTTTCGCCTGCAGGGGCAACCACTGCTGGTGTGCCTGGTGTTGCAGGTGCAGTAGCAACGACTTTGGGAGCTGCGGGTACATCGATTCTTATATCTGTCTTGCCCAAGGTATGCACAATTGCTTCACCATTCTTGGTGATCACTGCAGAACAAACAATGTTCTTGTGATTGCCCACGGGTGAAGTTTTATCAATTTCAACTTTGACAAGAATCTCTTTGGTTTTGGAATCGATTTCAACGGGTGCTGCTGTGACTTTTAAAGGCAGGCCAACCAGTTCAAGCTTGGCCTTGCCTTCAAATGGAGTTGTTTGGTTAATCTTGCAAAGGATTTCAGAAGATTTACCCTGTTCGATCGCACTTCGTTCGATGGAAGCTGTAATGAATGGGGCAGCTATTTCTAAATTAAATAGTTGGGAGGAAGCCCAAACTACGCCTGTAGGAGTGCTGGCATTTGCCAAAAGAGCGGTTTTCCAGTTCTTAATTCGGGCACCCGCATTTGCAGTGATGGCAAACAGGCCTTCGTTTTGGTTTTCTGGAATGGTGATGGCTGCAATTGTTCCAACACCAGGAGGGCTATAAACTGGGATTACAGTTATGGGGCCTTTAAATCCTTCTTTTCGTTGTACAACAACTTTCAGATTCATCGAGCCATTCTGAACCAATGGAACCTTTGGTTCGATCACTTGAATAGAGAATGGAGCTTCTTCGGTAACAGCAACACCCAGTGTTGGCATGTTGTATCTCCAGTAAATCGATTGCCCTGGATTGCCAAACGTGAGCTCTGCATTCGTGTTGAACTCAGTATTGCAAGGAAGTTTGGGGTCTGCTGGAAGAGCTTTGATTTGAGTTAGCGAACCTGCAATAGGCGCATCTTTGGTTGCTTCGAAAACCACTGCGAACGAATCAATACCCGTGGAAACTTCAT
>DBCB01000103.1 GCA_002303765.1 Planctomycetaceae bacterium UBA969
ATACCCCTTACTTCCCCTACCTAGATTAACCAAACGCCTAGTTAAAAACCTTTAATACTACTCATTCGTCCCATTCTCACTTTTATCAGCGTTTTGATCTTAATCTTTTTACAACAGTTTATGCTCCACTTTTGACCAGTGATTTCGCCCTAATCAAATAAAGGGATTAGACTTATAGAAAATTCAAGAATTGATTTTTAGCCCTGGNNGAAAAATCTAAGCGTTGGCTTTTAGCCCTAGAGGCAGACAAAATAGTAGATGCCTAGGATTTGGTTAGGATTTTTGCTTTATGAGTGCATCGACCCAAAGCAATGCCTTTTGCTCTATGTTTTATCTCAAAATGGGTTTAATTACCTATCTTACGATTTACTCACAATCGTTTTAGGTGTTATGCATTCACTTTTATTGATGAGGTGATTTTTTAAAGCAGCGAAATGAATCACCCAAACACTCTATTTTGAATTTGATTGATTTTACGAATTAGAACTCACTCATACTTTAATTACCGTAAAAGATCCCAGACAAGATGCAAAGTGACAAAAAGGCATAATAAGTAAATCGAATCATTTCTTTCCTTCTTCATTTGTTAAGGGTTTACAGTAACTTTCAACTATTACCTTTTATCGGCATTATTTTGATCGAGCTTGCGCATAATTAGGATGATTCTGATTGGCCAGTTTAGGCAAGATGCGATTACATCCTTGTTAATAACTGCCAAATAGTTAAACTCCCTTACAATGAAATCAGGCACACTAAGAAGAAACGTGCCACCTTTTACTTTGCATTTATAACTTCGATTTTAAAAGGAAGTGCTTTTTGTCCGCTTCAAAGAAATGGGTTTTGCTGGCGCACGATACCGAACTTTGTACAAGCCTTGCAAAAAAAGCTAAGATATCCCCTGTTATTGCACAGCTTCTTATAAATCGTGGGATTGATTCGCCTGAAAACGCATATCGCTTTCTTAACCCTGTTTTAAAAGGGTTACACGATCCAGCTCTTTTGCCTGGCGCTTTAGATGCTGCAACACTCATTTTGCAAGCTTTAAAAACAGGCAAGGTTATTTGTGTCTACGGGGATTATGATGCAGATGGCATTTCCGGCACCGCTATCCTTATTAGGTTGCTTCGCATCCTTGGAGGTAACCCCAGATTTTATGTGCCAAAGCGTCTTGAAGAGGGTTACGGGCTTAATTCCAACGCCCTTGAATCTCTAGCCCGCTCTGGCGTTCAGCAAGTCATTACTGTCGATTGTGGGATCGCAAGCATCGAAGAAGCGAAAATAGCTAAAACCTTAAACATCGAATTGATTATCACCGACCATCATGAAATGAAGGCCACCATTCCCGAAGCGGCTGCGGTCGTTCATCCGCGCCTGCCTGGGGGCACCTACCCTTTCGGCGAGCTTTCGGGTTCTGCTGTGGCCTTAAAGCTTGCATGGATGATTGCTGTACTCCATAGCGGAAATTCCAAAGTTGAGGGTTTCCTCAGAGATTTCTTGGTCGAGGCCATCAGCCTAGCCTCTCTTGGTATTGTTGCTGATGTTGTACCTTTACTTGATGAAAATCGAATTCTAGTACGCAGTGGTTTGGAAAGGCTCACAAAGTCTGCTAACTTTGGACTTCAGGCAATGGTCAAGGAAAGTAACCTCAACGAAAAACGAAAACTGAATTCCACTGATATCGGGTTCAATTTAGCTCCTAAGTTAAATGCAGCAGGCAGAATTGGTTGCGCACAACTTGTGGTTGACCTCTTGATCACCAACCGCATGGATCAAGCCAGAGAAATAGCACTTTTCCTTTCTGATCAAAACAAACAACGACAAAAAATTGAAAGGCAAATTCTTACTGAAGCCAAGGAACTTGCAGAATCTGAAGAATTCCTGCATGATCCTTTCCTAGTACTCGCTGGAACCACATGGCATCCTGGCATTGTCGGAGTGGTTGCTGGCAGACTTACCGAAGAATTTGGCAAACCTTGCATCGTTCTAGCGCCCCCTGTTACTTCTTCTGCAACTTCCGATACTTCAACCGAAGAGGAACCTCTTCAAGTATCCCCAACCATTTGGTCTGGTTCTGGAAGATCTGGCGGTATGGTCAAACTTCATGAACTTCTTGCTGAATGCGAATCGCTTGTAGTGCGTGCGGGGGGGCATGCCGCTGCAGCGGGTCTACAAATTGAAAAAGATAAAATACCCTTACTTCGTCAAAAGCTTTGCCAACTTGTAAAAGAAAAATACCCCACCGGGATCAAGCCAGCCAAATTGATTTTGGATGCAGAGGTGCCGTTATCCGCTTTGACTCATTCTTTAGTAAAAGATCTTGATCAACTTGAGCCTTACGGCATGGGGAATAAAAAACCAATCTACCTCGCAACAAATCTTATTGTCGAAAAAGAGCCTACTCTGGTTGGCACGGATGGCCTGCACCTTCGTTTCCAAGTTTCACAAGCTGGCGTCAAACTTTGGGCCATTGCTTTTCGCATGGGTAAAAGAAAAGAAGAATTAATGTCAAATGGCGGAGCTATCTCCTTAGCTTTTACACCCAAGCTTAATGAATGGAACGGCTTTACAACGGTCAGCCTAGAAGTGGTCGATTTTCAACCTTTGCAAAACCCAGACCTCGAATAGAGACAAACCATGCAACTGCATTTGCAAGGCCATCGTGGCGCACGGGGTAATAGGCCTGAAAATACATTTTCCTCCATCGAATTTGCTATCGATTGTTTGGTGGATTCCATCGAAACCGATCTGCATCTTTGTGCTGACGAACAAGTGATATTGTTTCATGACCATTTTTTTTCACTGCCACAATCGAATCAACATTTCCAGATCAACGAATTTAATCTTCAAGCATTGCAGGCTTTTTTCAAAAAGGTTCCACCAAAAAACGAAAGGTTCCCCCTACAAGAATTTATAATCGGCCCACTCTCTGCCATTTACTGTAAGCGGCACAATTTGAATTGCTGGGCGCCACCCACCTTGGATCAATTCTTTGATTTTGTCGATTTCTATGCGGGCGAAGAAGGAAAGACCTTTGGAAAAACGCTTGCACAGCAAAAAGCTGCAGCTTCACTATCCTTTGATTTGGAAATAAAACAGCTTCCTTTTCTAGAATGTAAAAGCGAAATTATCCTGCACACCATCAAAGAACAAATAGCCAATAGAAAATCACACAACCGCATCATCCTAAGATCTTTTGATCATACAATTTTAAACCAGGCTAAAAAGATTTTACCTGATTGCACTCTGGGTTTGCTCGCTGATGGAACAATCCAAGTGGATATGATTAGAGAAATGATCGACACGGGTGCTTCGTTATTCTGCCCGAAATTTGACACTTTAAATAAAGACATCATTCTTGAAATGCATAGGAATCAATTCAAGATATTACCTTGGACAGCCAATAATCCCACTGAATGGGAAAAGCTTCAATATCTGGGAGTCGATGGAATCACCACGGATTTCCCGGAAGCATTCAGACTTTGGCAAAGTTCTCAAACTCAAAAAAGATAACCCTTGCTGGTAAGGGTTATCTCTTTGTATAAATTGTTTGTTCAACTTTGGGTTGTTAATCCATGGCAGAACAAAACGTTATTATCGGCGGAAGCTAAGGATTGATTTCCTACGGGAGTTGGAAGAATCAGATGATTCTACTTCCATAGGTGCTTCTGCGGTCTTTTTTTCCGTGGTAGAAACTGGAGTGGAAGGAACCATTGCTACAGAACCACCGCTTGACCTGCCTCTACGGAACAATTTGCCACTTGATGAAGCGGAACAATTGCCCGATGCGCAAGAACTTGCGACCGAAGAAGAGCTCGAAGCGGAGCATACGCCACCTGCGCACTCAGCACCCGCAACCGCTTGACCCAAACCTATTGCAAGAATAAAACTAATCATCAAAACCTCCTGAAAAACAAAAGACCTTATTTCAAAGATCTTCCAAAACAATTCCAGACTAGGTTTCTTCCCTGAAACGCTATTTAACAATCCCTGGAACAAAAAAACAAACTACCCCTTCTTGAAGGAGCAAGCCTTTGATAATCAATTGATAACCGTTTGGATTCCATTCCAAGAGTTGGCAGTATCGATGCATATCGATTTGGAGATGTTAGAAGGCTAAAAAGTGAATGGCAAGAAAAATAGGTAGATTTTAACGATTTTTCTGATTGTAGCAATTTTTAGATTTAGGCAAAGTGTTACAGGCACTAGGTTAATAATTTATTTGCCACTTTTTAGAATTATTCTTCCTTTTTACCTTTTTGTGTACAAACGAACACTAATCGTACCTGTTTTTCGTCCGTAGTTTGAGTTTTGCAAAATGGTTAGGCTTTTTCAATTATTAGGACTTTTGTGATGCCATTCTTTTCTTGGTTATAAAGAAACCCTGACTTCATTTAGGTATTTACATTATAATGACGAATTGTCTAATATGGAGATGGAGGTCCTATTTATGAATTTACTTCAAAAACCCACTTATTGGGTAGCCACTGCTATCACTTTGGCGCTTTTGGCACTCGGCTTAAATTCCCTTTTTCCAGATCTTGTAACTTTAAGGGTTAACCTTTTAGTTTTTGGGTTTATTCTTGCACTTGCTGCTTTTAGCATTGCATGTTCACAAAGGTTTCATGATGAAACCTCTAACGGCACCCTATCTCTTACGACTTTTGGTCTCTCCTTGGCGCTTTTGATTATAACCAATTCCATGGATCCGAGTTGGGATTCGCTAATTCTGGCGGGTTCTGTTTTTACTGCAGTCTCATTATTTTTGGGTATCTTTGTTTTGTTGCCTCTCCTAGCTAAAAAAACCACCGCTATCTGTTTTGTGTTATTTCACTTTGCAAGCATCATCACCGCTGTAACTTCAATCGAGCCACCCAATGCCCCGGCTTCTTGGCTTGCTACCAATCTTTGGGCATACTACTTCAGGCATTATTTAACATTTGCGTATTTGAATAATGCTTATCACTTTTATTCTCCGGAACCTGGTCCACCTGTTCTACTTTGGTCCAAGATCCAATATGAAGATGGAACTTTTCGCTGGTTTAAAATACCCAATAGAACTG
>DBCB01000200.1 GCA_002303765.1 Planctomycetaceae bacterium UBA969
AGCAGGAGCTGGTTCAACCTTCTTCACCGTCTTTGTTGGCTCTGGGGTTCCAGTGGTTGGCTTAGCGGGAGTAGCTGGTTCTACTTTCTTCACCGTCTTTGTTGGCTCTGGGGTTCCAGTGGTTGGCTTAGCGGGAGTAGTTGGAGTAGCTGGTTCTACTTTCTTCACCGTCTTCGTTGGCTCTGCAGCCTTGGTCTGATCACCCTTCAACATTGAAGTAATCACGCCTTCAACTGCATTTGCCCAAATTTCATAACCCTTTTCACTAAGGTGAAGTTGATCAGGCATAATTTCCTTAGGAAGTGCTCCAGATGCATCTTTGAACTTCGAGCCGATATCCAAAAACTTCACAGACTTGCCGCCATCGTCCAACTTGGAAATGATGGAGTTAACCTTGTCGATTTTATCCTTTTGGATTTTCTTTGCAGCATCATCTTTGCCGGTATTTCGGGGGAAAACAGCGAGCAACAAAACCTTGGTGCTTGGTGATTTCTTTTTGATTTCGTCAATAATACCTTTAACACCGTCAGCAATTTCTTCTGCTGTGTTATCTGTACCATTGCTATTATTGGTACCAATCATCAATTGCACAACTTTTGGCTTAATGCCATCAAGTTCACCATTTTGCAAACGCCAAATAACATGTTGGGTACGATCGCCACCAATGCCAAAGTTTGCAGCTTTCATGGGAACAAATTTGGAAGTAAAGATCTTGTGCCCACCACCCATCCCGTGGCCTTCGCCGCCCCAAGCATCAGTAATTGAATCACCCAAGAAGAGGAGGTCTACATTGCCACGCTTGGCAATACCAACAAAAGTTTCATGTCTTTTTTCCCAACCCTTATCCCTAGGAGCGGGCTTGGTGGCAGAATTTTCCTTCTTGGATTCCTGAGCAGAAGCAACAGAAACAAGGGAAGAAAAAATTGCACACAAGAGAGCCAATTTCAAAACCTTCATCAAAAAGTCCTTTCATCATAGGTTAAAAAAACAAACACATTTGAAACTACATCATGTGCCGAAAACCATTGTTGGTCAATCAGCAAAAAAAAGGTTTCGTAAAATCAAGGCTTAACCTGTTCGCCACCACCAATGGTAAACATAGCCCAAACATTGGGAAGAGGCCGATTAGGCACCACCTTTACAGAACCATCGCAAAATAATGCCATAAATCCTGCAGGATTACTGTTGGTTAATCCTAGTGCGGGATTTTGAGAGTTTACATTAAGATCGACCGGCCTTGCCCATTCCGTTGCAAAATCATCATCCACATCCGCAACTAAAATGGTATTTGACAAGCCATCGCTAATAGCGTTTTTTGTAACCGCTCCCAATGGCGAAAAAACTGTCTCCTTGGCTACAGGGGCTAGAAATGTTGTTTTGAATGCAGCATTCACATCATAATTACCTGAGGAAAGATAAATCTTCGGCATGAAGCTTAAAAGCGGTTTATTGGTAGGCCCATCCCAAGGCTCATTTTGATTAAACTTGTTGAACAGATTTTGCTGCTCGATGTAAGGCAAGATAAGCACGCGCCAACTTAGCAAGGGCGATCCCTGAGCGTTTTTGGTAAAAGCTGGAGGGTATTTCCCATTGTTATCATTCGCATAAAGATCAAGAGCTTTGAATAATTCCCCCAGTTTTGTTCCTGTACCTGTTCGAGCAACTGCATTTCTTTTCATATTAACAACAGGGGGAGTAACTGGCGTTCCAGTTGTTGCTGCGGGGGTAGTGGTTGCGGGTGTTTGTTTGGTGCTATCAGCATTTTTATCAACTGGAGGTTTCTTGCTTTTGCAACCTGATGATAAACCAAGTAAAATCGATAAAAGTAGAAAACTAAATATTCGCATGATAATACCTCACATAAATTAAAAGATTGAAATTAAAAGCGACTAGTACAATATAAGTAATTATCTACCGGAGTGATAAACTAAAATGGCTTCAACTAAAAAAAAATCAACCATACCAAAACACAGCATCCAGCCAATTGCAGACATGGGAATTCTTGTCCGTTTTGAAAACGAATCCGCATGCCAAACCTTCTCCAACAACATTAAAAAAGCAGCATATACTTGGGTTTTAGATGTGGTGCCCGCTTACAAGGCTGTGGCCCTTTATCACAACCCCGATTCTATTTCACTCGAAAGTTTGATCCACGAAATAACATCAGCCTTAAAAATCACAGAAATTACAACGCCAACACAACAATCCAAAGTTTTAGAGGTCCCCTGCTGCTATCAACTAGGCGCTGATTTAGAAATCGTCGCAAAACTTAAAGGCTTAACCACAAAAGAAGTCATTCGCCTTCATTCGGAAACCGAGTATTGCGTTTACGCCATCGGCTTCAGTCCAGGATTCCCCTACATGGGTTATCTTCCCAAAGAACTCGAAGGCGTCCCTAGGCTTGCTACTCCAAGATTAAAAGTGCCTGCCGGAAGCGTCGGCCTTACTGGCATTCAAACAGGCATTTATCCCGAACAAAAACCAGGAGGATGGCATCTCATCGGGCAAACGCCTAATCTTCTAGTCGACATACTGACTCAATATTTCGCTTTTAATATTGGCGACAAGGTACAATTCTCACCCATCAACAAAAGCACCTTTAAAAAACTTGTGGGCGCCAAACTTAAATAATGAATCAAAACGATCCCCTATTATTGTTCGTCTATGGCACCCTAAAACGGGGTAAAAAAAACCATTACGCTTTAGCGAATGCGCATTATTTAAATGAAACTTGCACTTCGCCTGATTATCTTCTTGTGGATCTAGGCCCCTACTCAGGTATGGTTGAAAAACCACAGCAGGGTTTTTCAGTTCAAGGCGAACTTTTTGAAATCCCCTACGACTTGCTAGCCGAACTCGACAAAATCGAAGACGCACCTTTTCTGTTCAATCTGGAACCCATCACCTTGGCAGATGGTTCAAAGGCCTTTGCCTACCTGTATAAGCAAAGCATCCTAGGTGCAAGCATTCTTTCAGAAGGCGTCTGGCCAGCCTGAGTGGGTTTTGCCTGAGTGGGTTTTAAGCGCGATAGGATAGGAACAAAAACACAGCATCAAAGATAAGAAGAAAAAATCCTTGCAGCAATACTGCAAAGCCAAAGCCTTTTAAAACCGGTTTGGCAAGGGCAACTAATACCAAACCAGCAGTTATATAAATGAAATCAAGAAAGGTGTTTATGGATAACACCTTCTGCAGAAAATCCATCGTCGCAGGGGTGGTAATCAAATTGGCCCAGCCGATGATTCCATCGATCAAGCCCCAAATCCCGTTCATAAACCAAAAAGCTCGCCAAAACTCGGCATCTTTTTTAGGGGTGAAATATAAACCTGCAACTGCTGCGCCCAAGCTAAGAAATGCCCAGGCTATCAATCCAATAGTCAAAGATAATAAAATAGATGGTTCCATATCATTAATCTATAGATCCATTTTTATTAAGAGTCAACAAAAGTAAAGTCTTCTCGACAATCTTTATAGCGACAATGGATTAATAAGCACATGGTCAGAGTTCATCTAGCTATCTATAATTATAGATATTGACCTCTGTTTTCAGCGCCCTTTCACTAGGAGTTTCTCATGTCTAAACATGCTTGGACCGGTGTATTCCCCGCGGTTACTACACAATTTCGCCAAGATATGTCGCTCGACATCGAAGCAACTTCAAAACATTGTGAAGCGTTGATTGCTTCCGGAGTTAGCGGCTTAATTATGGCTGGTTCGCTGGGCGAAAACCAAACTCTTGATCCATCAGAAAAACGAACTCTTATATCTGAAATTGTAAAGATGGCATCGGGGCGCGTGCCCGTGTTGAGTGGTGTTGCAGAGATGAGCACCGCCGCCGCTTGTAAGTATGTGCGCGATTGCGAGAACCTGGGGGCCAATGGCTTTATGGTCATGCCTGCAATGGTTTACAAAGCTGAAGGCGCAGAAGCGATGAACCATTTTAGGAAAGTTGCGGCAGCCACCAATCTTCCATGGATGCTTTACAACAATCCCGTGGGCTATCCTGTTGATATCACCCCTGCACAATTCTCGCAGCTTGCAAACATTCCAAATCTTGTTGCTCTAAAAGAAAGCTCTGCGAACACCCGAAGGATTACTGAACTTCGAATCGAAGTAGGAGACCGCTACAGCATATTTGTAGGGGTGGATGATCTTGTATTAGAGTCTTCGATTCTTGGAATTGATGGCTGGGTTGCGGGGTCGGGAATCGTATTCCCTGCAGAGAACCAATACTTTTGGAATCTAACCCGCACGGGTAAATGGGATGAAGCACGCGAAATGTACAAATGGTTTTATCCTTTGCTAAAACTCGATACCCACGTGAAATTTGTGCAGTACATCAAGCTTGCAGCTCAAGAAGCAGGTTTGGGTTCTGAAAGAGTTCGCGAACCAAGGCTTCCTCTTTCAGGTGAAGAGCGTGATCGTGTTTTAAAAATAATTCATCAGGGCATTGCCAATCGACCTAAGCTTGGAACCAGCAAATAAACTGAATCCAAACTATTGCTCTGCATAGTTACATCTCGCTATAACTCATTTAAGTATGGGTGTTGCAATTTCGTAGGCGTCAGCCAAGACAAGAAATTACCTATTCGACCTTGAGAGAATATTGCAAGTTCGTAATGTGCTGTCTATAATTTTGTTACTCTGTCTATAATTAAATTAAGCATAATTAGGAAAGTATTCTAATTTATCTAGGTAATATAATGAATATTCTTGTTAAGTTCAAACTCGCATTTCCAAGCATAACAAATCAATGGTTGCTAGGAATTTCAATCCTCGCATGCTTGGTGGGTCTATCATCCTTTTTACTTGTGCCAAAACAGGTGCAATCTCAAGAAAACAAGGGTGAAAAAGCTGCCTCACTATTACGCTTGGGAAAGGTGATCCCTCCCGTCACATTCGTTAATACCAAAGGTGAGAAATGGCAATTACACGAGCAAAAAGACGCCAAGGCCATTGTGGTTACATTCCTTGATTTTAAATGCCCTATTTCGAACCGCTATATTACAGTGCTTAACTCCCTTGCTGAAAAATATAAAGCCAAGGGGGTTATTGTTACCGCAGTAATTTGTGATTCGGAAAGCGCTGATGAGCTTGATAAACATACCAAAGAATTTCTTGCAGGCTTTAATGTTTTTTACGACCCGAAACACATCGTTTCAAATCACTTCCTAGCTGATGTTACACCTGAATGTTTCTTACTCGATCAAGACAAGAAACTTATGTATTTCGGGGCAATTGATGATCAATACCAAGACCGGACCACTCGCCTGAAGAATATTAAAACCGCTCACCTTACAGAAGCAATTGATCAAGTTCTTGCAAACAAACCGGTTGAAGTTCAAACGACCCAGGCGATTGGTTGCCCGCTTGACAGAGAAAAGAAAGAATCAAGTACAGTGGGAGAAGTCACCTTCTACAAAGATGTACTTCCTCTATTGCAAAAACATTGCCAACGTTGTCATCGCCCAGGTGAAGTAGGCCCCTTTCAACTCTTAACTTTTGAAGATGCCACACGATGGGCTGACGATATTAAGGATTATGTTTCCAGTCGCAAAATGCCACCTTGGCCAGTCCGGGGAGGTTTACCCTTCAAAGACGATTTTTCGCTTAGTGAAAATGAAATTGCAATTTTTTCGAAGTGGGCAGACATTGGTAGCCCCAAAGGTGATATCAAAGATGCCCCCAAGCCTATATCATTTCCCGCAACAAAAGATTGGGATGAAAAGGACCCACCTGATTTTATCTTGGAAATGCCCACTGAATTTCATCTCGCAGCAAAAGGAGAAGACCACTATAGGATGATAGCCTTCCCACTAAACAACAAAACCGAATTAAACCTACAGAAGGTGAAATTCATTCCCGGTAACAAACGAATCGTACATCATGAATTATCTTTTTACGATGGAACGGGTGTAGTAATAGATGCCCAAAAGCGTTTGGGAAAATCCAAGCCTACAGGAACGGGAGATGAGGATTACGGCCCGGGATATGAATCAGGAATGGGTCTAGGTTTTGAACCCAACCCAACTGCTATCAAAAGGAATAAGGAGAACCCGGGCGGCACATTGGGGGTTTGGGTTCCTGGTCAGGGAGAAATGTCATATCCACCAAAGGCCACAGTGGTAGTGCCACCAGAATCTTCCATCATCATGCAAATTCATTACCATCGCAATGGAAAGCCAGAAACTGACAAAAGCAAAATCGCCATCTGGCTTGCCAAAGAAAAGCCAGAGAAATATGTTCAGTACATGTTAGTAGACACAAAATTTCTCTGGATTCCCAAAGGGGTTTCTCAATACAAGTCAATTGGATCAAGGGTGGTGGAACAGGATTGCGAAATATTCATGATGAAGCCCCACATGCATTTTTTAGGCAAGGAAATCCGGGTTTGGCATCAACCCAAAAACTCAAAAGAACGAAAACTTCTATTTGATTTAAGAAACTGGGACTACAACTGGCAATCCAGTTACTACACCAAGGAATATTATCAACTTAAAAAAGGCGACACCCTTCATGTCGAAGGTATCTTTGATAATTCTGACCGAAACCCCACTAATCCATTCAACCCGCCACGCATGATATTCGTTGGCGAAAATGATGAAGATGAAATGGGATATGTCTCGGTATCTTTTATAACTCCCCAGCGCCCTGAGGCGGGGCATATTGAATTTATGGATTATTTCATCAAATTACGCGAAGGTGCAGCACTCAAAAAAGCTTTTGGGAAACATGATAAACCAGCAGCCAAATAAAGACATAAATCCGAAATATCAATCCCGACGCAATGCCATGAAAGTGGTGCTTCTTTCAAGCATTGCATCCTTGAAAAATGGCCATGCAAGTGCTTTGGAAAAGCCAGTTACAACACCTCCAAAAAACCAACCTGCACCTTTTCCTTTTCATGGCCTTCTAAAAAACGATGGGAAAACTTACTCCAATTGGGGATTATCCAACACCACCAAGCCTGCGGTTTATGCAGAACCCATCAGCTACGAAGATGTGCAAGCGATTGTCAAGGATACCAAGCGATTTCCGACCCCGGTAAGTCCAGTTGGGGCCATGCTCTCTGTTTCAAAAACCATCGTCAACGATGGTGGAACTTTATTATGCACCACAAAGCTAGATGAAATCATCGGATTAGAAACGGATGGAAAAGGCCGAAAAATTGTGCGCGTTCAAGCAGGTTGCAGACTTAAAAAGCTTAATTTATGGC
Organism: Planctomycetaceae bacterium UBA969; assembly: GCA_002303765.1. GTDB lineage: Bacteria > Planctomycetota > Planctomycetia > Gemmatales > Gemmataceae > UBA969. The sequence continues at coordinate 7,217 of DBCB01000200.1, forward strand.
TTCAATCACGAGGTTTTGAAATTCCTTTTCAAGCTGAAATTGGCGAAGCCACCGTTGGATCGGTTGCTGTTGGTGACACTAAAGATTCTTCGCTTGATGGAGTAGGTTTTTTTTCCGCAGGGGTCACTGCACTTTCTTATGTCAATGCTGAAGGCGAACTATGCTCAATTTCTGATTCAGTAGATGAGGCTAGTTTCTATGAATTCAAATGTTCATTCGGACTTTTAGGAATTGTCCTCGAATGCCAGATTGAAGTTCGACCAGCAACGCTATGCACCTCTAAATATTCCTTGCATCAACTAAAATCGCCTGAAGACCTTTCTGAAGAACTCATTCGCTTACACAAGGGTTGTGATGCGTTTTTTGCATCCGTCATTCTGGACAAATTATATGCCATTTGCGATCAACGATTTAAAGCAGGTCTAGGTTCAATAACTCCTGCTTCCTCGCAACCCCAATTCAACGCATTGCGTTTGGCAAAGCGATCTAATATTCAACATGGTGCGACCCCAAGACCCAACATCAACAATCTGCAACCCCTGATCAAGGAAATAACTTACTCTAGGGCGGATATGGTGAATGAGTATTGGAGACCAAGTGCAGATGAAAGCCGCGTGGATTTCCAGTATTACGAACATGATCTGGCCAAAATTAAAGCGGTCATTTCGCAATCTTATGCATTCACAAAAGCCTTCGAAGAGAAGCATTCATTTGTGCCAAATACATGGGCGTTGTACTTCTTAAATCGTCCGGAATCGAAAAAGAAACCTTATGGGCTCTATTCAAGCGGCCTAGGTGTCTCTTTTTCTTTTGATCCCCTTTTTTCCAACCCAACTGACCCCAAATGGCAGATGTTTGCAAAAGAGTACAACAGCCTAGCGATTAAAACATTGGGGGGAAAGCCCTCGCCCATCCAGACACAATGGCTGAAACCTGATGAGCTTGTCATTCCTAAAAAGTTGGCTCACCCACGATTTACAACAGCTTACTACTCCCAGTTTCTGGGTTAAGTAACGGCTTTTAACTTTCGTATAAAGCTTACATCAAACCTGCAGCAGCAAGTGCTTCTTTAAGCTTGGGGATTTTATCTGGACCAACCAAAGCTACGGGAGATCTGCAAGGCCCAATGGAACGCCCAAGTTCCCGAAGAGCGGATTTAACACCACCAGGCGCTGTGCCAAGAGTCAAAGCCATTCGAAGCGGATGAAGTCTTGCTTGCGCAGCCTTAGAACCCTCGATATCACCCTTTTTGAATTTTTCATAGATTTCGACGAGCAACTTTGGTGCAATGTTGCAAGTCGCAGGAACAGCTCCACGAGCACCCATTTGCAATGCGGAAAAAATCAAGGTGTCGCGACCTTGCAATACCACAAAATCTGAGGGAACAGCTCTGAGGATTTCAATCGTGGTTTGCAAATCGCCACTCGAATCTTTGATGCCCACGATGTTTTTGATTTTGGCAAGTCTGCCACAAGTATCGGGATCAATCTTTAATCCACCACAGGTGACCGGGTTACTGTAAAGCAAAACGGGCAGATTAGTGGATTCCGCAATGCGTTTGTAATGGTCATGGATTTCGTTTTGATTGGGCAGAATAAAGTAAGGAGTGATAACTGAAACGCCATCAACCCCTTCCTTCTGCGCCATTTTGGTAAGTCGTTCTGCTTCGCGGGTGGTTTCAGCGCCCGTGCCTGCAAAAACCGGAACCCTTTTCCTAACCTGCTCGACAGCAACAGCAATAACCTGTTGTTTCTCAGCCTCATCCATGGCATAGAATTCGCTGTTGGTTCCAAGCACAAATATGCCATGAACCCCGGCCTCAATCTGTTGTTCAATAAACCACTTAAGGCGTTCTATATCAAGATCTTCGTTATCTTTAAATGGGGTGGCTAGGGGAGGGATGATGCCATGGAAACTCATGATTAATCCTTTTCGTACGGTTTAATTGCAGCTTTAAGCCTTGGGGAAAATTGACCACTATAAGCAGCCCAAAGAACTTCCATGGGGTGGGCAACCCAGACGGAAGGTTTGTTTTCTCGGAGATACCGATCAACCTGCAAAAGGCAGCCAACATTTGCAGTGAAAATGGCACGGGCGCCAGTTGCAATGATGTTCTTTGCCTTGCGTTCGCCCAATGCTTTCGACATCTCAGGTTGGGTGATGTTGTAACTGCCTGCAGCGCCACAGCAGTGTTCGTTTTCGAGAAGGGGCACAAGTTTCAAGCCTTTGATCATGCCCATTAATTGCCTGGGGGGATTACGAATTTTCTGAGCATGGCTTAAACCGCAAGCATCATGATAAGTAGCTTTTAAAGGTACTTCATGGGTAGGGGCAACAGGGCCAAGTTCCATTAGAAACTCGTGAATATCCTTCACCTTGGAGCCAAAAGCTTCACCTTGTTTTTCGAATGGGGTGCCATGCAATAGATGCCCATACTCTTTAAGTACCGGGCCACAACCACCGGCATTATTAACGATAGCATCAAGCTTATTTGGGCCATCGGTCAAGCCATCAGCAAATGCAACACAGTTTGCTGCAGCAAATTTCTTAGCTTCGTTATCTAGGCCTGCATGATGGTGCAAAGCAGCGCAACATCCTTGGGTTTTAGGAATCCAAACTTCACAACCATTTTCTTGAAGCACCCTTGCCGTTGCAAGATTTGCTTGGGGAAGAAATGC
>DBCB01000036.1 GCA_002303765.1 Planctomycetaceae bacterium UBA969
TTCCCGAGCCAATACAAAGTGTTGCTAAATAGCTCTGCTCGGGTTGAAATAATTGAAATAAAGGAACAGTATCGATATCTTGGGAAATCGCTTTTTGCGTTGGAAATAATGAAGCTACAAATAAAAAAACTAGGGCGATAAACTTGCAAATGCTGTTGGTTTTAGACATCATTCGTGCCCGGAAAAATTAATTAACCACACTGATGTTGAATCCCGGAGGTTCAACAAAACTGACATTTTTAAAACCAGCTTTACGGCAAGTGTCTGCAACCATGATCACATTGGACCATTTCAACTTGCTTGCAGGCTGAATTTTAATTACCTCTTTTTCGGCGGCAGTTTCATTAGCTAGTTTTAACTTTTCGAAAAGCTCTTTAAGATCACCAACGATAACGGATCCTGAGTTTTGTTTGATGTGTATCTTCGCAATTTCGCCACGATTTATATCATCCGTAACAGCTTCCACAACAATTGTTACATCAGCTTCGATTTTTGGAGGAGCATCGGGATCGGGTGGTGGTGGGGGCTGTTTGGTTTCCTTGGCAGCAGCTTCATTTTCTGAAGGCAAGCTTAAATCAAACTGGCCCTCCATACCTGAAGGATTGTACGTAAAAATGAAAAAAGTTAGCAGTTGAAAAGCCATGTCCAACATGGGGGTGATGGGCAATATGACTTCCGGTGATGGTTCTTCGTTCTTGTGCTTACTCATATTGGTTGTGCCACGCTCTTAGTTACAGCCCGGAGTTTTATTTGCCTAAATCCCTCGATTTTGCACATTTGCAAAACACGGTAAACCTGATCATAGTCAGTAAGCTTATGGGCTCGCATGACAATGGTGGTTTTAACTTTACCATCTTTGCTGGTTCTTTTAAGAGTGTTAAATTGGTTTCGAAGCCAGAACTTAAATTCGCTGAATCGCATGGGTTCTTCGCCAAGGATAATAATAAAAGGATCGCCTTCTTTAAACTTATCGGTAAGCTTTTGAAGTGCGGTAGCACCTTTAGATTCATAATCCTTTAAAATAAAAGGTCGAACATTAACGAATAAAACATCGGTTTCATTTTTGTCCATAGGTACGGCCGACATTGATTCTGGCAATACGATTTCTTCGGATACCTGATTGGTTACAAAATTAACGCACATCATGAAAAACATAAGAAGCTGCAAAACCACATCCAATAAAGGAGTGAGGTTCGGTTCCATGTTTCCTTCGCCGGATGCACCATGACTCATGGTAATTTAACCCCTCGTTGACTTTTAATTCAGTCTTTAGCTAGTCCCTTTTTAACAATCCTTGTGCTGATCTCTCTTAATAAATAACAGAGAGATCAGCAGCGATTAAACTTGGGGCACGGATTTTGTTGGAACATTTGGAGCCGCAGGAGTTGCAGGCGCGCCAGGTTGACCTGCTGCTTTTTTAGTACTGTGATACATCTGGGTTAAAAGATCATCAGCGATCAAGCTAGTATCCATCGAAATTTTGATTAATCGATTACGATAAAATGCATGAAAGAAAATAGCAGGAACGGATAGGCCGATCCCAAGAAGTGTAACTACAAGTGCATGCGAAATACCATCAGCAAGCTTATCTGGCCTTGGGGTAGAACCGGGTCTGCCAAGTTCCATAAAGCTAAGAATCATACCAAATACGGTTCCAACCAAACCAATAAGTGGCCCAAGTGTCCCAATAGTTGAAAGATAAGTAATTGCTACTTCCTTGCTGGCTTTGATGCTATCAACCATGTTGTAGGCTGATTCTCTAGCATCTTCGATGCCATATTGGAGCCTAGACATCCCTTGGCTCATGACTCTACCAAGAAAGGAGCCATCTTCTTTGGCTATATCAAAGGCTTGTTTGAACTGCTTCTTATTTACCAAGTCGGTGAATTCTTCGACAAAATTTGGGGGGATGGATGTAGCCATTCTAAGTTCCATTGCTAAAAGGCAAACAAGCGCAATAAGGGCAATTGAAATAGCAAGAATCATTGGGCCGAACACCCAACCAGCAGATTTAAGAATGTGCATGAAAAGGCTAGGATTTCCAGCAGCAGGTTTATCGCCTTCTTCTTTCTTTTCTGCAGCAGGAGGCGCTTCACCCTGAAAGGCAAATGAATTATTAGTGCTGAATAAAAACCCAATAAGAACTAGCAAAACAAGTGTAAACTTTGACAATGTCCCTGACATGAAATTCCCCTTAATTAGCGTTAGCATCTTGTCTATCCTTTTAAAAACACCCAAATGACTTTAAGGAAAGTCTGTTTGGAAGAAGAAAGCAAAATTTCATTTAACTTTCATTCTGTTACTAATTTGACACACAGTAGCAAACAATAGTTCCATTAGAATCAAAAACATTAAAATTAAATTAACTTTCCTTATAACAACGATGAAATCGTGTTATGTCAAGGAATTATCGGACTACTTTCCACCAATTTTTTCTTGGAAGTGCTTCAGCGTTTTTGTGAGGCCCTCTGTTCTTTGTATTTTTGGCTCCCACCCTAAAAGGTTCTTGGCCCGTGATATATCAGGCTTTCGCACTTTGGGGTCATCCTGAGGCAGAGGGTGAAATATGATTTTGCTTTTGCTTCCAGATAAATCAAGTATCTCTTTTGCAAATTCCAGAATGGTGACCTCACTTGGATTTCCCAAATTTACTGGCTCATGATAATCCTTGAACAACAATTTTGTGATGCCTTCAACTAAATCATCAACATGGCAAAAACTTCTCGTTTGCGAACCATCCCCATAAACGGTTAAGGGTTCACCCCTAAGTGCTTGGCCCATGAAATTAGGCAAAACTCGTCCATCATCAAGTCTCATACGATTGCCATAGGTATTAAAAATTCGGATGATGTGTGTGTTGATGTTATGGCAACGGTGATAGGCCATTACCATTGCTTCAGAAAAACGTTTGGCCTCATCGTAGACGCCCCGAATGCCAATGGGGTTAACATTTCCCCAATAATCTTCGCTTTGGGGGTGTCTTTCGGGGTCGCCATAAACTTCGCTGGTGCTTGCTAACAGGTAGGAAGAATTTTTAGCTTTTGCCAAACCTAGAGTATTATGCGTGCCCAATGATCCAACCTTTAGAGTTGGGATGGGATGCCTAAGGTAATCAACCGGACTTGCGGGAGAGGCAAAGTGTAAAATGTTGTCGATAGGGCCATCAATGTCTAAGTGGTGACTAATATCGTGGCGTATAAAACTGAATTGCGGATTACTTCGTAAGTGTTCCACATTTCCAAGACTGCCGGTAATTAAGTTGTCAACGCAGATAACTTCATGACCAAGGCCCAAAAAGGTTTCACAAAGGTGAGTCCCGACAAAGCCAGCACCGCCGGTAACAAGTGTTCGCACTAGTAAAAATCCTTTCAATCGTTCTTATCGAGGAAGCCTTCCCGTTGAAATTACCGCAAGGCTCAATTTACAAACTTTAAAAATCATGAGAATTATTTCTATTATTTTTATGGTTTTATAAACTGCTTATATGTTATCTAATATTTGTTGAAAGAATAATAGCTGATTTATTTATTCGACAGATGTGAATTATTAATTGTTTGGCAAATAGTTTAAGTTGTAACTTTTTAGTCCCTTATGCTTATTTAAAAAAGAGAGAATTATGAACACAAACCCCATGCGTTTTTACACCGTAGTTCCTAGCCTTCCAGTGCGATTAAACGCGCTTCACAAGATAGCTTTGAATCTATGGTGGTGCTGGAATCATCAGGCGGTTGAACTCTTTCGAAGAATTAATCCAGATCAATTTGAATTGGTTGATCATAGCCCGGTTCGACTTTTAAATCAGCTTTCGCAAAAGCAAACAGCAGAATTGCTTTCAGATGAAGGCTTTCTAAATCATATGGATCGCGTTGAACAAGATTTTGATCGCTACATGTCCGCTACAACATGGTTTCAGGAACATTATTCCAAAGATAAGAACGTTTGCAGGATTGCTTACTTTAGCGCTGAATTTGGCATTCATGAAAGTATTCCTGTTTATTCTGGCGGTCTTGGAGTTCTTGCTGGAGATCATCTAAAAGCTGCGAGCGATATTGGCATCCCGTTGTATGGCGTCGGCCTTATGTATCGTGAGGGCTATTTCAGGCAATATTTAAATGCAGATGGCTGGCAGCAAGAGCGTTATCCTGAGAATGATTTCTTTGGCCTTCCAGCTGTGCAGGTACTCGATAAGTCTGGTCATCCTCTTATTGTTAAGGTTCATTTTCCAGGCAGAGATGTGCTTGTTAAAGTTTGGCAGATTAATGTTGGTCGGGTTCCTTTGCTTTTGCTCGATACCAATATTATTGAAAATCAACAGGAAGATCGGGCCATTACTGCAAGGCTCTATGGTGGAGATACTGAAAATCGAATTCGCCAGGAAGTAGTTCTTGGTATGGCGGGGGCCAAAGTTTTACATGCTTTGGGTATCGACCCTACGGTATTCCACATGAATGAAGGCCATAGCGCATTTTCATGCTTGGAAAGAATTCGATGCCTAATGACCGAAAAGAAGATTGACTTTCATAAAGCAAGAGAAGCTGTTTCTGCTGGAACCGTATTTACTACCCACACCCCTGTACCAGCAGGAAATGATCGTTTTTCACCTGCCCAAATTGAGCACTACTTTGGTGGTTTGATGGCTTCTTTTGGCATGAGCAAGGACGAGTTTCTTGGGCTTGGTCGGGAAAACCCTTCTGATACTAATGAAACTTTTTGCATGACTGTTCTTGCAGTACGGCTTTCGAATGTAAGCAATGGTGTGAGCAAGTTGCATGGTGAAGTAAGCAGGAATATGTGGAAAAATATCTGGAATGGATTATTGGACAAAGAGGTGCCAATAACCTCGGTTACTAATGGGGTTCACACCAGTACTTGGGTTTCCCCTGATATGGTTCAGCTTTATGACCGATATTTGGGTGCAGGTTGGGGGCTGAAGCCCAACGATGAAACCTTGTGGAAACGCATTGATTCTATTCCGGATGCTGAGCTGTGGAGAACCCATGAAAGACGCAGGGAAAGGCTTGTTTCCTTTACTCGCAGAAGACTGAAAATGCAGTTGAAAAATCGTGCTGCAACTTCTTCCGAAATATCCCGTGCTGATGAGATCCTTGATCCCGAAGCTTTGACTATAGGGTTTGCTCGAAGGTTTGCAACCTACAAGCGTGGTGCGCTTATATTCAAGCATCTCGATAGGCTTGCAGCGCTTGTAAATAATAAAGATCGGCCCGTGCAGATTCTTTTTGCAGGCAAAGCTCATCCGCAAGATAATGGCGGAAAAGAATTAATTGCTGAAATTGTTCACATGACCAAGCGAGCCGAATTCAAACATCGCGTTGTCTTCCTTGAAGATTATGAAATGAATGTTGCTCGTTATATGGTGCAAGGGGTTGATGTTTGGCTTAACAATCCGCGAAGGCCTTTGGAAGCCTCTGGTACCAGTGGTATGAAGGTGGCAGTAAATGGCGGGTTAAACCTTAGTATTCTCGATGGTTGGTGGTGCGAAGGTTTTAATGGGCAAAATGGTTGGGCTATCGGCGCAGGGGAAGAGTATTCTGACCTTGAATATCAGGATGAAGTTGAAAGTAGAGCGATTTACGATCTTCTTGAACAAGAAATCGTGCCCCTCTTTTACAACCGTAGTACCGATGGTTTGCCTAGGGGCTGGATCAAGATGATGAAGAATGCCATCAGTACCTTGGCGCCAGTCTTTAGCACTTCCCGAATGGTTGCGGAATATACCAAAGTTTGTTACTGGCCTAGTTCAGAACGGTATAACAAGCTTTCTTCGAATAATTTTCAGGGTGCGAATGATCTGGCCCAATGGCGTCATCGTCTGCATGATCAATGGCGTCATTTAGGCGTTCATGAAATTTCAAATCCTCAACATGATCCGCATAAGGTGGGGGCTAAATTTCATGTTAAAGCCAAGGTTCACCTTGGGCAGTTGACTCCCGCAGATGTTGATGTGCAGATCTATTATGGCCCCATGGATTCCAACTGGGAGATTCAAGAAATCCATATTGCATCCATGAAGCATGAGAAGCAGGAACATCACGAGTGGATATTTACAGGCGAAATTCCTTGTAATTCTAGTGGCCAGCATGGGTATAGGATTCGGGTATTGCCCAAGCATCCCGACCTTGCAAACCAACTGGAACCTGGTTTGATTCTCTGGAGTTGATTTAAATATCGCGCCTTGCAAACCAAAGCATGCCGATGCTTGATATGCCTAGCGATATTCCTAATGTCCACACAAGCAATCTTCCCAATGCTTGTATGTCGTATTCTCCTTTAACCATGTGGGGTAATGCCTGCATGGTTACTTCTGGAGATAAGTGAACGCTAGGAAAATAGCTTAACCCTAGAGTCACGCCGTATAAAAGAACCCAGACGGTGATAATTCCTAATACCGTGCTGTTTATTATTGCGCTTACCGTAACGCAACAAGTAACGACCGTAAATAAAAGTGCGCAAATTGCTATAAGTGCAATTACGCATCCTTTGAATGATAGATCTTCATGTAGGAAAAAAATGCACCCCAGAATGGTGATAGAACCTAATAGTAAGAATGTGCCTATTACCGTTACAAGTCGGGCGTGCCACTTCCCTAAAAAATATTGATACCTGCTTATACCTCTACTAAGAACAGAATCCGCTAGAGTGCCACGTTCGGAAGAAATACAACCGGTAGTAAGAACAACTACAAGAGTCATGCTACCTAAGATGGTCCAGCGCAGAGATTGTAGGAAAAAAAGCGAGCCATGCTGAATGATGCCAGTTTCTTTGTACACGCCAAAACGATAGGTGAAGAAGCCCGCGAGAATTAAAATAGAAGCGAGCAGCCATAACCTGTAAATCCAGGTGTGCACAGTTTGTTGCATATCGGTTTGAAAAACAGCCCAGTAGGGCAGCCATTTTCTGTATTGTTCGGGTTTTAAAGTGGCTGTGCTCATGGTTCATGTTCTCTTTCGAACTTTCACGCTAAACGGAATCAGGCAGCTTCCTGCTTGTATATTCTTGCAAATCCGCGGGATTCTTCCTGTTCCACAAGGTCGAGGAATGCTTCTTCAGTCTGCTGGCCTATGCTCTTGATGCTTAATAGATTTATTTTGCTATCGGTCAAAGTCATAAAAAGATTGGCCAATGCTGTGGATGCAACCACATCATCATTAAGATATATTTCCAGCTTCTTTTGCTTAAGTGCAACAGTCTTAAATTCATTAAGAGTTTTGATTGTTTGCACAGCTTTAGTAATGGATTTTTGATCTCCTTCGAGATCAAGTTCGTAATGGTTTTTGCGCATCCTGCCTTTAAGATCTTGTAGAGACCCGTAGAAAATGAGCTGCCCATGGCTTAATACTGCAGCATGGTCGCATACTTCATCAATATCGCTAAGGTTGTGAGAGGAAACGATCAATGTTTTTTCTTTACTAAGCGATTTGATCAATTCCAGCATACTTCGACGGGCTTCCGGATCTAGGCCATGGGTTGGCTCATCCCAAATTAGCAAGTCTGGTTCGTTAATTAGGCTTGCAGCTACAGCTAGCCTAGCAGTCATGCCATTTGAAAAACCGGAAATAGGATTGCCTGAGGCCCCTAATAAATCCACTGCTCGAATCAATGATGCAAGCCTGGGTTTACGAACATCTTCAGGCAGGCCGAATAATCTTGCCATGTAATCAAGGTAAGTTATGGGAGTCATACCCTTAGGAAACTGAGGATTGGTAGGGATGTAGCCAATTTTTCTGCGTAGCTGAGCAGAGTTTGGAGTCATGTTTTTATCAAAAACATTAACCCAACCCGCGGTTGGCCTGTGCAAGCCAATGATTAGCCTGAGCAAAGTGGTTTTACCTGCGCCGTTGGAACCAAGTAAACCAAGTACGGTGCCCCGTTCGATGCGAAGGCACACATCGTTTAATGCTATCTGTTTGTTTTGGTAGATCTTGGTCAACTTGTAGGTTTCTACGACCAGATCTGTGGACTGGTCTGCCGCCACGAGGCTCCCTCCTCAGGAACTTAAAACCGACCCTTAAGCGGGCGGAGTATAAGTAACCGGTTAAAATGTTCATAGTCCAATACCTATTTAATGTTATCGGCATATTTGATCTTTATAACGCTTTAAACAAACATGCCAGTTTATCTAATTTGTTAAAATGTGCCGGTTGTAATGGTTTTGACAAGCCTATTTACCATCCTTGGGGTTTTCAAAAATGAAAGGAGTAGTTATAGGCACCCTCTTAACGGGAATCGTTTTTAAGAAAGCAGAGTTAAAAATGCGCAAAATAGCGATACTGAATCAAAAGGGCGGAGTGGGAAAAACTACCACCGCCGTAAATTTAGCTGCAGCTTTAGCTGGCATGGGTAAAAAGGTTTGCCTGATTGATCTTGATCCCCAAGCCCATGCGAGTGCTCATCTGGGGGTTTCCCTAGGTGTTACTTCCATTTATGATGTTTTGGTTCAATCCAAGCCTATTGAGCAAGCCCGTCTTCAAATTGATGAAAACCTTTATCTTGTTCCGTCTGATATTAATCTTGCTGCTGCGGAGGTCGAACTGGCAGGCGTTGTTGGCCGAGAGCTCCTTTTGCGGGATGCACTTGATAATGATAGTGAAGACTTTGATTATACTGTGATTGATTGTGCACCTTCGTTGGGAATTTTAAGCCTTAACGCCCTTGCTTGCGTTCATGAAATATTAATTCCATTGCAACCTCATTACTTCGCATTGCATGGCTTGGGAAAATTGTTTGAAACCACAGGGTTGGTCGCTCGCCGATTGAATTCATCAGTAAAAGTTTTGGGTGTGATTGTTACCTTATATGAAGCAAATACAAAGTTGGGCCAAGAAGTAGTAACAGATTTGCATGAGTTTCTTGAAAAGAGTCAGGGGCAAAATGTGCCTTGGGCTAATGCAAAGATTTTTCAAACCAAGATCAGGCGTAATATCAAACTTGCTGAGTGCCCAAGTTATGGCAAATCGATTTTTTCGTATGCCCCATCCTGCAATGGTGCCGAGGATTACCTTAAACTCGCACAAGAAATTGAAATGAAGCAAGTTTCTCTTTATTCTGCGACGGGCCATGTAAATGAAAGAACGGGTGAGATCTCGTTAGGGCTCGAGTCAGAAAAATCCTTGGTATGATACTAAAGAATTAAAAATCAGATCCTTCATTGGGGAAATTATGCTGGAGATTGTTGTCGCCAGGCAGGTGAAAACATCTGTTTTCACAAACAAAAAAATTGTTGAGGTAAGTAAAGCGGTTCTTTCGAAAGAGGGGATAAAAAAAGCTTTAATCAGTATTGCTTTGCTAGATGATAAGGATATTCACGCTGCCAACAAGAAGTTTTTGGATCACGATGAGCCAACGGATGTGATTACTTTTCCCTTAGATGAAGAGGAAAACAAATTGACGGGGGAGATCCTTATTGGTGTGGGAGTTGCCCGCAGGCATGCGAAAAATGCCAGACATCTTCTTGAGCATGAGTTGACTCTTTATTTGATTCATGGATTGCTTCACTTGTGCGGGTTCGATGATATGGATCCTGCATCAAGAAAAAAAATGCGTAAGCGAGAAAGGTTCTATCTTTCTAGGCTGGGTTTGCCTGATATTGCACCATTACAATAACTCTTGAGGTCTTTTTGTCTCTCGAAAAGACGGAATCTTTGGTTTTACGAACAGTCGATTGGAGTGAAACCAGTCGCATTTCGACATTGTGGACAAAAAAGTTTGGCAAAGTAAGGGCATTGGCTAAAGGTGGAAGAAGGCTGAAGTCTTCCTTTGAAAATGCGCTTGATTTGCTAACCCACTGCAGTATTGTTCTCCTCCGAAAAACTTCTGGTTCGTTAGATCTACTTACAGAGGCCCAGGTTTTGCATGGGTTTTCAGGATTAAGAAAAGATCTAAATGCTTTGCATGCTTCTTATTACCTTGCGGAGTTGTTATCTGAGTGGACTGAGGATTATGATCCCAACCCTGTAATTTTTGAGCAGGCCCTCCTTGCTCTGACTACTTGGAGTGATTTGGGGGATGGCAAAGTTTGTGCAGGGCGGGAAGAAAGACAAGGGAGAATAGCTGCCGTACTTTTTCGATTTGAATTTATTTTACTTCTAGAATTGGGCTTCCGCCCTGAGT
>DBCB01000167.1:0-863 GCA_002303765.1 Planctomycetaceae bacterium UBA969
AAGCCTCGTGGATAGTCAAAATCTGCAACATATAACTGTTGTATTCTTTCATAAAACTTAAAACGGTGTTGGCATCCCAATCAGATGGTGGCGGACTAACCGCATAAACACTTGAGGCACTAGTATCAAGAGGCGGAGCCTGATTCAAATAGGCAACAGAATTACCTCTTTGAAATTCAGGCATCTCAAGAATCTGGCATCGATCAGGTTGAGGCAAGGTGAGGATATTCTTTTCATTGATGAAGGATTGAATCTTTTTTACAGTGCTGCGAGTATCTTTAAGGAGATCCTGTGGGTTGCCTCGTTTCTCGCTCAGTTTTTCAAGAACCTTTGCAATAGTTTCGTTTTTACCTTTAACATCTGGAACAGGAAGAACTTTCCCAGGAAACAATCCCGACCATAACTGCCTTGCTATCACATACATTTCATGGGTGACGGCAACCATTTCCAATTCTGCAAGGCGGAGTAATTCATCTGCAGCAACCCCGGTCTGTAGTTCGTGAACCAATTTAAGCTTGAATTGTTCTTTGCCTATTCGCCAATCTGTTTCGCCACCTTTTTTTGCAAGATCCTGAAGAAAATCCTGATAACTTTCTAGGCTAGGTACAACTTTGTTGGTGGCCTCTAGAAGGCGGGTTTTAAGGTCCGGATTTTTAACAAACTCGCCGATCCCTTTTTTATAAAACCGAATAGATCCCAAGTTCTGCTTTATCGCAGTATTGAGAATAACTTTAGGCGGGTTTTTAATCGATTCTTTTGCAGACTGCAAAACCTTGGGCACCAGGGCAACTCTTGAAATCAACGAAGCGACAACTTTTTCTTCAGGTATTGTAGATTGAGACAAAGGCAAATAAAGGCTATCT
>DBCB01000167.1:904-10909 GCA_002303765.1 Planctomycetaceae bacterium UBA969
ATTCTCATAGGTTTTGTTAAACTCCTGAAGCCATAGGGTTCGCTCCATATTCGATTCAAGAACCTTGAAGTCAACTTTACCGCTGGCACTTAGCAATTCCTGCTTAATTTGCGAGCGCAACTTTTCAAGGGAAGATTTGTAAAACTGTTTCCATAACTCCCGATTTTCTTTGCTCGGGTTTTCCAACTTGTCATCGAATCGATGATCTCCTAATTGAGTTGCAATCATTGGGCGAAATTTAAACTCATCCTCCAGCATCACATCAAAAAACTTTACTAACTTCTTGTCTTCATCTTGCTGAAGATTGAACATTGCATCTCCACATAATGCCATCGAAAAGAAAAACAAGCTACCTACTATCAGTTTCAGTTTCATTGCGATCTACCCCATTTGATTTCAATCGTACCATTCTTGTAGTAGACGATATTATTGCCTTTACCCTCGGGTTGAGAAAGAGGCAAATCGTTTCCCGCCCACAAGGAAGCAGGATTAATTAGAAGGTGATGTCTAGCGCCAAGGTAAGAAGTTGTCAGTCTCGGATTGATTTCAAAGACAAAATCTTCAAGGCCCTTGATGTCTTGGCCAAGGATCAAATCAACGCCAACCCAGCCATTAAGGCCACCGAAGTCACGTAGGGTTTTCTGGGCAAGAATCAAAGCCCGATATTCGAAATCCAAGGGCAAAGGAAGTGAACCGCCTTGATAAACGAACTGAAGATCAAGGCATTCTATATTTTGAAAGCTAGAAATGATCGGTATACATTGGCCTTTATGAACAAAAAAGCAAAAGCTTGCAGGTAAACCTTGCTTTAACTCCTGAACAATCCATTGATCTAGGTCAAGAATGCTGGAAGCCTTATTCTTTAGAACCTCAATATCGCTTATATAAAAAGTATCTGCGGTGCCTGCACCATCTCTGGGTTTTAAGACCAAAGGAAAAGTTAATTGTTGTGCTTTGAGAAAATTGCCCAGCAGCATGGTTGCTGGAGTCGGGATATCCATACTGTTTAAATAAAGAAATGTCTGATATTTATCTCCGGCCAAGGTTATTGCTTCAGCCGAGCAGTTCAGATTTTCTGCGCCAGTTTCATTTAGCTGCTTGATGCGATGAGCAAGAATGCCATCCGATTCAGGCGCCATGATCAGCACTGCATCTTTGGGATTAACAACATTTAAAAAAGGGTTGGAAGGGTCAGGCAAAATCCATTGGCTAAAGTTGATGAGTTTCTCAGCAACAAGTGAGTCCCCTACTTCGTTAGAAGCAAAGATAAAAAACTCAAACTGGTTCAGTTTTGTAAAATCAACGATCAAAGCTTTTAGAATCGACACCCCTTCTTTAAGAAGAGGCGCAAGAGCGTTATCAGGCTCAAGCTTTATTGCAGAAAGTTCTTCGTACAAATACAAGCGCTTCATTACGGGTCCCAATCAATGCCCTAAATTTACAAGCGGTAAAAACGAAAGAAGCCGGCATTATACCGGCTTCTTTGCAGAAATCGCCTAGATAACCTTAAGATACTTTATTCAGGCTTCATGCTGATTTCAGGTTTTTCAAACCTTAATCCAGTGGAAGTCGGGGCACTGCTACTTGCAGCAACAGGCTTGATAACTGTTTGGCTCGATGCGGGATTTAAATCTTTGGAAAGATTGTTGCCATCGATTTTTGGTACTGGGATCAACATAGGGTTCTTATTATCGCCACCCTTCTTGATTTCTTCAGGCACTTCAGGTGCATTTTTCAACAAAGCGGGAAGGCTTACTGCGCCATCGTTAGGGATTTGTGGCAGGCCTGGGTCGCCAGCATCCGCATTAGGCGAATTATGCATCAAGGGGTTCTGGTGTTCTCTGATAACCAAAGCCTTGGTTCTTTCTCTGAAGTGTTCAACAGCCCTTACTTGTGCAACACCAGGCAGCGAACCTTCGGAAATCTGAACATTGTTGTGCTTAAGGATAGTGCCTTTAGCAAATTCAAAGTTGGCAAGAGAAATATTGTATTGCACGATTGCAGCATATTCATTGGCAAGCGAATCAGCCCAGAAGCGTTGTGCTTCGAGAAGGATATCTACAGTATCGCGGGTTCTGTTACCTGCACCCTTGCCTGCAAGAAATTCCTGGAACCGAATTCGAAGTTGTTCTGCAAAAGCTTCTCGCTGAGCGCGTTGCACCCTGATCTGTTCATAGGTGGTAAACACTTTGCGGTAAGATTGGGATAGGAATCTTCCTGCCTTCAATTCCTGATCCTGTAAAACTTCATAGCTCTTTGAAAGTTCCAATCTTGCATTTCGAACATTAGCATGTTGCGATCTGAAACCGATTGGCACATTCATTCTCAAGCCCAAGGACCAGTTGTTAAACCTATTTTCTGCAAGGTTCCTGAGGGCGTTAGTACCACCCGCACCATCCAGCGTGCTTCCAATCGAGTTGGAATCGTAGGTCGAAAGGAAACGAAGATCAGGCATCAAGGTGTTCTTTGCAAGAATCAAATCCATCTGCTTGGTCTTAACTTCTTGGCGGGCAATGAACAATTCTGGCCTAAGGGTAAGAGTTTCGTCCAAAGCAGAATCCCAATCAGGTTCGAATCTTGAAAGCGTAGGCGCATCGCTAGGAACAAGTCTGGTCGAATCTTCAGCAGGCATACCCAAGAGGGCGCGCACTTGTCTTTCATTTTCAAGAACTTTATCAAGGGCCTCAAGACGCTGACCACGGAACAACTCATACTGACCACGGGTCTGGGCAAGGTCTGCAAGCGTAATAGTACCAGCATCAAGCCTTGCTTTGCTGATTCTCCAAGCTTCATAGCCTTGGCGAAGAGCTTGCTCGCGGGCAAACAAGGTCCAGTAAGAACCATAAAGATTCCAATAAGCATATTCCACATTAAGAACTTGATAGTTAAGGTTGCGTTCAAACTCAGCACGCTGTTGATCAAAGCGAATCCTGGTCACAAGAATACCTTCAGCAGCAGGCTGGCCACCCAATACACCAGGGGTGGTGATACTACCAGGATGCGAACTTCTCAACTGGTTAATCTCTACGCCATAACCTTGCAAAAGGGGCTGTTCAAACTGAAACTGCAATGTAGGCCTGTAGTTTGGATTAACAAAGGCTGGAAGATTAGTGAACTGATAATCCGTCTTAAAGGTGATACCGGCAACACCACCTGTAGGTAATGGCTTCAAGATGGTGGAGTTCAAAGAAGAATCCAAGGTTTCAATCGAGTTCAAACCACCTGAAGAAGTTACAAAGTTATCGAGGGCAGTACCAATAGGGCGGTCAGTATTATTCCAGTTAACACTGGATGTCCACACCGCATCAAACTTGGACAATGATTTTTCAATTTCATTACCAATAATTGCTGGCTCAAGCGCAAACACTCGAATTGCATCCGAACCGCCTGCTCCCCTGCCTGTAAAACTCACCAAAGTATCTTGACCAATACCTGGGAAGAGGGGGTTTTGAAAACCTACCGTACCTTGTTCGATTGCAATCGATACGCTTTCAGCAAGCGAGATATAACGGGGCTTTCTTTCTGGCTCGTTTACTGTGGGGGGTTTGCTCATGGATTTGGTGATCGGCGCAATCACTGCTGCGGGATCATTTTCCAGATTTGCTGGCATCAGGTTTTTATAATGCTCATAGTCAGCTTCCGCAAGGAAGAGGTTCTGCTTGCAACCACTTACAAGAGCAAGAAATAACGCTGCGCAAATAATTGATGGTTTCAATTCCATGACCATTAGACCCCAAAGTTAAGTGCTGATAAACAACACCTTAGTTTCATTCCCAAAGCTTGCCTTAAACGCAATAATTAAAATGCAAATAAGGTTCGCCATTAACTTTATCGGCGGTTCCGGTTAGAAAAGTTAGGAAACTTCTAGCGGTTATAACTTTTTTAGGGATCTTAAGGATAAGAGGGGTAATTCAGGCAGAAAGGGGTCGTGTCAATATAATAGCACCAGCAAACACCGGGAAAATAAACCAACTAGGCAAGTTATAGCCTGTTCGGATCTTCAGGATTCCACCTGGGGGATATCCCGACATACTTCATTCCAAGCATCTTCTTAATTGCTGCCCACTCGCCAACATCATTACCTTCAACTTGATGGCCAATGAATTGCAATAAGTAACCAACAAAGATCGCCCCAACTCCCCAATACCATTCATAAAGAAACAACAAGGGTATGCCTGCAACCGCAACTGGAATTCCAACCATGTGAATTGCAAAATTGAAAGGCAACTGATGCCTAAGCATCCAGTTACCAAGTCTTCTTTTTATAAATGGTAGAACACCTTTTTTATCTGTCTTAAGTGGTGCTTGATTCGACATGTTCGTTCACCCTTTTAAAACCTTATCACTTATTTTCAAATATTACATTTTCTCGAGCACACTTATGCCCAATAACTCCAAACCTTGCTTCAATACCCTTGCGGTTAAATCGCACAACAACAACCTGCTTTGCCTGATACCCTCATTTGGGGCTTTTAAAACCGGACAGTTCTGAAAGAATACACTGTAGGCTTTTGCAACATCCCAAAGGTACGAAGTGATCAGGCTTGGCTTGTAATCTACCAAAGCAAGAGTAAGGGCTTCTTCAAAGCGGAAAAGCTGCAAAGCCAAGGCCCGCTCTTCTGCTGTATCTAAAAGCACTGGGATTGAGGCATTTCGATAGTTGTCGGGATTAAGCTCACCTTTTCTGAATATGCTTCGATTTCTTGCATAAGCATATTGCATGTAGGTCGCGGTATTGCCTTCCATCGCCATCATTTTTTCCCAGTTAAACACATAATCACTGGTACGATTTTGGCAAAGGTCTGCATATTTCACAGCCCCAATGCCAACGACATCGCCCACTCTGCTCAGATCCTCGAGGCTTTCTTTGCTTTGCGTTTCACCATCTTGGTGATAGGCAGCTTGATACACTTCCTTTGCCAGCCTTACCGCTTCATCAAGCAATTGATCCAAAGAGGCAACAGCATCACCCGATCGCGTTTTAATAGGCTTTCGATCAGCACCTAAAACAGAACCAAACGAAATATGCTCTAACCGAGTTTGCTGCCCTAGCCATTGCTGTGCTATCTGGAATAATTGGAAAAAATGCAAAGACTGCCTTGAATCCACAACATAAAGGATGGCGTCAGGCTTCCATTGCTCAACCCGATACTGAATAGTTGCAAGGTCGGTGGTCATGTAAGTAAATGCGCCATCCGATTTTCGAACCAGAGCAGGTGTTGCATCTTCGGTAAGAAAAATAGCAAGCGCCCCTTCACTTTCCCGCGCCAGCCCCGATGCAGAAAGATCCTGCACCACTTTATTCAAAAAGGGCTGATAAAAACTTTCCCCATAAGTATGATCAAAGCGCACACCCAGCCTTTGGTAAACCAGATCAATTTCACCCAAACAAACTGGCATAAACTTACGCCAAAGCTCTAAATTGGTCTGATCACCCTTGTGCATTTTTGCAGTTTCATCCCTGCAGGCATTTTGCACAGGATCAACTACGCCTTTAGCTATTTCCTCTGGTGTTTTGAATAACTTTCTAACTTCCACATAAAGTCTTGCCAATTCTTTTACAGGCTCGTTCTGAAAGGCTTTTTCATCGAGCATGTGCTTGTAGCCATGCAAGATAATTCCAAATTGCGTGCCCCAATCACCCAGATGATTATCGGTAATAACCGTATGACCAAAAAAGCGGAGCGTTCGCGCTAGGCTATCGCCCAAGATGGTGCTACGAAGATGGCCCACATGCATGGGTTTTGCAACATTCGGAGAGCTAAAATCGATTACAAAGGTTTTAACTTTTTCAGGCTTAAGCACCCCTAGCCTAGGGTCTGCAGCCATCTCTTGTATTTTTTCTGAAAGCCACTGAGGCTTGATGCGCAGATTTAAAAAACCAGGCCCCGCAATTTCGACAGGCTCCAAAACATCTGGAAGGGCAAAGAATTCAACAATCTTTTCAGCAACTTTCCGTGGTGAAACCTTCGCTTCTTTGGCCAACCCCATCGAGCCATTGAACTGGTAATCCCCAAACTTTGAATCCGCAGATGCCTTGATTTGCGATAATGCATCCACAGAAGCAAAGCCTGCTTTGGTTAATGCTTCTTCTATATATTTCGAAATAAATACAGGGAAATTCATGATTAGATTGGTTTTTCAAATGACATAAAACTTTAATGTTCTAGGTAAGTTTAACGCTAGTCTTGTTTCCAATCGATTCGTGCGGCATCGGCCCACAACTCTTCCAACGAAAAATAAAACCGCGCATCCTTATCAAATATATGTACCACTACATCGCCATAATCCTGCACCACCCAGCGGCTGGCTTCATATCCTTCAAGGCCTATTCGTTTATCTCCAACCTTCTTCATCCGGTCGTCGATTTCTTCTGCAATGCTGTGAATCTGTCTTCTGCTTGCCCCGGTGGATATTACAAAATAATCATAAAGAGGTGTGATTTTCCTCATGTCCAAAACCAGAATATCCTTGGCCTTGTTTTCATTTGCAGTTCGGGCACATATCAGCGCACGATCCAATGGTCCTGGAATTTCCATCCTGATTTCCTTTGTAAGTTCCGTATTCAAAAAGAGGCTCCTCAATTAAAACTAACTCTTCTTTGCTAGCCCTAGCGTATTTATAACTCGCCTCTTCTCAATCATCTTCACTTTAAAACGCTTGTATTTCAATTATCATACAAGAAACTTGTACAAATATTTTCTTTTTGTCTGCTAATAAGCGGTATTTGATTAAAAAGCATGCATTTATAACCCTAATCCACACGCTCTCACCGAAAAGACAATATTTATTTCACTATTGAATAAAATTCATGCTAAATTATCTGAAATTAAGCTTCACCCACCGGATATTATATGAGCAATAATGGCGTTTCTGCAAATAAAGCTTGGATAGTTTGCGGTTTGCTTCTGCTTGCCACCATGATTAATTACATGGATAGGCTTACCCTCAACCAAACCATCAGCCGCATCATGGTGGATTTTGACTTCCAGAAAGATTTCTACGGAAAAATCGAAGGTGTGTTCGGGCTCGCTTTTGCTGTTGGCGCCATCACCACAGGCCTGATTGTCGATAAAGTTTCAGTCAAATTCCTCTACCCACTTATGGTGTTTTTCTGGTCCCTTTCCGGCTTTATGACGGGCCTAGCTCGGGATAAAGAAGAATTGCTGTATTGCAGGGCTGCTCTTGGCTTTTTCGAAGCAGCTAACTGGCCCTGCGCTCTTGTCACCACCCAAAGGCTTTTGGCACCATCCAAACGAACCATGGGTAACAGCATCCTACAAAGTGGCGCAGCTTTGGGCGCTGTTATCACACCAATTATTGTTGAACTTTGCCTTCATAGCCAATTACCTGGTACGCTTGCCCACCTTGCAGGATGGCGTATCACCTTCCTTATTGTTGGGCTCATTGGCCTTTTATGGATTCTTCTTTGGAGTATCGTCACCAAAGATATCTCTCTTAATGCTAGTGATGAATCTTTCGCTTCAGAAAATTCAAAATCAAGCTTTCAAGCTATGTACGAAATACTCTCTGACCGAAGGTTCTGGGTTCTTCAATTCATGGTTCTTGCAATCAATTCAACCTGGCACTTTCTAAGAGCATGGCTGCCACTTTATCTAAGAGAAGCCCATGGCTACACTGAATCCCAAGTGAATTGGTTTTCTTCGGGTTATTATCTTGCATCCGATGCGGGTGCACTCACCGCAGGATTCCTAACATTGTTCTTGGTCAGTAAAGGTGCAAGCGTCATCAATTCACGAAAATGGGTTTACGGCTTCTTTTCGCTCTTCACTTTACTTAGCATACCTGCTGCTTTCATGCCCTCAGGGCCATTATTCCTCGTAGTTTTAATCATGATCGGATTTTCCACCCTTGCACTTTTCCCCAGCTATTATTCTTTTAGCCAAGATTTAACGGTGAAACATCAGGGAAAAATCACCGGAGCACTTGGCAGCTTGAATTGGGTTGGGATGTTTGTGATGCAAATCAGCGCGGGGTATTTCATTCAAAGAACTGAAAACAATTACTTCGCAAGCTTTATCTCCGATGGTTTTGCTATCGATGAAGCGCGCAAACTCGCTCAAGGGCAGGCATACACATGGGGTATTATCATCGCAGGCATTCCGCCGATTCTTGCTTTAATTGCTCTGCATTTTTTCTGGTATGAAAAAAACAAATCATATCAAGCGCCCGCTGCTAACTGATATCTAACTTGCAGGCACCTCATACACCAACACGGTCGAATTAGCCCCTTTACGCCTGCAAGGCCAATCATAAACCACTTTACCCTTTTGCGCCTTTAATGATTCTTCATTCTGCGTCTGCAACCGAAGGTGCGGATTGCCTGATCTTTCCACAATCACATACTTCACTAGGGGATCAGAAACAACCAAACCCGATTTCCCTTCTAAAAACACTTTGCCTGCATAATAATGAGACCAACAAAAAGCATCTTCCACCAAGTCGCCTTCCTTGCAATTACTTGCAAGCCATTTCCCAACTTGCTTAAAACCCTCGCGGTTATAATGCAATGTCTCCATGCTTTTATAAACCGAAGGCACCAATAATAATATCAACAGCAACGAGAAATGATTTAACCTAACTAGGCCAACCTTAATCTGCGACTCTTTAAAAAAGCCAACAAACGTATCACCCAAAACAACACCGCCATATGCCGACCAAACAACCACCAACATTAGCGCCAGCATCGCATGCCTCTCCGAAAGATAACCCATCACCAACGCAACCCGATAAAAAGCTACATTCAAAATTGCAAAGGAAATAACAACAACTATGACGCCGGGCTTCCACCACAACCCCTTAGGCGTCATCAACAACCCTACCAATGCAAAAGCACAACCAAGGTAATTTAATCCTTTTAGATACGAATCCCCAAGCACCATGAACGACCACATAAACCGTGCCGCAGGCCCTTTATCTTCCCCCTCCCACCAACTCGAAAACAAGGGCGCTTGATCAAAAATACCCATCACAGACTCTGGTCCATTCAGTAAAGCCAATCGGCTATCTGCTTCAACTTGCAATACAGCAATTTTCTCAAGTATTTTCTGCCCTGTGGGCTTCGTCGTCAACTTTCCAATCGTCAACATAAAAGGCAATGCGAATATCAAAAACCCTAGCATCACCCCGGCCAAACCTGTAACCAGCTTCATTTTGGATTTCGAATCATTAAACTTCCCTAAAACAATATTCCCCAACATCACCACAAAACATGCAAATACAATTATCATCCCCTCGGGCCTAACCAAATAAGCACACGCAGAAAACAGCCCTGCAAAAAACCATGTTGTCACTCGCCCAGTTTTAAACGCTATTAAAATACAAGCCAGAGCACTCGCTGCAAAAAATAAAAACATCCCCTCAGACAAACCATCCCCCAACACCTTGCTTATCGCAGGCAGGAATTCAAACAACAACACCGACCATATCGCAACCTTGATGTTAAAGATTTCAAATGCCAAGTAGAACAATGGCAGAACTAATAACACACTAAAAAAAGAGGAAACCAATTGACTGCTTAGCTGATACGCCAATGGCAAATCCGAATCTACAAAGTACCGAACTGGCTTACTTGCTAAATGAATTGCCAAAGGAAATCCAGGGTGCTGTTGCGCATCTTTGACCACCGACTTCCAATCTGCAGAGTTTTCAAGCAGCCACGCATAGCGAATAAATCCAATACTATCGCGCGCTGCTACTTCCGTATGAGTTATTTGCCAGGCTCGCAAACCCGCAACCAACAACATCAAAATCAACAAGATAAATACTTGCGACCCCATCGAAGGCAACGTTTTTTCTTCCACTGCTTCATTTAACATTACTAACGCTACACCCACTCTTATTAACTAACCAACACTACGCAGCCAAATCATATTCCCATTAAGCCATTTTGGTCAATACATTGATTTCCCCCACTTAGTCACCATCACAAATATTGTGATGAGCGGCGGAAGTAAATCCCCCGGCGCTGGGCCTGCTCCTTTT
>DBCB01000113.1 GCA_002303765.1 Planctomycetaceae bacterium UBA969
GTCACCCTGCGTGATTTAATGCCGCTTTTTGATTTAAACAAAATCCCAAACAAGCCTTTTGTGTTAACAAAAGATCTACTGAAGGGAATTGGATATGATTCTTAATTTAAGCAGCTTTTCGAATTAACAAAGATTTTTGCCAAGCTACCTGCCTGGTCAATCCTTCTTCCAAAGACACTTGAGGCTGCCAGCCAAAATCTCGGATGGCTTTGGAAATATCCGCGCCTGTAGATCGCTGATCACCAGCACGAGCCTGCTCTAGTTTAACTTTGGCTTTACAACCTGTGATTTTTTCGAGCCTTTCAATGATTTCCCACACCGAGGCTATTTCGCCACCACCTATGTTGTAGGTTTCGCCATCAGGCGAATTGATTGCTGCTATCGTTGCATTAACGCAATCAGAAACATACGTATTACCACGCGATTGCTGGCCATCACCATAAACAGTTATAGTTTCGCCATTAAGCATTGCCTTGATGAAAATATTATAGCCCATGTCGGGCCTCTGCCTTGGGCCATACACAGAGAAATACCTTAGCACGGACAAAGGCAGATTAAACTCTTCTCTAAAAGCATGACAAAGATTTTCCGAAGCCAACTTAGTTACACCATAAGGAGAACTAGGCTTGGTGGGCATGGATTCATTGCCCGAGCTAAACTTGCCATACACAGATGAAGTAGAGACATAAATAAATTTTTTCAATGACTCAGCGTTTCGTAAGGAGTCGAGAAGCCTTTGGGTTGCTAGCAAGTTGCAAGAAGAATAGAGATTGAAATTTTTCCAGCTAAGCACCAGGCCCGCCATGGCTGCGAGATGAAAAACAACAGAGACATTATTAGTGGCATCAGCCAGATTGTCTTCGCGCAAATCCAGTTCATGGAATGTGAATTTGCTTCTTGTTTTGAGAGAAATCAAGTTGTTTTGTTTAATTTCGCGCGGGTAGTAAGGGATAAAAGCATCTAAACCAACAACTTCATGACCTAAGTCTAAAAGCTGTTCGCAAAGATTCGATCCAATAAAACCAGCAGCACCAGTGACCAAGCAACGCATGGGAGTCCTTCCCCACATTAATTATTCGACCTATTTTCTGGCGTCGTGCCAGAATTTCCCACGGGAGGCTATCAAGATTTCAGCAAAGGTGCAATGCAGAGATTTGACGACTTTGAATTAAAATGTCATTCAACGCTAACAACTTAAAAGGCGTGAACAACCCAAGTTAAACCAACTTCTCTATCTTTTGATTCCTGAGCGAAGTTTAAGTTCTCCTACCCAGTATTCTTCCGAGCGAAGTTTTTCCACAGGCTTGGCGCCACAGCAACCGCCTGTACATCCGGATTTGCTCGTCATCTTTCTACCCAGATAGCAGGCAGAAAAAACCACGATGATCATTACTGCGACAGATTGCCAATCCATGATTGCAATACCTCTGAACTTATTGCCTTCTATAAGAATAGCATACCAACCTGAAAAGTTAACAAAGCTGCTATATAAGCTAGGCTCGTCATGTAGATAAAAGTAAAAGCAGGCCAGAACCAAGTACCTGTTTCTTGCCTAATGACCATCAGGGTAGAACCACATTGGCAGCAAAGTGCAAAAAAGACCATCAAAGAAAGCGCAGAAGGTACATTAAAAAGCAAAGGTTGATCTGGATCATCATTCCAGCGTGCCTTTTGGAGAATTTCCAAAAGTTGTTGTTCGTCTTCCGCATCTTTACCAAGGCCAAAAACAATACTCATTGTTCCTACCACCACTTCCCTTGCGGGGAAACTGGCAAGCGTAGCAACACCAATGCGCCAATCCCAACCTAGGGGTTTGACCACTAGGCTCAATGGATCGGCCTGCCCTGCCTAGAAAACTATTCTTTTTCCATTCTAATAAAAGAGCATCTTGCTCCGCCTTAATTTCGGTCGCAGCAATGCGTTCGGGATAATTCTCACCTGTCGAAGAAACATAAGGGAAATATAAAACAGCCCAGATGAGCACCATGGTTGCAGCGATTAAGGTACCCGCTCTTTTCAAAAACGACAACGAAGCCTCATATATTCGCGCAAAAACAACTGAAAAAGAAGGCGTCTTATAAACTGGAAGCTCCATTAAAAATGGCGCCCCCTTCCCTTTTAGTATCGTGCTTTTAAATAGCATCGCTGCAAGTGGTGCAGTAACAAAGCCAATCCCGTACATTAAAAAAAGCACAAGTCCAGGAAACCACCAACCATAACCCTCGGTCAAAAATGCACCGATGAAAAGCACATACACAGGTAGTCGTGCAGAGCAACTCATCAGGGGAGCAACCAAAATAGTCGCAAGCCTGTCTCTTTTATCTTCAATGACTCTAGTTGCAAGCACCCCGGGAACAGCACATGCCACGGAAGAAAGAAGCGGGATGAAAGATTTCCCACTAAGCCCGCATTTCGCCATCACTCGATCCATTAAAAATGCAGCACGCGCCATATAGCCGCAATCTTCAAGAACAGAAAGAAAACCAAACAAGATTACAATCTGGGGCAAAAAAACCACGACGCCCCCAACGCCCTCCAGCAACCCATCGACTAGCAAACTTCGCAACATCCCATCAGGAAGAACACTTTCCAACCCCTGCCCTACAAGGCTTTTCCCTTCGCCTATCCATTCCATCAATGGTTTTGCCAGAACGAATAAAGCTGTAAACATTGAAAACATGATCAAAAAGAAAAAGAACATACCAAAGACTTTGTGCGTAAGAATCCTATCCACCCGATCTGTAAACCCAGTCAACTTGCTTTCGGGTTTAGTTATGCAAGGTTGCACCATTTCGCGAATCCAGGCATAGCGGCTTTTAGCTTCGATGCTAACCAGATTAATTCCAAGCGATTTAAGGGCCTCTCTGCTTTCCAAAATTGCAGGAGTGAGGCTGAGAGATAATTTTTGTTCAAGTTGCTGGGCAAGGAACCCATCAGTTTCAAAGAGCAATCTCCCTGCAAGAAACAGCGAACCTTTATCACCCAGAAGGCCAAGAATTTTTGCTCTGTTACTGATCACATCTTGCGAAAACACAGGCACTGGGGGCATTCGCTTTTCAGTTTGTAATGAAACAATGGCATTTTTTAGCTCATCCAAGCCTTTGCGCTTTGAAGCATGGATCGCAATAACAGGTATCCCTAATTTTTCTGAAAGCTTCTTGAAATCAATCTTAACCCCAGAAGCATTGGCAAGATCCACCATACTTAATGCTAATATCACAGGCAAACCGGTCTCAAAAGCCTGGGTTGCAAGATATAAGTTTCTTTCCAGATTTGAAGCATCAGCAATTACCAGCAAGGCATCGGGCACCTTTTCCAGCGGATTTAATCCTAGAACTAATTCGACGGAAAGAAGCTCATCAGGACTGCGAGGCGCAAGGCTGTAGGTTCCGGGTATGTCCAGAATTTCAATAGTATTGGATTGATGAACAAAGCTGCCTTTTTTTATTTCAACCGTAACGCCCGGGTAATTTCCCACTCGGTGATTAAGCCCGGTAAGCACATTAAATAAAGTGGTTTTACCCGTATTGGGATTTCCCAACAGTGCGATTCTAAAAGATTTTACAGGTGCGGTGATTTCATTCATGGGTAGAAAAACCATCTAGGAAACTTGAACAAAAACTCGAGCCGCTTCAGACTTGCGAATACTCAAACGGTAACCCTGCACTTTAATTTCCAAGGGATCGCCCATGGGTGCGGAAGCAACTAATTCAAAAGGCTCACCCTCAATGACTCCCATTTCCATCAATCTTTGGGCTGTTGCATCTTCCCCCTTAATGGAAGAAATAATGCCCTTGCACCCTAAAGGGACTTGATCAAGCGTTGGCATGAAAAAGATCTCTGCAGAAAAGGTAGATAAATTTTGGTGGGAAGAAATCAAACAACCGGGCGAACCATGATCGTGCAATCAGAATACAGACATCCTAAACTCAGCCTTGATTCACCAACTTTGAGCAAACAAGTTTGACCTTGCTGTAACATGCAAAGTTTACAGCCATTCATCACACCTAATTCGGAAAGGCGCGATACAATGTTCGGATTACCCGAAACATCCGTAACTTCGGCCCATTCGCCAGATTCAAGCATAGCTAAAGGAATATCATTCATACTATCAGCAGTTCCAAACCTTGTTGAGATTGCGTCTCACAATCATATTAACCTACTCAATTCAAAGGTCAAGCATTTTCTACCCTCATTATAAAACATTTCCCCTTGCCTCTAAACACCAGCAACTGTACTTATGTATATATATGCCAATGGAAGGAGTACAACCTTGAATGACAACCCAATCCATGACCTCCATGCTTTACTGGACAACTTAGTTCAAGAATTTATGGCAAAAGCTTCTTTGCATCAACCTCCCATCGACGCTGATGCACTCATCAATGGCAAAGCTTGGCAATTACTTGAACTAGAAGCTCCAAGCATCCCTTCAAAAAAAACTGTACAAGTTTTCGATCCGAAAGAAGCTGGAAGTTCGGATGTAAAAAAACAATGGCTCGCAGCCCAAACGCTTGCTAGCTCTTTACAAAAAGAAGCCAAGATTCGCTGGGAAAAGCTTAACGGCAACCAGACTGCTTTTGGTATTTCTTTTATCAACCTTCTTGCACAGCGCATTCTTGTGCCTACTCATTGGCTAAAAAGCAATGCTTTAGCGTCGGATTACGACTTAATTGAACTTAAACGCATTTTCAAAACCGCCGCTTACGAAATTATCGCCTTGCGAATGCTCGACCTCGATAACCCATGCATCATTACCATTGTGGACAATGGCCACATCTTTAAGCGTAAAAGTAATTGCTGTAATCCACCTAAAACTCTTTCTCAAACAGAATCCATGGTTTTGAATTATGTTCATGAGAACAGTAGGCCCAAAAAAGTAAACGATCAGGGTTGGCAAGTTGCGGGCTGGCCGGTTCACCAACTCGATTGGCGCAGGGAAATCCTCCGCAGCATACCGCCGGAATCTCCAGATTGATTGCTCTTTCCATTCTTCCGACTAATTTCGCAAAACATCACATTCCTGATGCCTTTTTGCTGGCAGACTCTGCAATCTGTGATAAAACATTATTTCTTGCCCACGATTTTAACCTACGGAGATTTTAGATGAACTTGTCACGTCTTTTTGCTTTCACTCTCGCTTCTTCTTTTGCTGTTTTCTCTTTCGGCTTTGCCCAAGACTTAAGCCAAACCGATGCCACCAAAGCAGGCGCAGACTTTGCCCTTCAAGGCGAATACGAAGGATCCGCTACCCTTAATTCCGGTTCTAAAAAGTTTGGTGCACAAGTCGTTGCCAAAGGTGATGGCAAATTCATGATAAAAGTTCATACCGGCGGATTACCCGGGCAAGCAGGATTCGATCCTTCCGTAAAGCCAATGATCCTTAACGCTGCAACCAAAGATGGCAAAGTTGAAATTACAGGGAAAGATATTTCAGGCACCATTCAAAATGGCAAACTCAGCATCAAAGACAACATGAAACTCGATCTCGCAATGGCCAAAGTCGAACGCACTAGCCCAAGTATTGGGAAAGCCGCACCGGAGGGCGCTATTGTTCTATTTGATGGCAAAAATGCAGACGAGTGGAATAACGGCAAACTTGTCGAAGGCAACCTCCTTAACAATGGAATTTCGAGCAAGAAAAAGTTCACCAATTTTACCATGCATATGGAATTCAGGCTTCCTTACATGCCAAAGGCTTCAGGCCAAGGCCGTGGTAATTCTGGCCTTTATCTGCAAGACCGCTACGAAGTGCAAATCCTTGATAGTTTTGGTCTTGAAGGCAAAAACAACGAGTGTGGCGGCATCTACACCCAGTTCGAACCTAGCGTTAACGCCTGTTTTCCTCCCCTTGTTTGGCAGACTTACGATATTAATTATGTAGCTGCCAAGTTTGATGAAGCTGGTAAAAAAATTGCTCCCGCTGAAGCGACGATTTTCCACAACGGCATCAAAATCCATGACAAGATTCAATTCAAGGGCTCTACAGGTGGTGGTAAACCCGAAACCAAAGATGCAGGGTCCTTCCAGCTTCAAAACCATGGAAACCCTGTTTATTTCCGCAATATCTGGGTTTTAGAATCCAAATAATTGTGATTGCTATTCAATCTAAAAAGCCAGGGCAACTTGCCTTGGCTTTTCTTTTATTATCGCACCCCCTACCAAGCTTCTAACAGCACTGACGATCCTTGATCATTAGCTTTGCATATTTCTTAATTATAACCGTCGCTTCACAACAAATTACAGGATAAGATAAACTGAGATAATCATCGGCTAAAACAGTATGAATCAATTTTAACGCCCGGACATAATTGATGATTTTAACTTGCAAGCGATGTGGGAACGCCAATCCATTAGAAGCATCCTTTTGCTTTTTCGATGGCCAGTTGCTACAAAACTCAAACAATCCCTCACCCACTAAAAACCCCGAACTTGCAATCCCATTTGTTTTTCCAGATGGCAGAAAATGTATCAGCTTTGATGAACTCGTTTTAACCATCCTCGATGAATGGGATGAATCAAAGAAACTCCTCAAGGATGGATCTTTTGCAAGGTTTTTCCAAAAGATCGGCAGGCCCGATCTTTCGGTCCGTGCTGAAAAATGCAGGGTTTTCCCAGATGCAGACTTGGGCGTTGACGAACTGATCAATTGTCTTCCCGTCTCAATCGATTTAAAACCAGAACTTCAAACAGAGATAGAAAGAATTAATCTAGGTATTTCAAAACCTGGCACTGATCGAGATTTATATATTCAACTAAAAAATACCGGGTTGGGAATGATTAAAGGTTCTGCTGTTATTGAATGCCCAGATTTTTGGATCACCCTCGGCGATGGTTCAGGCACCAACCAGAAATCCCTTCATTTCATCAATGAATTTAAACTCCACATAAGAATCCAAGGAAAAAGGCTCCGGGCTTCCGACAAACCACTTAACGCAAAAATTACAATCGAGACCAATGGTGGATCCCGGGAAGTATTAATCACCGCAGAAGTCCCCGTCTTACCATTTTCCAAAGGGTGCCTTGCAGGTGCAATTTCACCAAGAAAACTTGCATCCTTAGCCAAGGTAAACCCAAAAGATGCCGGGAAATTATTCGAAGATAATTCCGTGCAGGAATGGTACAAAAGCAACGGTTGGACTTACCCGGTTCCAGGGCCTGCTGCTTCAGGGGTTGCAGCCGTGCAACAATTTTTTGAAGCCCTTGGGTTAGTCGAAGCGCCACAAGTTTTTATTGAACCTAGATCACACGAATGTTCAGGCTATCCGGGCGACAAAATCAACCTCGCCTTCACCGTCTTTAGTAGCGAAAAAAGACATGTTTATGCACACGCAACAAACACCTCCGATACACCTTGGATTATTTGCAAGCCAACAGATTCAGAAAAAAATCGGGCTGTAATTTCTGTCGAAGTTGTTATACCTGATTCTCCACCCGGCCAAGTTGAAGGCAGAATCAATATTTTCTCAAATGGCGGGAAGGTATTTAGGCCCAGAATTTATTTATCAATACTTGGATCTGCAAAGTTATTACCCCCTCCACTACCCGAATTAAAAAGTTCCAGATCCGAATCAAGCAACTCGTTAAACCTAGACGAAGCCACCGACTTTAATGAATTAAAACCTAACAAATTCCAAGGGATGCCTGCGATTGTTTTAGGTTCACTCTTACTGCTGGGCATATTTATAGCAATTACCCGTGATGTGCTTTCATTTTCAAAGCCCATGGAAAAAAACGAAGCTATATCCAGAGTGCTCAAAGCTGAAAAACCGGATATGAATCCGTTAGTGTTTCTTACCTTTAACGAAACCGACACTCAGGTTTCATTTGGTGCGGGACTTACAGCCAAACCAACCGGCGGAAAAGCTAAAGCCAACAATGTAGGAACCCAAGAAGCACATATGTCTTTTTGCATTCATACAAAACCAACCGACAAAAACAGTAAGGCTAAAAGGCTGATGCGCGACTCTGATGGTTTCACTAACAATTCCGTCACTCGCATTAATGGAAACGATTGGTTTTTCGGACAGGGCCCGCTCAAATTCCGCGAAAAAGCATCACAAGAATTCATCCTTGAGGCAAACAAGCACTACAACGGCCGTTGGCTCAAAATGAAGCAACTTATCGCAGAAAGCGAAGCACCCTTCCTAGGCAAAGGCTACACCTCCGTATGGGCAATGACCAACCCTTCTGTTGAAATAACACAAAGCCTACGAATTATCCCTGGGGCTCAAACCAACAAGTTAGACACAGTCCTTGTCCGCTATAGAATCGAAAACAGGGGCAACAAAAACCTCACCATCGGATTCAGAACCCTTTTAGATACCTTCATTGGCAGCAACGATGGGGTTCCTTTTTTAATACCCGGTGACTCCGAACTTTGCAGCTCCAGCAAAATCATGAACGGCGCAGGTGTTCCAGATTTTCTTCAGGCGCTTGAAAACAATGATCTCAATAACCCTGGAACCGTTGCAAACCTAAGCCTTTTAAATCCCGGATTAGAAAAGCCCTCCAAGCTAACTTTGGGATGTTGGCCTGATTATCGCCTCGAGAAAATCCTAAACGATGGCGACAAATGCAAGGAAGGCTTTACTCTTTGGGATGTGCCTGTTGCTAAAATCAACACCCTTAATCCTGCAGATTCTGCTGTGACCATGTATTGGGAACCCACCCTTATACTCCCATTCAAAACCAGAGAAGTCGGTTACTCATACGGGTTAGGTACTTTTGCGGGTAGTCAGGGCCAAGGCCAACTAGCCCTTACTGCCGGCGGCTCTTTTGCGCCCAATGGCGAATTCACTCTCACTGCATATGTTTCAGGCCATACATCAAAAGATACCCTCGACCTCACCATCCCCGATGGGTTTAAATTGATCGAAGGCTCCGTTAAAACCTCGCTTCGCGATTCCCAATCCAAATATGCGATTTCATGGAAACTAAAAGCCCCTTCATCCGAAGGCGATTTCCCCTTTAAGATTCAGTCATCAAAAAACTTCAAGGAAGAAATTGAGATAAGAATTCGTAAAGCCATTCTTGGTGGTGTGTTCGGCTAACTTAAGGATTTGCAACTGTGTCTCTTCGATTATTTGTAATTTACTGTGCATTGATTGGTGGTCTTTGCTCCTATGTGGGCTGGGCTGCAGGCCTATCCATCACTTCAGAAGGGTTTTTACGAGCAGCTTACAAAGGCATGTTTGCAGGTACCCTTATTGGTGCTGGATTAAGCCTGCTCGATTCCATTTGGAATGGCAGAAGCTTAACTTTCACATTTTGCCATACCTTGGTTGCTGCAATTCTTGCTGGCGTGGGGGGCATTATTGGCGGGATCATAGGAGAATTTCTTTTCAACATCCATAGCTCCCTCATTATTGCAGGATGGTTATTCACGGGTCTACTTATTGGTATCGCTATTTCAACATTCGAAATACTAATTTCCTTGAATAACAATCAAGCAAAAATCTTTGCTATATCCAAAGCGTTGAAGTGCATGGCTGGGGGTGCAATGGGTGGTTTGTTGGGTGGGGGAATTTTTTATTCGGTGTTATTATTCTGGGTGGCACGGTTTGGCCCAGGAATATTCTGGACTCCCGCAGCCATTGGTTTTTCTGTTCTGGGAATTTGCATTGGCCTGTTCATCGGGTTGGCCCAAGTGTTGATTAAAGAAGCATGGGTTCGGGTTGAAAACGGGCGCTGGCAAGGTAAAGAATTAATCCTTGCAAAATCTGTTTCAGTAATTGGGCGTAAAGAAGGTTGCGAAATCGCCTTGTTTGGCGATCGCAATCTCGCACCCGAACATGCTTGCATTCGCAGAAGAGAGAACGGTTTTTATCTTGCAGATCTCGATAGCCCAGATGGCACTTATCTTAACAAAAAAAGAGTTCGGGAAGAAACGCTGCTTCAATCAGATGATATTATTCAGGCGGGTGCTACCAAACTTAAGTTTCTTGAAAAGACTAAGAACCGTAGTTGACATGCTAAATATTTAAGCTCATGGCTTTGCAGTTCAGTTCAACCCAAAACCTAAAGGTTTTAAGAAATGTGCAAGCCGGGTGCGGGCCCTGAATAGCCTCATTTTCACGGTTGCGCTTTTCAAACCAAGCTGCTTTGCGATTTCGAGAATTCTGCAATTCTGAGTGTATCTCATTTCAAGAATCTGCCTGTCATTCAAATTCAATTCCCCAAGAGTTAGATTGAATTTGCAAAACAATTCCGCTTGCTCAATTAGCAATTCAGGAGGTATCGTGTGGGAGTCGAGCTTTTCAAAAACTTCAGGCGCCATTGTGCCATATTTATAAAAAGAACTTTTGCAATAATCTTCAGCGAGGTTTCTTACAACTTTGCACAACCAAGATCTTTCATAGGTAACGACATTACCAAGGGTTAATTCGCGCCAGTAGCGTAGAAAGGCTTCCTGAGTAAGATCGTTTGCAACTTCAAAATTGAAGCATCTAGAGTATGCTGCCAACCAGACTGCATTGCGGTGCATTGAATAAATCTTGAGGAACTTTTCTTGCATGATGATCTCCTTTCATGCATCTAAATCACTGTTTATTATCAGTACGAATTAGAAAGGAGAAAGTTCATCAAAAGTGAATATAGCTGTGCAATTGCTGTAGAAACTGCATAAAGAACAAAAGAAAAGATGTGATTCAAAAACAATCACTCAGGGATCCAAGTATCCTCAGGCTTTATACTAAGGCAAAATTCTGCGAGAAGAACCGCAGAGTAATCAAGGTCTTTCAAACTAACGACTTCAACCGGGCTATGCATATATCGATTAGGAATCCCGATTAAACCCATTGCAACGCCTTCACCAACCGTTTGCATTGCGTTGGCATCGGTGCCACTCCCCTTCGGAATCCCTCTTATC
The DNA here is from genome assembly GCA_002303765.1 of Planctomycetaceae bacterium UBA969. Lineage (GTDB taxonomy): Bacteria > Planctomycetota > Planctomycetia > Gemmatales > Gemmataceae > UBA969. The sequence goes on from DBCB01000113.1 coordinate 10,871, forward strand.
TGACTGGGAATACTAAAATCTCGGGCAACATCCATCATGCGCTCGATGACTTTAGGATTAAAATTAGGGCCACGATGAATCACAGGGCCTGCTCCAAGTTTAACATCGCCCAAATTCTTGCGATCGGTACCGGGCGTATCTGTAGCATGGGTAACATCCACCGCCAACCCTACCTGCGGTAAAATCCCTTGCGCACTTGTAGTTGCCCCACGTAAGCCTATTTCTTCCTGCACTGTAGAAACAAAATGGATATCAATGTTAGGATTTTTTTCACTCACCAACCTCAACGCCTCCATCACCGTCCAAACCCCGACCTTATCGTCCATACCAGGCGAACAAGCCAAACCATTCAACAAATCGCAATACCCAAGGCGAACAGTTATCGCATCCCCATTCATTACCAAACCTTCAGCTTCTTTTTTATCCTTGGCGCCTATATCAACCCAAACATCAGAAAATTGGGGAACCTTGTTGCGTTCATCATTGGTTAGAAGATGC
>DBCB01000098.1 GCA_002303765.1 Planctomycetaceae bacterium UBA969
AGAAGCCAAAACCGAAAGAGCAAGTTCTTGTTGATGAGCAAGCCTTTTCGTAGAGGCAATAGATTCCAGATTTTTTTGTTGATCGTTCACTTGCTTTAACAGGAGATTTCGTTCATTAACCCTATCAATAGCAATTCCAGGGAAAAGTGAAACATTGTCTACTTTAAAATCAGGTTTTGCAGGGTCTTGATTAATTTGCCATGGATCATGCCTTGGCCCAAGAAATCCAGCATGTTGACCTGGCCAAGTTAAAGGCCCTTCCAAGAGAAAGGTGGGTAGGTTTATTCCGCTGGGAATACCATCAGATCGGGGTCTAAGGTAATTTAACGCAGAACTAAAAGAAGGCCAATCATCTCTGGAAGCAACTTTGTCAAAGAAACCGCCCGGTTGTTGATGTCCTGTTATAGTGTGATGGGTTGCTACTAAGTGATTGTTTTCTTTGTGTGCCATACTTCGCACTAAAGAATATTTATTGGCACGCATAGCCAGCATGGGAAGATGTTCAGAAATTTGGATCCCAGAAACATTCGTTGATATGGGTTTAAATTCGCCCCGGATTTCAACTGGCGCATCGGGTTTCATATCAAACATATCAATATGGCTTGATGCCCCGGTAAGGAAAACAAGAATGACCGACTTAGGCTTTTTAGTATTTAAGGAAGCAGTAAACCCAAGATTACCCATGCCTAAACCGAATAAACCTGAAAAGCCTACTTGAAGTAATTCTCTTCTAATTATGCCTGTAGAATGCAAATGTTGCAGTTTTTGATTATTCAAGGCGGGATCCCTTAACAAGGAATGAAAGTCATGTGTCTAGAATAAGCTTAAATCGGCATTTCTGGAAGACTTTTATTGGGAAATATGGGTAAGAATTCGGGTTGGGTTAAACTAGTGTCATTAAACAATGATTAATCCTATGTTTTGAGCCCAAATTGGTTTAATGCCTTAGTTACTATTTCGTTTCGTAATAAACTAACGAATGCAAGAATTTCGGGGCGTTTAAGCCTATTTTTAGGAATTACAAAGTCATACTGTTCTTCAGCAATAGGAATAAAACCAAGGTTAGTATTTTCAACTGCTGATTGTATTGCGATCCCCCAATCGGAACGCTTTTGGAGAATGGATGCAACTACTGCAGTATGGGATTTTACCTCTGCAAGATAACCACTGGGTCGTACATTCTTTAGTAAACGGTCTATAAGAATTCTGGTTCCGCTGCCTTTGTTTCGATTTACCATCAAGAGATCTGATTGATGAACAGCACTGTAAATTGCTGCGGCTAAATCTTTACCTGCGAATCTTTGATCATCTGGCCTAAATACAAAGCCTTGCAATCGCCCATAACCTTTAATTAATTCAATCTCATTATTAAGAAATGGCTGGTTATAAGTGTTGGATTTTTCATCCAATAAATGAACACCTGCAATATCGCACTCATTTCTTTTTACCGCTTCCAACCCTCCAGTACTGCCAACAGGAAGAAATTTAGCAGTAATCCCAATCTCCCTGAGTTTGCTAATTAAATAATCTAATCCAATGCAGTGACTTCCGATGATTACCAAATCTGCAGGCTCGATTTCTTTCCCAATCAAGTGAACATCAACAATTTCATCCGCTTCAAGGTATTCGTTTTTTTTGGGTATCACAATAAACCCATCTGCTTTTGCAAAAGCAGTAACCGATCCCGAGCCTTTTCCCATTGGGTAAGCATAGTATTGAGAATTAATAGTTTTTTCAGGTTCTCCATTAGTGTTATTCTGAACTAATCCTACAAGCAGAAATTCCGTTCTACCTCGCTCAGAATTCACCCTGAAGGGAAGAGTCGCTTTAATTGTTTTTTTGTTTCTGACTAATTTTCCAGCCATGCATTTTAATACAGGCGCTACGAACTCTTGAAAAGTAAATATTGCAGAAGTAGGAAAGCCAGGGAGAACTACCACCGGGATTTTTCTTTCCTGATAATTGACAACAGCAAGACACAAAGGTTTGCCTGGTTTTAGCGCTATGCCATGCGCTACAATTCCCGGTTTTCCTAGTTCAGCCACAACTTTATAGGAAAGGTCACCACCGCCTTTTGATGTACCTCCTGAAAGAAGAATTGCATCGTATTTTAGGCAAGAATCCAGAGTGGTTTTTAAATTTTCCCAGTTATCTTTAATGATTCCCAAACAGACTACTTCGCAGCCCAGTTCTCTCACAGCATCAGCAAGAACAGTACTGTTACTATCGTAAACACACCCAAGAGGCAAAAACATACCCGGCGCAATGATCTCATCCCCCGTCGAGAAAATCGCAACTAAAGGCTTCCGAACAACAGAAACCATATTTATGCCCAGTGCTGCGAGAACCCCTGTTTCCCGAGATGATAAAACCTCTCCTTTTCGTAAAACGATTTCACCTTTGCTTATATCAGTTCCAGAAAAACTAATGTTAGCTCCGGGTGCAATAGCTCTGTTAATCAACAATCTGTCGTTTTTAAAATCAGTATGCTCGATCATAACAATTGCATCAGCACCTCTCGGCAACATTCCCCCGGTAGCAATTGGTAGAGCTAAATTAAATTCAACTACTGTTCTTGGCTGAAAACCCGTGACTATGTTTTCATCCCCAACTTTTAATGATTTGATTGAATCCTCGGATGCGCCAAAAGTATCTTCAGCCTTCAGTGCAAAACCATCCACATTTGATCGATCAAAACCAGGCACATCAATCGGCGCGTAAACATCAACTGCTAGAACTCTGCCTAATACCTGATCTAGAGGAACAATTTCGCTTTCAAGAGCAGACATATTTAATTCTGATTGGAATAATTTTTCCGCTAGATCGCGATCGATCACATTGAGAAACTGTTTTTGATTGATTGATTCGTTCATATTTTTAGTCATAAAGGTTGATTTTTACATTCTCTCCAGAAGGGTAACCTTCGCATTCACCCGGCACCATCAAAAAACCATCTGCAATTGTTGTGGTGCTCAGCATTGATGCTCCACTTATTGCAAGAGGTTCTGCAAATCCGTTGCTGATTTTCACACGAACATAATCCATTCGCCCAACCATGGATGATATTTTGGAAGCAAGCGGGAGAGATATTGATTTGTAAGGTAATTCGCAATTAATTCCTGCAAACTTTCTAATTGCTCTGCTTGCAAAAAGGTCATAAGAACAAAGACATGACACAGGGTTTCCTGGTATTAAAAACACATATTTGCCATTGATAATGCCCATTCCAGAAGGGCTAGCTGGCCTTAGTGCCACACCATGAATTAAAATTTCCCCAAGTTCTTTTACAAGCGAAGGTGCGTGATCTTCCTGACCAACTGAACTTCCACCACTGATTAGGATAAAATCTGCATTTGATTTTGAAAGCGCATCACTAATTAATTCTCGTCGGTCTTCCAGAAAAATAATGTTGGGATGAATTTGGATATCCCTGTAAACCAAAGCATCAAGCATCACAGAATTAGAATCAACAATTTGGTATCCTTTGGGCATGGAACCCGGCTTTAGCAATTCATCTCCTGTAATAAAAATATCAACAACAGGTTTTTTAATAACAGAAACTGAAGGAGTTCCAATCGAAGATAAAATCCCAATATCTTGGGGGCGAAGCTTCCTTCCTGCAATTAAAAGCTCTTGCCCAATTTTGACATCCTCGCCCATTCTGCCAACATTTTTCCCAGGGGGAATAGNNCCAATATCTTGGGGCCGAAGCTTTCTACCTGCATTTAAAATTTCTTGACCAACCTTGACATCCTCCCCAATTCTGCCAACATTTTTTCCCGGGGGAATAGATTCAATAACTCTTAAAACTTTGTTTTCCTCTTGAGCTAATTCCACGGGAATAACAGAATCAGCACCTTCAGGCATAGGGGCGCCGGTCATAATCCGAACTGCAGTTTGAACTGTAACGCAACCTTCAAAAGGTTTACCAGGCAATGATAAGCCAAGGACTTTAAAATCTAAGGGTGAATATGTTGCTGCCCCAAAGGTTTCCTCCCCACGAATCGCATAACCGTCCATTGCTGAACGATTAAAATTTGGAACTTTTACGGTTGATATAATTGATGAAGCAAGAACCCTGCCTGCAGCTTTGTTTAAACAAACGACTTCAAAATTTTTTGATGGCGAAATTTTATCATCAATAATAGTTAAAAAATCAACGACATCTTTTTTTTCTTTAAAGCCTTTCATGCGGATATCTGTGCTGTCTTTTTTATCTTTATCTTGTGGCATTAAATCAATCCTAAGTAGTAGTTTCATGCTTACTTTTAATATATTAAAGGAGTTGGGTGTTTATTCGTAACGGGTCATTTAACAAGGTATATATAATTGGGCGTTCTACAAAATAATTCAACAATCGAATCAAGAAGCCGTTTCAAATTTCTGACGGGTGCTCGAGGTCTTGAGTATCCTTACAGTGTTTTATTGCTTGTTTGTTTTGGGATAATTGCTGGCATATCTGTTTCTAACCTTAAGTTATCAATAGGAATTCCAGGTCATGCAATTATCAAGGTAATGATACCAATGGCGGTAGGGTTATCATTAGCGCCTGCTAGGTCCGCAGGGGCTATTATGGGGATTTCTGGATTGATCACTGCTTTTATTGGTCAATCACTTACGGAAGGCCCCGGTACAGGTACGGGAGCGTATACTAGCCTTGTGTGTACAGGAGTTTTTATGGACTTAACCCTGTATTTTGCGAACACAGGTTGGAAATTATATACAGGGTTAATGGTATCAGGATTATTAGCAAATTTGTTAGCGCTTTATGTGCGAAGCGGATTCAAATCGTTTTTGAAAATCAATATTTTTGATTTTAACACTTGGTTTCAAAGTGCTGCTTTTACTTATCCAATCTGCGGTTTACTTGCAGGGCTACTTTGTGCACTGCTTGTGTTTAAATTAAAGAATCCGTCCAATAATAGTTAAGCTAATATCAAGAAATTTTACATATAGCTTTGGTAACAAAATCTAGCATTTTAACTGGACACTTTTCACCAAGAGTATTTTCAACTCCTGATGCAACATCCACGCAATATGGATTGGTAACACTGATAGCTTTGGAAAGATTTAAAGGTGTTAACCCGCCAGCAAGAATCCAAGGGCGAGGAAACTTCAATTTTGAAATTAACTCCCACGGGCCCGGAATCCCAGTACCACCAAACATTCCTTTACTTTTTGTGTCTACTAAAATTACTGAAGGAGGGATTTTTTGATTCGAAATTGATTCAAGTTTGTTTTGAACAAAATCTAAGCTCATTGAATCATCAATCGATAAAGTTCCAATCCAAGGCTTATTTTGAAGAACATCTAATTCAGGAACAGACCCATGGAATTGATAATAATCAATCCGCGGAATGGTTTTTTGGACTTCTTCAACTTGGGTAACATTAGCGTTGGCAAATACAGCAACTACAGAAATAAATGGAGGAAGATTATTGGCAATTTCTAAAGCGATATCTGTTGAAATGTAGCGGATAGAGTTGGGAAAAAAATTAAAACCAATGGCATCACACCCAGCATCAACGGCTGCCAAGGTATCTTTAACAGTTTTTAATCCGCAAATTTTAACCCGGACTCTTTTAATGATATTTACCCTTGTTAGCCCAAGATTAAATATGGATTATCAAGCAGCTTTTCTTCTGCTTTCTCCAATTCCTGCTTCAAGATACCAGGTCGGAGGAACAGGCCTGCGATTTAGTTCTTCCGCAAAATTCCAAAAGCAAACACAAGGTTCACCTGGTTTCCATGAAAAGAAAGCTTTGCGATTATTTACTAGCGTAGGAAAACCTATTAATCCTAGTTCAGGAACTAAAGGTTCCACCCCAATATTCTTTATTTCAATCAAAGTGTTTTCAAGGGTCATTTCGGTCACATACAGTTCGTCTGTGACTTCGTAGCTTTTTCTTCTTTCTTTCCAATTGAGCTTATTCTTTTTCTTTTCATAGAAATTCTTCTCGGATCGTAAAATCCTAACCCTAGAAGATACACATTTTAAGTCTTCTGCGACTCTGCTTGCTAAAGGAAGCATGGATTCAGCAGTTTCTAAAGTCATAATGTCCATGAACATTTTCCTGAAGCTAGGAGTCAATAATAATTCACATTCCTTTTGATTAATTCGGAATAAGTAAGATTCGACCTAAACCTATTAAGGTCAATTCGTAAGGAGATTTATTTAAATGGTGGGAATATTGAATACAGTTAACAATTATGCCGGTTACTTATAATTGCAAACTGGGTAAAGAATGATGGTTGTAATGAAAAATCATCATTCTTTCCACTGAACAAAGCCTTCCAAGGCAAAGAATTCGGGAAGGCCAAGTTGATCAAACATCCTTGCAGTTCCAAGGTTTCGATCTTCTGCCCGCTGCCAGAACTCTCTTCGGTCTGAATTTCCGGGAAACATGGCGCGATCTTTTTGAGATTGATGGCGAAATATTGCCATTTTCTTTCTTTCAAGTTCTTCCGGGCCTAAAGGGACGACTCTTTCTAAGTCTTGAGGTTCCCATTCTTCCCAAGCACCACGATAAAGCCAAATCTCAGAAGAATTACCTTTGGTTCTTGCTCGTCGAACTGCCTCGAAAATTGCCTCTGCGCAAACCCTGTGTGTGCCATGGGGATCCGATAGTTCGCCTGCCACATAAATCTGGTAGGGATTCAATTTTGCAATCAAATTTTGAATGTCGTCAATATCTGCAGGGTGAATAGGTGCTTTGGCAATGGTTCCTGTGCGATAAAATCGCAAGTTCATGAATTCTAATTGTTCGGGGGGTATGCCACATGCAAGTGCCGCTGCTCTAGCTTCTGTTTCCCGAATTAGAGATTTAATTTTTAACAAATCATCTGTATCGGATTGCCCGGGTACTTTTTTATCAAGGAAGTTTCTTACTCTTTCCTTCACTTGATGAGTTTGTTTTTCATCAATTTCGAAAAGACTATTAAAAGCTGCAGCATAATCGGTAAAGCGCCATGCATCATGATCAAATACAGCAATGTTTCCACTGGTCATGTAAGCAACGAAAACCTTATGGCCCTGTTCAACAAGACGAATCAAGGTTCCTCCCATACTGATTACATCGTCGTCTGGATGTGGGCTAAAAACAAGAATGGTTTTTTTATCCGTTCCTGCTGGTTCATTACAAATGGTATCCATCAATTGCTTGAAAACCTTCAAGCCCAATACGCTAGCAGGCCCATGTTCTCTAAGAAGTTCATAAAGTTCATGTTCACGAAAATCATCATCGGAAAGTTTTAACAATCCTTTGCCCGTCTTTAGGCTTAGCTCGATAACAGCTTTCCTAATTAAAGTATCATTCCATGAAACAGGTCCAACCGCCCAAGGCCTATCAATTGCAGAAAGGCTTTTGGAGGCAGCTTGATCTAGGATATAAGTTGCATCCTGATGTTCTTGAAGAAAACTTGCGGTAACATTTTCAGAAACAGGGCCTTCTAAAGCTTTTGCAACAATTGGTGCTTTATGTTCACCATATGCCATCAGAATAACTTTGCGGGCATCCATAATTGTGCCGACGCCCATAGTAAGAGCACGAAGGGGGACATTTTCTTCCCCAAAGAAGGCTTGGGCAGCGTCTCGACGAGTAACAGCATCTAAAGTGGCAAGTCTGGTTCGACTATGACGGGTGGAACCTGGCTCATTAAAGCCCATATGCCCGGTTCTACCAATGCCAAGGAGTTGTAAGTCTAACCCGCCTGCTTGTCTTATCTTTTTTTCGTAGTTAATGCAGAATTCTTCAATCTTTTCAAACGCTAGGGTGCCATCTGGAATATTAATTTGATTATCTGGGATGTTTACATGATCAAAAAAAGTTTCACGCATCCATCTTCGATAGCTTTGAGGGTGAGTCGAATCCAAAGGGTAATATTCATCAAGGTTGAATGTAATGACCTTGGAAAAATCGAGACCTTCCATTTTGTGCATGCGAATAAGTTCGCGATATAAACCAACAGGTGTTGAACCAGTTGGAAGGCCTAAAACCGTAAATTTGCCCTGAACCAAGTTCTGTTTTATAATTTCTTCAATCTGAAGTGCAATATGCCTTGCAGCTTGATTACTAGTTGAAAAAACAATAGTTGGGACCTTGGTGCGCGGGATGTAGTGTGATGCCATAGTTTTTCCAGACATAACCAATTACATGGTGATTAATAATTCCTATCTATTTAACAGTAGTTTATCATATGATGCCATAGATAAGACTTGTAAAAATATCGTCATGTTTTTGAGATAAAGAATAAAATTGACCTGAGGATCTAAGGCCATGTACATTTTTCTTAATGGTGCAAAGCAAAATGTAACCGATTTGGTCACGGTGGATGGGTTGTTAACACAACTAAAGCTGGAAAGTCGGAAAGTTGCTGTTGAATTAAACAAAAAGGTAATTCCGCTTAAAGATCATGGTCATACCGCTATTAATGAAGGCGATTATGTTGAGGTTGTGACTTTGGTAGGTGGGGGAAGTGGAGAAGAGCTAAAAATGGATACTCCCTTAAAAATTGGGAAATTTGAGTTTAAAAGCAGGTTAATCACAGGAACAGGAAAATATTCGACTCTAGAGCAAATGAAATATTGCCTAGATTTAAGTGATTG
>DBCB01000376.1:0-4923 GCA_002303765.1 Planctomycetaceae bacterium UBA969
GGTAAAGCTTTTGCCTTCAAGAAAGAAGGAAAGAAGATTACAATTACTGCAGTGGTACCTGAAGGAGAAAAACCTTCAGCCCACAATAACTTCACCTATGAGTTGGAACTCGAGGATTAAACGATGGCTTTGCAGATTATGATGGTGGCTTTGGGCTGCGCAGTTGGAGGCGTTGCTCGTTTCCTTATGGGCAAAGGGGTTAATGCCCAACCCTGGGTAAGTGATGGGTTTCCTTGGGCCACCTTGATTATAAATGTTTCAGGTTCTATTTGTCTGGGCATTGTTGCAGAGTTTTATCTTGAAAGAGAATCATCCTCCTTTCGTATGGAAACATATCTTCTTTTGGGTACAGGGTTTTGTGGTGGGTTTACGACTTTCTCTAGCTTTAGTCTCGAAATGCTTAATCTCATTAAAGCGGGGGCAATTCTTCCTTCCATAGCCTATGCCATCAGCAGTGTATTGCTTAGTTTGTTAGGAGTATTCATTGGCATGCATGGTATGAAAGCACTATACCCCCCCAATTAATTTGCTACCATACGTTTTGTCTGAAGCAATCTGATTTAAAAATAAGAGGAGTTTGATCTAGTGAACGATACCAGTCGCCAGCAAATATGGGTTATGCGTCATGCTGAAACAGCCTGGAGTTTAAGCGGCCAGCATACCGGGTTAACTGATATTCCCTTGACTGCCAAGGGGGAAAAAGCTGCGAGCGAACTAAAGCCATGGCTAAGCAAGATGAACTTCAGTACGGTGTTATCAAGCCCGCTGACCCGAGCGATGACCACAGCAAAACTCAGTGGGTTGGAATCGCAGGTGCAACCCGAACCCCTGCTTTTGGAGTGGGATTATGGTGCTTATGAAGGCTTGAAGACGGATGAAATCCAGAAGCTGCACCCGGGTTGGGATATTTGGCGAGATGGTTGCCCCAAGGGCGAAAACATTGAACAGGTGCATTCAAGGGCGCAGCAGTTGCTCGAGAAATGCTCGAAGCTCGAGGGTAATATCGCCCTCTTTTCGCATGGTCATTTTTCACGATTCATCATTGCAACCTGGCTTGGCCTGCCTGCGCTATGTGGCAGCAACTTTGCAATTCGTGCGGGCAGCGTAACCGTGCTGGGCTATGAACATGCGAACAAAGTGATCTGGAGTTCAGGCAGCTTGCCCGAAGGCCCTGGTGTAGGGCGCTAAGCAGTTTAACTTTTAAAGCGTTGGGTTTATTCTTCGGGGGTAACGGAGGCCCAGAGGTAATCGCCATTCATGCGGGCGATGAAGTCCGCACTGATTGGCTAGTACTAAAAATCAAGAATAATTACATTCCCATCATCAGGTCGGATTAAATAAACCCATGTCAGCATGGAAATATTTGAAGCAACCTGTCGTACAGATCCATCCCCCATGGCAATCATCATGGAATCACCATGCAATGGTTGTGCCAACCCGCCCGATCCCAATGCCTTAATGCAAAGATCTCTGGATAAAGCAGGAAACGGGAAAGTATATCTGGCAACTTGAGGAATTGTGCCTGCGGGGCCTGTGTTCAGATTTACCGAGGCCCTAGTTTGAGCAGGTGTAAAACCAGGAATGATAGTCGTTGTGGTGATATTCCCCGGGCTAGGGTTAAACCAAGGATTGATGGAAGCAACCGGGGTGGGAAATGAAGCGTTTAAACTCAAGTGGAGCGATAAAAATCCACCGGGCAAAGTGTTGCCCACATAGGCTGGCATCGCCCATGCGCCTGCGCCATTTCCTATCCCATTGTTCATGACCAAGTCGCCCCGCCCGCAGGTAGCTCGCTGTTCAAAAAAAGTAGCGGTATTGGAGGTCCCATCCTTGCTGGATAATCCCGATGTTGTGTAGGTACTTGCCAGCTTGAAAAATCCATTTGTTCCGACGGCTTCGGCTCGATTGCCGAATAATTCGGAATTTGCAGAATAGCTGGTCGCTCCCCAAGTACTTAATGCGGTTCCAAATTCCGTACCAGTCAACCCTACTTTTCCATTCACATGAGAATCATCAGAAGCGCACAAAAGAACCTTGAGCGGAACCGCCCTATGCAAAATCGTATTGGCAACATTGCTGGTTTGCCAAGTGCAGTATAGATTGTTTCCTGTTAGCAAGGGTAGGTTTCCAACCGATTCCTTAAACAGAGATTCCTGTTCCAAATAGGGAAGGAGCTGAAAAAACAAACTGCCGTTGTAGGAATCGTTGGTGTTGGAATTCCCATTCATCTGCGATGGTGGGAGAGTTAGCGTGCTTAAGCCGGGGTATTTTCTAAAAGTTGCTTCATAGTTGCTTATCCCCAGCGAAATCTGGCGGATCTGGCTTTGGCAAGTGGTTCGGTTTGAAGCTTCTCGGGCTTTTTGAACAGCCGGCAAAAGCATGGCAATTAGGATGGCGATAACGGCAATAACCACTAGTAACTCAATTAAAGTGAAAGCTTTTAAGAATGATTTAGACTTCATATTTAACACCCTCAAAAATGAATTATTTCAGTAAATGGGCGAACGGAATACATCTTCTTAACAAATTAACTATATCTTCATAAAATATCTCTGTCAATTTATTTACTAGGGTATTTGAAGACTGGTACAAGCCGCCAGCCTTATAATAATTACAACTTTGCAATTCGTGCGGGTAGCGTAACCGTGCTGGGCTATGAACATGCCAACAAGGTGATCTGGAGTTCAGGCAGCTTGCCCGAAGGTCCCGGTGTGGGGCGCTAAGATGTTTGACTTTTAAAGCGTTGGGTTTATTCTTCGGGGGCGACGGAAGCCCAGAGGTAATCGCCATTCATGCGGGCTATGAAGTCCGCACTGATTTCCTTGGGGCAAGCCGCTTCGCATTCATATTGATTAGTGCAGGCGCCAAAGCCTTCATCATCCATTTGCGAAACCATTTTGCGAACACGGGCAGTGCGTTCGGGCTGGCCTTGAGGCAGCATCCCCAGATGCGAAACCTTTGCAGCGACAAACAACATTGCGGAAGCATTCTTGCAGGCAGCGACACATGCGCCACAGCCGATGCATTCTGCTGCATCCATGGCTTTATCGGAAATTACCTTTGCAATGGGCAGTGCGTTGCCATCGGGTGCTCCCCCAACATTCGAGGAAATATAACCGCCCGCTTGGGTAATGCGGTCGAAGGCAGAGCGATCGCAAACGAGGTCGCGCAGCACTGGGAAAGCTTTGGCACGCCAGGGTTCGATTACCAAGGTTTGGCCATCGGTGAAGTTGCGCATATAAGTCTGGCAGGTGGTGCCCCGGGTAGGGCCATGGGCCCTGCCGTTGATTACTAAGCTGCAACTGCCACAAATACCTTCCCTGCAATCATGGTCAAAGGCAATGGGTTCCTGTCCATTGGACATCAACCCATCGTTGACGACATCGAGCATTTCGAGGAAAGACATATCAGGGAAGATGTTGTTAGCTTGGTATTCAACAAAGCGCCCGGAGTCGGTGGGGTTCTTCTGACGCCAAACTTTAAGTGTTAGTTTCATTATTTGTAACTCCTCACTGCAAGGTGGACATTATCGTATGTGAGAGCTTCTTTATGGAGGTGCGGCTTGTTGCCCATGCCCTTATATTCCCAGGCAGAGACAAAAGCAAAGTCCTGATCGTTGCGCGTTGCTTCGCCTTCTTCGGTCTGATATTCTTCGCGGAAGTGTGCGCCACATGATTCCTCACGGGCGAGTGCATCTTCAGCAAGAAGCTCAGCAAACTCAAGAAAATCAGAAACTCGGAGCGCGTATTCGAGGCCCTTGTTCATTTCTGCACCAGAACCTGGTACCGATACATTCTTCCAGAAATCTTCGCGGATAGCAGGGATCTGTTGAAGGGCAGTGGTCAAACTCTTTCTGCTTCGAGCCATGCCAATTTCATTCCAAACAACCTTGCCTAATTCGCGATGAATGCTGAGCGGACTACGATTGCCCTTGATGGAAAGAATTTTTTTGATGTTTTCGTTCACATCGTTTTCGCAGCGTTTGAAATCGGGATGAGCGGTGGTTACATCGCCCGGCTTAGTCGAAGCGAGATAATTCGTGATAGTGTAAGGTGCTACAAAATAACCATCTGAAAGCCCCTGCATAAGGGCACTTGCGCCTAATCGATTGGCACCATGATCGGAAAAATTCGCTTCACCCAAAACAAACAATCCAGAGACATTGCTCATCAGGGTGTAATCTACCCATAGGCCGCCCATGCAATAATGCACTGCGGGGTAGATGCGCATAGGTGCTTTGTAGGGGTTTTCGTTGGTGATGTGATGATACATATCGAAGAGGTTGCCATAGCGTTCGCGAATAAGGTTTTCGCCTAGGCGTTTGATGGCATCGGTGAAATCGAGGTAGACGCCTCTGCCGCCTTCGCCAACACCTTTGCCTGCATCGCAAACTTCTTTAGCAGCTCGGGAAGAAATATCACGGGGTGCGAGGTTACCGAAGCTTGGGTATTTGCGTTCAAGGAAATAATCGCGCTCTGCATCGGGGATTTGATCGGGGCTGCGCTTGTCACCTTGCTTCTTGGGAACCCAGATACGGCCATCATTACGAAGCGATTCGCTCATCAAAGTAAGCTTGGATTGATAATCGCCAGTCACAGGGATGCAAGTAGGGTGGATTTGGGTGAAGCAGGGGTTTGCAAATAAAGCACCCCTCTTATGGGCACGATACGTAGCAGTAACATTGCAACCCACCGCGTTGGTTGAAAGAAAGAACACGGGGCCATAGCCACCAGTTGCAAGCACGACAGCATCGCCAGCATAGGATTCGATTTTTCCTGTTTGAAGATCGCGAACGATGATGCCCCGGGCTCTGCCATCGATGGTGACGAGGTCGAGCATTTCGGTGCGTGGGTGCGATTTAATTCTGCCTTGGGCAATCTGCCTTGCCATGGTGCTATAGGCGCCCAAAAGAAGTTGCTGGCC
>DBCB01000376.1:5031-6498 GCA_002303765.1 Planctomycetaceae bacterium UBA969
GGTACGCCAAGTGCAACGCAATGATCGATGATTTTAACGCTCATCTGGGCTAGGCGGTAAACATTGGCCTCGCGGGAGCGGAAGTCGCCACCCTTGATGGTGTCGTAAAAAAGGCGCCAGATGCTATCGCCATCGTTTTGATAATTCTTTGCAGCATTGATACCACCCTGAGCAGCGATGCTATGAGCTCTACGTGGCGAATCTTGGAAGCAGAAGGTTTCGACTTGGTATCCAAGTTCAGCAAGAGAGGCGGCTGCGGATGCGCCTGCGAGACCCGTGCCAACAACAAGGATTTTGTATTTTCGTTTGTTAGAAGGATTGATCAGCTTCATATTTGATTTGAAGCTGTCCCACTTTTGTTCGAGTGGGCCTTCGGGAATTTTACTATCTAGGTTCATCGTCCCTGGATCCTCTCCTTATTTTACCCATCCCATTAGGATGGAAACAGGAATTGAACAATTGCCAACAACAATAATGCCCGCAATTCCATATCCTAATGGGAGAACGAGATTGCGAACCCAGCCCCGCGCTAGCCCAAGCGATTGCAACCAGCTCCCTGCGCCATGGGTTAAATGCAACCCTAGTGCGAGTTGAGCAAGAATATACAATCCGCTTACCAATGGCTGCTGGAAGCCCCTTACTACCATCGTGTAAATATCAAACTTGTTGTGAATATTGCGGGCAATTACTTCCTTATGGTTATCAGGGTCTATTGCTCCAACCGTAAAATGCGCAATGTGATAAACCAGAAACAAGAAGATTACGATCCCTGTAAGCATCATATGGCGGGAAGCCCACGAAGCCTGAATGGTACCATCTGCACCATAAGGAACTGGCCTGGCGCTATTGTTTTTCTTTCGAAGTACAAAAGCGAGTGTCATGTGAATAGAGAAAATAGCAACAAGTCCAATGCGAGCAACCCAGATGAGTACGCCATGACCCATGGTTTGCAGAAATTCCCCATATTCGTTGATGGCTTCAGGGCCCATGAATATAAGAAGGTTACCTGTCATGTGGCCGAGCACAAAGCCGATAAGTAATAGGCCCGTGATGCCCATAATAAATTTATAGCCAATCGAGCTGGATGGAATCGGAACAAAAGAGCTCATGCAATCCTCTCGCTAGATCAGACAAAAAGTCACTTAAAACAATAAGAACCCGATCCTACATTAAGTATTTATAGTTAATACTGCAATTGCAAGCGAGATCATAACGGCTGAATCTTGGATAATGATAAAAACCGTTGAAAATGTGAGGTTTTTTAGGGTGTTTAGCAGTAAAAGTGCGAAATCTATCTCGTTTATTTGGGAATGTCTGCGGGAGGAGTTTTAATTGGGTTGGGGTTTTCGATAACGGAGCGAAGTTTAAGGGTGTTATTGGTATCGCCGCCGGTGATCAGGAAGAAATGGCCGGCGGTAGTGCCAGCATCGATATTAAGTACGGGGTTTGCATCAGCGGTGAAGTTGG
>DBCB01000376.1:6523-7269 GCA_002303765.1 Planctomycetaceae bacterium UBA969
GTTGGCTTTAGAAATGGGCAGCCAATCATTGTTGATGTTTTTGATCCAAGGGTTGAAGAATTCTGCTTTGCGAGCGAAGGTGGTAGAAACTTTGTCGCGTTTGAAATCTTCGACGAAGGAATAATAGCCTTTAAGGTTGGTGCCGCCTGTGATGGTGGAAAAAGAAACCATGTGGATCCACTTTTTTTGTTCGGAGTGGAAGAAGTGCCCGGAGTACACGGTACGGTTGTCTTCCACTTTGGAAGTGACGAGGAAGCGCAGGGTGTCGCCTATTTTCCAATCGTAATCATAGAATGATTGCCCACCTGTGCCTTCGCCCCCGAAGCGTCCGATGCGGGTTTTTTCATCTTTATGAACAAGCTTGGTGCGTTTTTCTTCTGCGACCGCTTTGGGATCGTTCTGCCCAGAGTCCCATACAGAAAAGAGAATGATTTTTTTACCGTTGGCAAGTTCTTGTACGCCAAAGTACCCCTTGTTCCAACCGCAAGCCATGAAGTAAGTGCCGGGCGCGGAGGAAAGGATTTTCATCTCGATGTAAAAAGAGTTGCCTTCGGGTGCAGGGTAGCCTAGGTGAACCGATCTGCAAGCGATGCCCTTGAGTTTTTCATCAGCGAGCAAAAGAGCTGGAATTGAGGTTAAAAACAAGAGTATGAAGGTGCGGAGGTACGGCATCATATTTCCTTGATGTTAAATGAATTGCAGTTGAAACAGCAGGTCTGTTATTTTCCCTGTGCTTAGGCGGTTGG